>DLMG01000249.1 GCA_002479245.1 Verrucomicrobia subdivision 3 bacterium UBA7542 | reverse complement strand
TTTCAACCCCTGCTGCACCTGGGGCCGGTCAAGCCCGGTGGCATTCGTAATCAGCACGATTTTGAAGAACGGAAATTCGCCCAGCGCCCGGATGTGCACGATGGACTCAACGACCTCGGCAAAATTCGGCGCGAGGGTCGGTTCGCCGTCGCCGCTCAAGGCCACGTGACGCAGCGCGAACAATTCCTCCGACAGCGCGGAATAAAACGGACGTTCATGTAATTTTCCCGCCAGCACGAACGTGAGCGTTTTGTGAAGTTCGGCGGCCATCGCGTCCACGTCCAGCTTCGCCTCGCGCGGCGGGGTCTGGCGGTCCACCTCGCAATAGAGGCAGTTGAAATTGCACAGCTTGTCCGGGCTCATGTTCACGCCCAGCGACAAACCGTGGGCGCGTGCCGAAATCACCGCATACACAAAGCGATTGTCGAGAAAATCGCGCGGGCAGCCGAAGGCCGTCTCCGGAATCGCAATGCATTCTCTCCCGTTGAATGGTCTGGCGGCGGTCGAGTTCAAGTGTTTTTGACTGGCTGCTTCCATGATTCTCACTGGCACGTTAAACCGGCGGTGAAACCGTCACTACACGACTCTTGGCAAAATGCCCACATTCCTTGCCCGGCGGTTGGGGAGGAGGGCGTGTTGCCGAAATCCCGGAGCGCGGGTTGTCTCAACCCGCAGCCGGTGGGAAAGGGTGGTGACCGTGGGAACTTTTGTTGTTTCGCGTCCCCGGCGGCTGCGGCTTGGGACAACCCGCGCTCCGGTTTAGGTGTCCGTTCTTTTGAGCAACACGCCCGGGAGATGCGCCGGGTGAAGAATCACCGGCCACATGCAAAAAGTTTCAAGTCAATCCGCGTTGGTCCGCAACGGGTGGCGCAGCTTGCCGCCCCCGGCGGAACTCAGCGCGGTGAGGGTGCGCTGGTAAATTTCCTCCGGTGTGCCCTCGGCCTCGATGGTCACCAGCAAGCCGCGTTGCCGGTAGAAGTCGGTCAGCGGCTTGGTGTTTTTTTCATAAACCGCCATGCGCACGCGGACGGCTTCGGGCCGGTCATCCTCGCGCTGCTGAAGTTTTGTCCCGCAATGATCGCAAATCCCCTCGACGCGCGGCGGACGCCCGGTCACATGGAAAACCGCCTTGCATTTCAGGCAGGTGCGCCGGCCGCTCAGGCGCGCGACCACTTTTTCGATGGGCAAATCGTAATTCAACACGGCGTCGAGCGGAATTTGCTCCTGCTCCATGATTTTGGCGAAAGCCTCCGCCTGCGCAACCGTGCGCGGAAATCCGTCGAGTAGAAACCCGCTGCGGCAGCGGAGGCAACTGGTGCGTTCGCGGACAAGATCGAGCACGGTCTGGTCGGGAACCAGGTCGCCGCGTTTCATGTAGCCGAGCGCGGCTTCCAGTGCCGGGCTGCGCTCGCCCTCGGCGAGGCCTTTGGCGGCGCGGAAAATGTCACCGGTGGAGAGGTGGCAGGTGCCCAGCCGTTCGCAGAGCAATTCGGCCTGCGTTCCCTTGCCCACGCCCGGCGCTCCGAGGAGCACCAGACGAAAAATACGCGATGGCAGCGGCGGGAGAATTTCGCACTTGACCGCACCGCCCTGGATCCAGGCCACTCGAATTTGTTGTGCACTCATATCATTTCCATGGACAATTTAATTCCGACACACCGTGTTGTGAAGACGATGCTGATTCAAGAGATATTTAAATCCAAGCCAATAATTACACTGTCTTTGCCAAAAATGGGTGAAGGGAGGCTGGGTGGTGGCTTTGATGGGGAAATCCGGCCCGTCAAATCGGGGGACCGCGGCGGGGCGCAGCGTGGCAAGATTTGATGCAATAAAGCCAAACTTTGCTTTTCAGCGGGGTGGCCGGTCGGTTATAAAATGGCGCATGCAAACCATTGTTGCCTGTCCCCGACGGGCTTTCGCAAAGTTGCATTTGTCTTCCAACGGGCCGCGCTCCTTTGAGTCGCGGGCAGTTGCGGTTTCCACTGTTTCCAAATTGAAAGAAATTCCACTATGAAAAATTACGCTCCGGCAGACATCCGTAACTTCGCTGTCGTCGGCCACGCTTCGTCCGGCAAGACAATGCTTTGCGAGGCCATGCTCATGTGCGGCGGCGTCACCTCCCGCATGGGCCGCATCACCGACGGTTCCACGGTGTCGGATTACCACATCAGCGAAAAGAACCGCCAGATTTCCGTCTCCGCTTCGCTGTTGCACACGGAGTGGATGGGGAAAAAGTTCAACATCATTGACACGCCGGGTTACCTCGACTTCATCAGCGAAGGACTGGGCGCGTTGCGCGTCGGCGATTTCGCGCTGGTGGTGATTCACGCGCAACACGGGATCGGCGTCGGTACCGACCGGGTGTGGAATTACGCGACCCGCTACGGCATCCCGAAAATGATCGTGGTGAACGGGGTGGACAAGGAGAACGTGGATTTCGACGCGGTGGTGCGCCAGGTGCAGGAGCGGTTTGGCCGGCACGTCTTTCCGTTGAGCATTCCGATGAATCCCGGCCCCGGCTTCAACCGGATGCTGGACGTGTTGCGCAATGAAATTGTGACCTACGCGACCGATTCCAGCGGCAAATACAAGGAAGAGCCGGCCACCGGCGAATGGGAGGCGAAGGTCAGGGAATTGCACCGCCAGTTGATCGAACACATCGCCGAGTCCGACGACGAATTGATGAACAAGTTTTTCGAGCAGGGCAGCCTGTCGGAGGAGGAATTCCGCGCCGGCATTCACGCGGCGGTGCAAAAGGAACAGTTGATTCCGCTGTTTTGCACGTCGGCGGAAAACAACATCGGCGTCGCGCGCCTGATGGATTTCATCGCCAAATACGGCTCGTCGCCCGTGGACCGCAAGAAGGTCAAGGCCCTCAACGCCAACGACGCGGAAGTCGAAGTCGGCTTGGACGATCCCGAACCGGTGCTTTACATTTTCAAGACCATGTCCGAGGCGCATTTCGGCGAGCTGTCGTTCTTCCGCATCTATTCGGGGTCGGTCTCCACCGGCATGGATTTGTACAACAGCGACCGCAAAGTCAATGAGCGCATCGGGCAGATTTACCTCCTCAACGGCCAGAACCGCGAGGCGGTTCACACCCTTGGCCCCGGCGATATTGCCGCGGCCGTCAAACTCAAGGACACGCACACCGGCAACACGCTATGCCACGCGAAGAAGGCCGTGACGCTGTCGAAGGTCGATTATCCCAAGCCCAACATCCATGCGTCGCTGGTCGCCAAGGTGAAGGGCGAGGAGGACAAAATCGCCTCCGGCCTCGCCGCGTTGCATGAGGAAGATCCAACCTTCCTCTATTTCGTGGATTCCGAACTGCACCAGACCGTCATCTCCGCGCAGGGCGAATTGCATCTGGAAGTCGTGGCCGACCGGTTGCGCCGCCGGCACAACGTCCATGTCGATTTGGCCGAGCCGCGCGTGCGGTATCGGGAAACCATCAAGACCAGGGGCGACTCGAAATACCGCCACAAGAAGCAGACCGGCGGTTCCGGACAATTTGCCGAGGTCTGGATGCGCATCGAACCGAAACCGCGCGACACGGGCCTGGAGTTCACCAACTCGCTGGTCGGCCAGAACGTGGACCGCGTGTTCGTACCGTCCGTCGAGAAGGGCGTCAACCAGGCCTGCACTGAGGGCATCCTCGCCGGTTGCCGCGTGGTGGACGTGAAGATTGATTTTTACGACGGCAAGATGCACCCGGTGGATTCGAAGGACATTGCGTTTCAAATCGCCGGTTACTTTGCGTTCAAGGAGGCATTTACCGCCGCGCGGCCGTGTCTGCTCGAGCCGATCAACAACATTGAAATTCACATTCCAGACGATTGCATGGGCAAGGTGATGGGTGATTTATCTTCCCGGCGCGGCCGGATCCAGGGCATTGAAACCGACGGCGGTTTCCAGGTGATCAAGGCGCAGGTTCCGGTGAAGGACCTTTATCACTATTCCAGCAATCTCCGCTCGCTGACCGGTGGACGCGGCGTGCATACGGAGGATTTCAGCCATTACGAGGAAATGCCGCGCGACGCGGCGGAAAAGGTGATTGAAGAGGCGAAGAAACGGAAAGCCGCCGCCGAATCGCATTAGCGACCATCGGCGGCGCCGGCCAAAGCCGGCAAAACCTGACGCTTATTACGCCACAACCGTGGCGCGGCTGACTGCGGAATAGAGGGCGTCCTTGAGTTTGGCGCGCTTGAACTTCAGTTCGTCAATTTCCTGGTCGGTGGCGAACTCAATTTCCTCCTCGATGCGGCAGATGGCGTCGTCCAACTGGTGGTATTCCTCAAACATCTCACGGAATTTGTTGTCGCTCAGGCGCAGGTGCCGGACGGTTTCGCGATGTTGAGGGAATTCACTCAGGAAGGGATGATGTATGTCCATAGACTGTTTAGACTGTTCAGTTTCAAGTTTGACAGTTGACTCACCACTGCGTTTGAACTTAGCCAATAAAATTTTTCTGTCAAGCACTTTGCCAAAAATTGGCAAAATTTTTACGCGGACTGGCAATAATCACCTGTCCAATCCGCCGGGCGCCGGATACGGGCTAAAAAGCAGGTGCAAATGATGCGTTTTTGTTGGCAAAACCGCGTAATTCTCCAGCACGCCCAGCCCGGTGGTTCTTCGCCTGAAAACCAGCGCCGCAAAAAACGCGGTGAAATCGAGGCAAACGTACCCTGGCTTTTGATCTGCTTCGACTGGGACAGCCGCGCTCCAAATACAGTTTACAGTTTCAACTTGCAACCAACACCGGGCGTAACTTGGCGCTGCCGCCGACTCCCTCTCCCCGCCCGAGCGGGGAGAGGTTTCGCCGAATCGAAATACCACGCTTTGAACCCCTGAACCGGGGCATAATTCCTGGGAGCGCTGGCGTCTCGCCGGCGAGTTCTGAATTTCGGCTCCCGACTAGCCGGCGAGACGCCGGCGCTCCCAGGAGGTTCATGGAGAGGGCTGGGGCGAGGGGATTTGAGCTTGAATAATCGGCCTCCTCGCCCCGACCCTCCTCCTTTGTGAGAGGGAGAAAAATGGCGGATTAAGTTGCGCCCACCAACACCCGCGCCGCTTTCTTTTTCTTTTCCCCGGCTTGCCAGGCCGCATAATGGTGCCGGCAATGGCATGACAACCAAAGTTCCACTCTCAGAGTTGACCGACCGGATGAAGCGCTTCCGGGCGCGGATGGACGCGGAGCATCCCCGTTGGGAGCTGGCCGCGATTTTTGGCCGGGTCAATCAATACTATTTCACCGGCACGATGCAGGACGGGTTGCTGCTGGTTCCACGCGACGGTGAGCCGGTGTTCTGGGTGCGCCGAAGTTTTGAGCGGGCCGGCACCGAATCGCTCTTTCCCGACATCCGCCCCATGAAAAGCTTCCGCGATGCCGTCCCCGCGGTGCCGCCGGTTGCGGCACGGCAGGTCATTCACCTCGAAACCGAGCTGGTTCCGCTCGCGTTGGTTCAGCGGTTCCGGAAACATTTCGCCTGCCAGGAGGTGGCGTCGCTCGATGCGCTTATCGCCCGGGTGCGGGCGGTCAAGAGTCCGTACGAACTGGCCATCATGGAACGGTGTGGCGCGATCCACCGGCGCATCATGGAAGACAGCGTGCCGACGATGTTGCGCGAGGGAATGAGCGAGGCGGAATTAGCCTGTGAACTTTATTCCCTCCTGGTGCGCGAGGGGCATCAGGGAATCGTGCGCTTTGGCATGTTCAACGTGGACATCGCCGTGGCGCAGTTGGGCTTCGGGGAAAATTCCATTTATCCGACGAGCTTTGACGGGCCGGGCGGGTGCGTGGGCATCGGCCCCGCCGCGCCGGTGCTGGGCAGCCGCGACCGCAAGCTCCAAAAGGGCGACCTCGTGTTCGTGGACGTCGGCTGTGCCGTGGATGGCTATCACACCGACAAGACGATGGTTTATATGTTTGGCCGGCCGCTGGCGGATGGGGTGATTACGGTCCACCGGCGTTGCGTGGAACTCGAGCACCGGCTGGCATCGTTGCTGAAATCCGGAGCGATCCCGGCGGAGATTTATGCCCGGACCATGGAAAGTCTCGACCCGGAATTTCTGGAGAATTTCATGGGCTTTGGCAATCGGCGGGCGAATTTTCTCGGGCACGGGGTGGGTTTGCAGATTGATGAACCGCCGGTGATTGCCGAAGGTTTTGACGAACCACTGGCCGGGGGGATGGTGCTGGCACTCGAACCGAAGAAGGGTGTGCCGGGCGTGGGAATGGTGGGGACGGAAAACACTTATCTGGTCACGCCTGAGGGCGGCCGGAGCCTCACCGGCAGCCACCCCGGCCTGATCCTGGTTTGAAGAGCCGCTCGAAGCTGTGCAAGGTTCAACCAGCCTTGACCAGGGTTTTGCGGATGTTGGATGTTCGATGTCCCGGCTTCAGCCGGCTCCCAAGGTGGCACAGGCATCTTGCCTGTCTGTTCTCGGAGTTGGTTGTTGGATGTTCGATGTTCGATGTTGGATGTTTTCACCCCTTGGGAGCACCGGCGTCCCGCCGGCTCTTTTCCCCCGTGTTCCTCCATCTCCCAGACACCCCGATCCGCCGTAGCCTTGGCGAAGGAGGGTTCGATGTTTGGGGTTCCACTCAACTCTCAACCCTCAACCTTCAACTTCCCATATCCAACGGACTTTTCACCCCAATGCCAGGCTTCTGCATCACGTGCGTGACTATTCCGACGAGGGTGGCCGGAATAGGAATTTGCCGAAGGCAAAGGCCCGCGAGGGCCGAGCCGCCGGGCGGGCGGCGAGTCAATATTTGCGTCGTCGCCTCAACCATCCAGAGGACTACGGACGCCTATTCCAGGCTTCTGCATCACGTGCGTGTAGATTTGTGTCGTGCTCACATCCTTATGTCCGAGCAATTCCTGCACCGTCCGAATATCATAGCCATTCTCCAAAAGATGCGTCGCGAACGAATGCCGCAACGTGTGGCAGCTTGCCCGCTTGTCAATCCGCGCCACCGCCACCGCCGCCTTCATCACCCGTTGCACACTCGTCTCATTTAAATGATGCCGCCGCAAAATTCCTCCCTCTCCGCCTCGACCGGGGNNAAATTCTCAAGGGCAATTTGCATACCGGCGAGCCAATCATCGTCACTTCCGACAAGGAGAAACTCGTCTTCAATCAAACGGCCGCCGCTGAAGGCGCGCTGTCGAGCTAGACAGCCCGGCATTCGGAGGGCGGATCCCGCAGTGCGGGAGAGGCCCCCAACTTCAACCCCAAAGCACGGTTCTTTATTTCAGCAGGGACTTCAGTTTCTTAACCAATCGTACTTCACCCTCTCCGCCTCGACCGGGGAGAGGGCCGGGGTGAGGTGTCGAGCTGTTGCTTGCCCGCGGATCGTTTGATAATCCCGACGCGGGAAACACCCATTGCCACACCCATTCCCGTTCCGCCCCCGGATACTTCACCGTCAAAGCCCCCGGCAGCCAGACCGTTCCCAAACCCGCCGCCAGGTCCTTTTCATGCAATAATTTTACCCGCTTAAGTTGTTCCGCTATGGCCCTCCGCAAGGACTCCGGCAACATCGTCACCCGGTCCTTCTCTCCCTTGCCATCATGGATCACAATCTGGTTCCGCGCAAAATCCACATCCTTGATCCGCAACCGCAAGCCCTCCATCAACCGCATCCCCGTTCCGTAAAGCAACTGGCAGAACAACCGGTATTTCTCCGGCACCGCCGTCAACAACCGCTGCACTTCCTCGCGGCTTAATACCACCGGCACCCGCTGCCGCCGCTGCGCCCGCTCGAACCCCTCCATAAATTCCAGATCCCGCCCCAGCACCTTTTGATACATGAACAACAACGCCCCCAACGCTTGGTTTTGCGTGCTGGCCGCCACCAGCCGGTCCGCCGCCAGATGCGTCAGAAACGCCTGCACCTCCGGCTCCCCCATCTCTTTGGGATGCCGCTTGCCGTGGAAAAAAATGAACCGCTTGATCCACTGCAAATACGCCTCCTCCGTGCGCAGCGCCAGCCGGTGAAACCGCATCACCTCCCGGCACTGCTCCATGAATTTAAGCTTGGGATTGGGCACCAGCCGTTCCAATGGCCGATGCAGCCTTTCGCCGATGGGTGGTTGAACATTCATTAACCAATAATTGGCATTGACAACGGCTTTTTACAAGCATCTAATGTCAAAAACCAAACGGAACTAGACCGTGAAACTTCAACCGAA
>DLMG01000248.1:7504-10438 GCA_002479245.1 Verrucomicrobia subdivision 3 bacterium UBA7542 | reverse complement strand
AATGCTATCTTTGTTCGTTAGGCCACTGGTCGAACTCATAAATAAATTATCGAGGTCTGCCGGAAAAATCTGCTGTGAACCCACAGACAGAACACTGCCAAAGCATCGGATCGCCGCCCATCGGTGGCTGACCAAACATGACTGGATGGCTGGCGCATTGCGGACAATATGGCGTGCGCTCAAACCCTCCGCCGGATGGCTTCCAAAGAACTCCGGCGAATGGGTGCAACCCAACTGGCTGAAGCTGACGAATCTTGGACTCACTCTGCTGAAGTTGGAGTGTCAGGTTCTTATTCGTCGCCTTGAGGTTAAATGCCTCTGTCTTCAACTCCGTCATCTGACGGTCAAGAGCCGTAAGCTGCTCGCGCAAAAAATTGATGTGGACTTGCATGACGGCTGCCGAGCCGTGCTCGACAATGAACTTCTCAAGCAGGTTCAGGGATGTGAGGTCAATGTTCATAATGTGTGTGGTGCGAAGTGGCCTAACTAGTAAGTATGCAACAAAATTGTTGTATATTCCGGTTCACAAGTTGTTCCCTAATACAATTTATCTGGCTTGTCCAGCCGGATTTGCATAATAAATTGGTGAAATATGGCGTCGGCAAATACCACATTCCAACCGCTGGGGAGTCTCATTCCCAATCCCAAACTACGGCTGCGGGAGCAAGTGCATGAGGTCATGCGGTTTAAGCAATTTTCCTTGCGCACGGAGTCGGCTTACTGGAACTGGATGCGGCAGTTCATCTTCTTTCATCATAAACGTCATCCGCGCGAAATGGGCAAAGCCGAGGTGGAAGCGTTCCTGACGCATTTGGCCAAGACCAGAAATGTGGCAGTGTCCTCCCAAAATCAGGCTTTGAATGCCTTGGTTTTCCTTTATCGCGAGGTCTTGCACCAGCCGTTCGATCCATTGGGAAATATTGAAAGGCCGCATCGGCTGCCCCGCATCCCCGTGGTATTGAGCCGGGCGGAGGTGACACGATTGTTCGAGACGATGGACGGGACCTTCGGGTTGATCGCCCGGCTGCTGTATGGCACCGGAATGCGATTGATGGAGGGTTTGCGGTTGCGAATCAAGGACGTGGATTTTGAACGCGGGCAAATTTTAATCCAGGATGGTAAGGGTTTCAAAGACCGGGTGACAGTATTGCCGGAATCGTTGCGGGTTCCACTCACGGCACATCTGAAGCGTGTGGAAGGATTGCATCAGCGGGACTTGAAAGCGGGTCTGGGGCGGGTTTGGCTGCCGGGGGCATTGCGGGTGAAATTTCCCAAGGCGAACCAGGAATGGATCTGGCAATGGGTGTTTCCATCCAAGATGATCTCGGTGGACCCGGAGAGCGGTCAGCGAGGAAGGCATCACGTCAACGCGATGAGTGTGCAACGGGCCGTGAAGGCGGCGGCACGGGTGGCCGGTGTGTGCAAAGCGGTGACGCCGCATGTGTTGCGTCACAGTTTTGCGACGCATTTGCTCGAAGGTGGAACGGACATCCGCACGGTTCAGGATTTACTCGGGCATAAGGATGTCAGCACCACACAAATCTATACCCACGTCATGGCCAAACCAGGTTTAGGCGTCCGTAGTCCTCTGGATGGTTGAGGCGACGACGCAAATATTGACTCGCCGCCCGCCCGGCGTCTCGGCCCTCGCGGGCCTTTGCCTTCGGCAAATTCCTATTTCGGCTTCCCAAGCCGAAATAGTCACGCATGTCATGCAAAAACCCGGCCTTGGGGTGAAAAGTCCGTTGGATATGGGAAGTTGAAGGTTGAGGGTTGAGAGTTGAGTGGAACCCCAAACATCGAACCCGCCTTCGCCAAAGCTATGGTGGACAGGGGCTATGCAGGGCGAGCATTCAACTCCGCTATCGCCCGAGCAGGCATTCCCAGACGCCATATCGAGGACCCGCCTTCGCCTGGCTACGGCGGGCAGGCGAGAACGCGCCGTCTTTGTTACACTTCCGTCTTCGCACTGCTTCGCCGAGACAAGTCGCCGCGCCAAGGAACGAGGAGGAAGGGAAACTTTCAACTCCGCCATCGCGCGAGCAGGCATCTTTGTAAAGAAGCGTGGCCCCCACGGGACTTTACGCCCAACATCCAACATCGAACATTGAACATCGAACATTGAACATCGAACATTGAACATCGAACATTGAACATCGAACATCCAACATCCAACATCGGACATCGAACATCCAACATCCAAAATTCACTTTAATGTCCCAACCAGCGTGGCAGGAAGGTGGTCAGGGCGGGAATATAGGTGATTAACAGCAGGCCAACGATGAGGACGCATTGCATGGGGATGACGGCGCGCGAAACTTGCAAGACCGGTTTTCCAAAACGATAGGATGAAAGAAAGATGTTGATGCCGGCGGTCGGGGTCAACAGCCCCAGTTCCAGGTTGGCCAGGAAAATGATCCCCAGGTGAACGGGGTCTATGCCGTAGGCGATTCCCAGCGGCACGATGATGGGGACCACCACCACAATCGCGGAATACATGTCCATCACACAACCCACCATCAGCAGACACAGGTTCAGCGCGAGGAGGAAGGCATACTTCGAATGCACCGTTCCGGTGACCCATTCCACCGCGCGGCTGGGAATCTGGGCGTCAATCAGGTAATTGGTGAATCCCAGGGCCACGCCCAAAATGAGCAGCACACCGCCCACCAGCAATCCGCACTCGGCCATGACGCGCGAAATTTCCCGTGGTCCTTTGAAGTCGCGATAGAAAAAGGTCTCAACGACAAACGCATAAAAGGCGGTGACGGCCGCGGCTTCCACCGGGGTGGCGAATCCGCCAAAGAGCGCGACCAGCGCGACGAGCGGCAGGAGCAATTCCCATTTGGCCGCCCAGACCGCGCGTCCCGCCTCGCCCTGGTCGAAGTCGCGGTGGATGCCGGTGTCTTTTGGTCCCAGGCGCATGCCCAGCCA
>DLMG01000248.1:5767-7419 GCA_002479245.1 Verrucomicrobia subdivision 3 bacterium UBA7542 | reverse complement strand
CCAAGGCCGGCGAGAAACATTTTTTCAATGGTCACGCCGGCACCCGTGGCGTTGGAACTGGCGACGATGGCGAAAAGAATCAGCGGGAGCGAAGGCGGAAACAGCAGCCCCAGGCCGCCCGAACCGGTGAGCATTCCCAGGGTGGAACGTTCGGAATAACCCGCGCCCATCAACACCGGCATGAGCAGTCCGCCCAGCGCGAGAATGGTCACGCCCGAAGCGCCGGTGAAGGAAGAGAAAAACGCGCACGCCAGGACGGTGACAATGGCCGGGCCGCCGCGGAATTGTCCCAACAACGCCTGGAAAACCCGGATCAGCCGTTTGGATGCCCCGCCTTCAGCGAGAAAATAACCGGCCAGCGTGAACAGCGGGAGCGTCGGCAGCGTGGGGTTGGTCACCATCGAATAGTGCGTCAACGAAATCGAGGCGATGGGTATGTCTTCACCCCAAAATAAAATCAGGGCCGCGCCGCCGAGCATGACAAAGATGGGCGCGCCGAGCACCACCGCCGCCAGCAAGGCCACCAATCCGGGCACCACCAGTTGGGCGGGTGACAGTGGCGGATGAAACCCGATCCAAATCATGCTTCCGGCCACCAGCAACGCGACCAGCCGTCCGCGCCAGGCATCCGCCGCGTGCCATAACAGCCGCAGCGCAATGACGCCAAAGCCCACCGGCATGATGAGTTGAACGGTCCACACCGGAATTCCATAGGCCAGAATTTTGCCGTCCCCTTTTTCCGACTGCACCAGTTGCAGCGCCGCCAGACAGAGAAAAACGGTGATGCCCGCGGCAAAGGCGCTGCTGAAGACGCGCGCGAACGTCTGCCAGCGGCCGGTGAGAAAATTGGTCAGCGTGGAGAGGCTGAGCAGACGGCGGTCGCGCGCGGCAACCATGCCGCCCAACAGGCCGATGATCAAAACCAGATGCTGTTGCAGGGCCGGCGCGCCGTTGAGTCCGCCGTGGAACAGTTTGCGTCCGACGATTTCGGTGAGCGGCAGAATCGTCAGGGCAGCCAGGGTCAGCGCGAGAAAAAAATTCTCGGCCTGCCAGAGCCAGCGCAAGCGGCCGGCCGGCTCCCGGACCGGTTCGACCAGTTGGGAAACTGCAACGGGCGTTTCGCTGGTCACTTCCCGGCTCCTTCTTGCGCGGCGCGGAATGTTTTCAACTGGCTCATGACCTCGTCAAAGATGTCGGCGGGAACAACCGTCCCGCGAATCTTGGGCCACGCATTCTCGACTGTCCGATCCCATTCGGCGTCGAGTTCCGGCGTCAACGTGTGGATTTTCAGTCCGCGTTTGCGCATCGCCTCAATGGATTCCACGTTTTCGCGCCGACCGTCGGCCTTGATGAGTTTGCCGGCTTCCCGGGCTGATTTGCGCAGGGCTTCCTGAGCCTCGGGCGAAAGGCTGTCCCAGGTTTTTTTATTGATGATGGCGGCGCCGACCAGCGGCACCCAGTTCATGTCGAGCATATTGGGAGCGGCCGAGTCAACTTGAGTGGCCAGGGCGAACGTCGGCGGCAGGCACAAGCAATCAATTAATCCCGTCTCGAGGCCGGGCAGAATGTCGGCGACTTCCAGCGGGACGGCATTGCAGCCGACCGAGTGATAAAGCTCCAATTCGGCGGGACGGTTGGCGGAGATGAACAGC
>DLMG01000248.1:3279-5681 GCA_002479245.1 Verrucomicrobia subdivision 3 bacterium UBA7542 | reverse complement strand
TCGGGCGAAACCATGGGTTGCTTGGAGAAGAAGCGGACGAAGCCGGTATCGGACCAGAAGAGCACGACGAAGCCTTTTGCTTCCAGACGTTTTTCGAGCATCGGCTGCAATTTCTCGCCGATGTAATCCACCTCCTCCAGTGTGCGAAAGGCCTTGGGGATGGTTTGGAGCCCGGCCACCGCCGGCTCAATCTCCGTGAGGCCCGTGGTCGTCACCATCGCGGCCTGCAACTGGCCCAGGCGCATGCGGCGCACCATGTCGGCCTCGCTGCCCATGGTGCCATCGGGGTAAATCGTCAGTTGCACACCGCCGCCCGGCGCCGAGCGCCATTGTTCGCCCATGGCTTGAAGATGTTTGGTGTAGGACGAGCCTTTCGGGGCCAGCGTCCCCATCCGCACCTTCACCGGTTCGGCGCCCACCGCGTGATTTACCGGAATGAGGAACCCTAAAACCAGCGCCACCGATGCGGATTGAACAAGTCTGGAACCGATCTCACAAATATGCGGTAACCTCCGGTGACGATGGAGTGCGCCCGTCCTCGGGCGCAGCAATGTCCACAAATCCAGCGTTTCGGATTGGTCCGATGGCTTCCAGTCTTCGGTTGTCGCTGCGCCCGGGACGGGCGCACTCCGGTTTATGAGGTGGATTCTATTGTTCATTTTGATTCGACCAAAAATAATTCTGACTCGCGTGACAGGAGCCAGCGCGCCCGGCGCTGCATCACGGTATTCAGCAGCCGGAGGTCCGGATTGGCATCAGGATTGACAGCCAATGCCCGGTTCAGCAGCGATTCAAATTCCTTCACGTCCTGTTTTTGAATGGTCACCGCCTCCGCCAAAGCGACCAGCGGCGAGGCGTCGGTTCCCTTGGCCAGAGCCATGGCGCGTTCGAAATGTTTGCGGGCGCGCGCCGCTGGATCGCCGGCCGCGCCCGCCCGGCTCATCTCGTAAGAAATCATGAAGGTGTGAATCGAGCCATGGCCGTAGCTCTCGTCCAGCTCCAGCGCCCGGTCCATCAATGCTTCCATGGCCGGAATCTGTCCGACGAGTTCGGGTTTGTCCTTGGAAAGGGAAATCGCCGAAGCCCACGCTGCCGCCGTCCAATAGAGCAGCGGCACATCCGGTTTCGTGGCCGTGCGGACGGTTGCCTTGGGATTGGCCAGCAAAGCCTTCCCGAAGCCGGGGTGCTTCACTTCCAGACCGCGCAAGCCGTATCCCTGGGCGCGCAGGTAGAGACGCCGGGCTCGCGCCCGCATCGCCTCGGCGGCGGCGAAATCCTGCGGTTCCACCTCGTCGGCTTCCTCCTGCACAAAGGCATAGGCATACTGGGTAAATCCGCTGGCCGCCGAAGTCAGCAGACCCAGATGCTGCGGGTTCTCCGCCAGCAGACTTTCCGTGAGTTTCAGGCCGAACGGCGCCGCGGCCTTGACCAGCTCGGGATCATCATCGCTGGCATAAGTGGCGCCGCTTTGGGCCACGGCATCGGACGCCTTGTTCAGGGCATAGCGATGAATGGAGCAGCCGCTGCCGGCAAACCACGCCAGCAGCAGGCAGCCGGGAACCACCTGTGAAAACAGGGATCTTCGCACCAAAATTCTCTCGACCATCAAGTCTCAACCTTCAACTTTCTTGATCTTCCCCGCGGTTCAGCCGTCTTTCAGAAACATGATATTATCGGCGAAGCACGGATTCAACCGCAAGCCACATTGCAATGGAATTTCATCCCCCGCCACGTGAGACAAAACCTTTTACGTGGCCCGCCGCCCGGAGCACCGGCCTCCGGCCCGGCATCATGCTTCCGACTTGCGTTCCTTCATCCTTCCCTGTCCACCATAGTCCCGCACGCGCGACGACGGTGGAAGCCTTCAGCCTTTAGCTTTTAGCCTTTCTTTAACCTTCCCCGCGGCTTACGATGTTCACCGCGTGAGGCAAAGAACGCCTTTTACGCGTGCGGTCGAAACTGCATGGGTAAGTATGAGGAGAACGATGCGTTTGTGGTCACGGCCTACCTGACCGACAAACCGAAAGCTGGAAAAGATTTATGGCCGATAAAATAAAAGTCTGGTTCGACGCGGAAGCGGATTTCCTTGAAGTCCGCTTTTCGGACGCCGCCGGTTACGAGAAGGAAACCAAGCATGACGCCGTAATGGAACGCGTGGATGTGCAAGGCCATGTCATCGGTTTCAGTGTCATGGGCGTGAGCAAATTCAAGAAAGGCAAGCCGCTGGAAGCGGATCTCGTTGCTGCGTAATTCGCCGAGACAAGTCGCCGCGCCAAGGGACTCGCCTTCGGCGAAAGGAATCGCAACAGCAACCGCTGATAAAAGTGATCGCTTAAAAAGGGCCAATAAAGACTGGATTTTGGGTCATGGTGCCACAGATTGTGAAGCCTTTTGGGGCGTTT
>DLMG01000248.1:0-3176 GCA_002479245.1 Verrucomicrobia subdivision 3 bacterium UBA7542 | reverse complement strand
ATGATTGTGGTGGCCATTATCGGTCTGTTGGCGGCGATTGCCATTCCCAACCTTGTGAGGGCCCGCTCAACATCACAAGCGAATGCTTGCATTAACAACATGCATCAGATTGATGGTTCAGTCACTGAATGGGCGCTGGAAAAAGGGAAAAAGACGGGGGACCCTGCTCCCAGCTTGACAGATGATCTGACGCCCTATCTCAAGCTAAACTCCAGCAGCAGCATTCCCAGTTGTCCGGCGGGCGGCTCCTACATTATAGGCACAATAGGTGCCATTCCTCAGATCACTTGCAGCCTCAGCACCACGGTTGATCCGCCTCACGTCTTGTGGTAATCCGCGTAAAGCGCTGCGCGCCACGCGGTGAGTTCGCGTAAAAGGCTTCCACCTTCGCCGTGTCCATTCCGCCGGCACAAGGCTTCCGTCTTCGTCACGCTTCGACGCGACAAGCTGGCGCGACAAGCCGTGGTTAATTCTATTGAGTTCGAGGACCCGTCTTCGCTGCGCTTCCGTCTTCGTCTCGCATTGCGGGACTACGCCGAGACAAGCCGCCGCGGCAAGCGAGGACGATTACACGCTGGCGCTGCGGATGATTTCGACGATTTGCTTCACAACTTCGCGCGCGGCTTGTTCGACTTCCGGCGAGAGGGTCGTGCCGAAATTGAAATCGCGGCCGCGGATGCTGAACAGGATGGCCTTCGGCTCCCGGTGGTAGAGTGTTTTGCACAGCGACAGCACGTCAGCCGGCGTCAGGTAATGGGCCACGGCGTGGCTTTGGAAGTTTGGGGTGACGACGGTGCGTTGGACCGGCTCCGGCGCTTCGGGAATCGCGGCGTCCACGAAGATGACGGCGTCGAAGCGGCTGATGGTCTCCGCGGCCTCGACTTCAAGCTGTTGGCTGGTCTCCATTTCCACGTTGGGGAGGTCCAGCGCGGCCAGTTGTTCGAGAACGAACCAGCCGACGCCGTCGTCGCGGCGGCTCTGGTTGCCGTAGCCGATGATGAGTGTGGTCACAAGAAACGGAGTGTTGGAGTACTGGAGTGGTGGAGTGCTGAAAACCCAGTACTCCAATACTCCACCACTCCATTACCCCGTCAGATTGTGCTGTCGCGCTGCAGGGTTTGCAACACCTGCCCGCTGGCGTCCACCAGTTCGACGCGCATCGGCATCTGGCCCACGGCGTGGGTGGCGCAGCTCAGGCAGGGGTCGTAACAGCGAATGACCGCCTCGACGCGGTTGAGCATGCCTTCCTTGAGTTTCTTCGCCTTGACGTATTTCCGAGCAATGGCCTGCACGCCGCGGTTCATCGCCAGGTTGTTGTGGCCGGTGGCGACAATCAGGTTGGCCTTCTCAATCCGGCCATCGGCGTCCACCCAATAATGATGAATCAACGTGCCGCGCGGCGCTTCAATCACGCCCACGCCTTCCCGGCAGGTCGGCTCGTTCGGCACCAGGATGTCGGTGCTGGTGATGTCGGCGCTTTCCAGCAATTGCTGCGCGCGTTCGAGTCCGTACAGCACCTCGATGAGCCGCGCCCAATGATAGTAGAACGAACTGGCCTGCACGCGGCCTTTGGCGCGCCAGACCTTCAACTCCACGTCGGCCAGCGGCGTGGCAATGCGGCTGCAGGCGTTCAGGCGCGCGAGCGGCCCCACGCGATACATGCCTTGCGGATAGCCGAGCGCCGAGATGAAGGGGAACTTCATGTACGACCACGGCTCGACCGCCTCGCTGATGTAGTCGAGGTAATTCGACGGAGGAACCTGGTCGTGCACAATTTCGCCACCGGCGTTGCAGAAGCGCAGGTTGCCGTCGTACAACTCCAGCGCGCCGTCGGGCTGGACGAGGCCCATGTAATTGGAATCGAAGCTGGCAAAGTTTTCGACCTCGTCGTGGTGGGCTTTTTGGTAGCTCTTGAGCAAATCGAGCGCGAATTTCGCGTGTCCGAACGCCTCGGGCAGGCCCTTAAGGATTTCGTCGCGTTGGGCGGTAGTGAGCACCTTGTTCACGCCGCCGGGCACCGTGAAATCCGCGTGAATCTTGCGTCCGCCGACGAGCTTGATCAGTTCCTGGCCGAACTTGCGCAGCCGCACGCCCTTGACGGCAATGTCGGGCTGCTGCCGGATGAGGCCGACGATGTTGCGGATGGCCGGGTCGGCATCGAACCCGAGCAGCAGGTCGGGCGCGCTGAGATGGAAGAAGCTGAGCGCGTGGGACTGGATGATCTGGCCCATGTGCATCAGTTCACGCAGCATTTTCGCCGTTTGTGGAATCTCGCGGCCGACGATGGCGTCGCAGGCCTTGGCGCTGGCGAGCAAATGGCTGACGGGGCAGATGCCGCAGACGCGCGGGGTGATTTGCGGCATCTCGGTGAAATGCCGGCCTTCGCAGAACTTTTCAAACCCGCGAAACTCCACGACGTGGAAACGTGCGTCGTCCACCTCGCCCCGGCTGTCGAGATGGATGGTGATCTTAGCGTGACCCTCGATGCGGGTCACCGGGTTGATGGTGATGGTCTTGGTTGTCATGTCAGTCGTACCTCAAATTCTTCTCGTTCCACTGCGGCGTGCGGCCGGCCAGCAATTCTGTCAGCGCATACCAGATCACGTCGGCGTCCGGCGGGCAGCCGGGGATGTGGAGGTCCACCTTCACCACCTCCTGCAATGGCCGCGCCTTCGGGTACAGCCGCGGCACGAGGGGATCGTTGGGGATGCAACTGATGCGGTTGCTTTCGGCCTGCTCGTAGGCGCGCGCCAGGCAGTCTTTCAATTGAAACTGGTTGCGGATGGCCGGGATGTTGCCGGTGCAGGCGCAGTCGCCAAGCGCGATGAGAATCTTGCAGCGGTCGCGCATCATCTTCAATTCGTGTTCCTGGTCGGTGTTGTTCACGCAGCCCTCGACAATGCCGACGTCCACCTGCGGCATGTCCTTCACCTTGGTGTCCACGATGGGGCTGAACAGGATGTCAATCAGCTTCACCAGGTCCACCAGGCGTTCGTCGAGGTCTAGGAACGACATGTGGCAGCCCGAGCAGCCGCTCAGCCACATGGTGGCGACGCGCACCTTGGCGGGCGCGCTGGCCGTGGCTACGGGCTTCGCCGCCGCCGGGCGGGTGGTTTTCTTCGTCACTTTTTTACCGATGGTCTTCTTCATGCGAACACACTCTCCAAAATTGCCGC
>DLMG01000075.1:4490-5369 GCA_002479245.1 Verrucomicrobia subdivision 3 bacterium UBA7542 | reverse complement strand
GATTTTTGCGCCGCCGTACGCGCAGAAAACTTCATGCGGAACCGTCGCGTCTTTGAGCGACACCGAAACCATCTGACTGCGGGCAAGTTCGCCGCCGCGACGAATCGCGTCCGCCACTTCGCTGGCTTTGCCCAGCCCAACTCCGACGCGGCCCCGCTTGTCGCCGACGACAATCAGCGCGCTGAAATTGAAACGGCGTCCGCCTTTGACGACCTTTGAAGATCGGTTGATGAACACAACCTTCTCGGTCAATTCCTGGGACTCCTGTCCCTCCAATGTGAGTTCCGGCGCTTCGCCGGGGGGTTTGTTGCGACGCCCGCGCCCGCCGCGGGGCACTCGTTCTTCGGCTTTGGTTTTGGTGATGTCTGCCACAGTTTTCTATCTCCGTTGTTTAGAATTTCAAACCCGCGTTACGCGCGGCTTCGGCCAGGGTCGCCAGTTTGCCCAACACCGTTATCGGCTTGCCATCCTTGCCTTTGCTCTGAGACCGGTGATAACGGGCGCCACCGCGATCAAAAACGACGGTCTTGATGCCCTGGGCAAGCGCGGCTTCCGCCGCCAGCTTGCCGATGACTTTGGCGCCGGCCACATTGGCCGCAAGCTTGTCACGGTCGGGCACGGCCTTGCCCGTCGTTGAAGCCGCCGCGAGCGTCACGCCCGCGTCATCGTCAATGAACTGGACGTGGATGTTTTCGTTGGTGAAGCAGACGCTCATGCGCGGACGATCCTTCGTGCCGCTGAGTTTGTTGCGTATCCGCCATTTGCGGAGCTGCTTCAACTGATGCTTCTTTTCCGTTCTCATTTCAATGCGTCACGGATTTGGCCGTGAACTAAAATCAATTTTTATTGGACGGTCTTGCCTTCCTTGCGCTGGACGTG
>DLMG01000075.1:721-4340 GCA_002479245.1 Verrucomicrobia subdivision 3 bacterium UBA7542 | reverse complement strand
CGGCGGCAACCTGCCCGACAACCCTTTTGTCCGGCCCTTCGATGGTCAGCTTGGTGTTTTCCTCGACGGTCACCTTGATCTGGTCGGGAATCGCGTAGTTAATGGGATGCGAAAAACCGAGCGCGAGGTTCACCACCTTGCCTTGAACGGCGGCTTTGAAGCCGACGCCCTGAATTTCGAGCTTTTTGACGAAGCCATCGGTCACGCCCTTGACCATGTTGTTGACGAGGGCGCGGCTCAGGCCGTGCAACGCCTTGGCCTGCGCGTCGTCGCCTTTGCGGCTGACGACGATTTTACCGTCCACCACCTTGAGGCTGGTGCGCTTCGGCAATTCCCAGTCGAGCTTGCCCTTCGGGCCTTCGACCAAAATTTTCTGTCCCTTCACCTCCACCTTCACCTTGGGAGGAATGGCAATCGGTTGTTTTCCAATGCGCGACATAAATCAAATTTTTACCAGACGTAACAGAGCAATTCGCCGCCGAGGTTTTTCTTGCGCGCCTCCGTGCCGGTCATCACGCCTTCCGGGGTGGAAATCACCGACACCCCCATGCCGCTGAGCACGCGCGGGATTTCCGTCGCGCCGACATAATGGCGCAGACCCGGTTTGCTGATGCGGCGCAACCCTTCGATCACGGTCTTTTTGCCCTGATACTTTAGCTTGAGCTTGAGCTTTTTGGGCAGGCCGGCCTCAACGGACACATCCGCGACGTAGCCTTCCTTCTTCAAGATGTTCGCCAGACTTTCCTTCATCCGCGAATGCGGCATTTCCACCGTCGGCAGCAAGGCACGACCGGCATTGCGGATGCGGGTCAACATGTCAGAAATCGGATCGGTCATAAATTTACCAACTGGCTTTCACAACGCCGGGAATCAAACCGTTCAACGCGGCCTCCCGGAAGGTGAGGCGCGACGCGGCGAACTTGCGCAGATAACCGCGACGCCGGCCGCTGGCCGAGCAACGGTTCACCAGCCGCGTTGGGCTGGCGTTGCGCGGCAGCTTTGAGAGGCCGGCGTAGTCGCGCTTGGCTTTCAATTCCGCGCGGATCGCGGCGTATTTTTTTACCGTTTCAGCTTTGCGCTTGTTGCGCTCAATCCATGCTTTCTTGGCCATAAATTCGTTTATTCTTTGGCGGCTTCCCTGGCCGCGTCTCGGGCCGCCTTTTTGGCTGCTTCTGCCTTGGCCAGTTCCAATGCCGCTGCTTTGGCGGCTTCCTTGCCCGCTTCCATGGCGTCATCTTTGGCCGTGTCTTTGGCCGGCGCTTCCTTCGCATCCGCCAGCGGGAAACCCATGAGTTTCAGCAAATCCAGCGCCTCCGCGTCGTTGCGCGCGCTGGTCACAACCGTGACGTCCATTCCCTGCGTCCGCTTGATTTTGTCCAGTTCGATCTCCGGGAAAATTGTCTGTTCCGCAATGCCGAACGTGTAATTGCCACGCCCGTCGAACTTGCGCGGCGACAACCCGCGAAAGTCACGAATGCGCGGCAGCGCGGTGGCAATCAGACGGTCGAAAAATTCATACATCGCGTCGCGGCGCAGCGTAACGCGGCAGCCGATGGGCATGCCTTCGCGCAGCTTGAAATTCGCGATGCTGTGGCGCGACTTGCTGACCACCGCCTTGCGGCCGGTAATCAACGCGAGGTCCTTCGCCGCATCGTCAATCGCGTTCTTTTCCAGCGACGCGCTGATGCCCATGTTCACCACGATTTTCATCAGGCGCGGAACCTGGTGCACGTTCCGATATTTGTGCTTGGCCTTGAGGGCGGGCACCACGTCGTTGACGTATTTGTTATAAAGTCTGGCTTTCATCACTCCGGGTCACGGATTTTGCCGTAACTATGGTTTGTAATCGTATTGGTAATCTTTCAGGTTTGGGCCGGTACCGCCGCCCCGCCTCGCTTGGCCACGCGGGCGTCAAATTGATCCACTCTCATCACGTTCGAAAGGTGGATGGTGCCCTCGCGTTCGACAATCGCGCCCTGCGGATGGTCCTGGCTCTTGCGCATGTGGCGCTTGATCATCTGCACGCCCTCGACGATGACGCGTTGTTTCTTCCGCAGAACGGCGATGATTTTGCCGCGCTTGCCCTTTTCCTTGCCGGCCAGCACGACCACCACCTCGCCTTTTTTTACATGAAATTTTGGCATAATCTCAAATCACCTCCGGCGCGAGCGAAATTATTTTCATGAACTTTTTTTCACGCAATTCGCGCGCCACCGGTCCAAAAATGCGTGTGCCCTTCGGGTTCAATTCCGCGTCAATGATGACCACCGCGTTGCTGTCAAAGCGCAGATACGAGCCGTCGTTGCGGCGGATGATCTGGCGCGTGCGGACAACCACCGCGTTATGCACCTCGCCCTTTTTCACCTGGCCGTCGGGCGCGGCGACCTTGATATGCACCTTGATGATGTCGCCGATCCCCGCGTAACGCTGGTTGCGGCCCAGCACGCCGATCATCCAGGCGATTTTTGCGCCCGTGTTATCCGCGACGTCCAAATGGGAACGAATTTGCAACATATTTCCTCGCTATTCCGCCACCACCGGCTCCACGCCCCGGCTGCGTTCGACGACTTCCATCAGCCGCCAGCGTTTGATTTTGGAAAGCGGCCGGGTTTCTTCAATCCGCACCCGGTCGCCCACCTTCGCCTCGCTCTTTTCGTCGTGGGCGTATAATTTCTTGTAGGCGGTCATGACTTTCCGCAACTTCGCGTGCGGGAACCGGCGCTCGACGCGCACGACGATGGTCTTGGCCATCTTGTTGGAGATGACCTCTCCGACGCGCTGTTTGCGATGTCCGCGCGCCGCTTCCGCTTCCAAATTTTTTGTTTCTTCAGCCATGGCTAAACAGGTTGAGGGCGTGCTGGAGTGATGCGGTGCTGGAGCCCAATGCTCCAACACTCCATTGCTCCATCATTCCGTTTGTTTTTCATGCCGCTTTGTTTGGCAACCCCGCTCCGCGCGAGCGGAGCTGGGAGATGCGCGTTTCCAGCCGCGCGATGTCCCGGCGCAGCACCCGCAGGCGCGCTGGCTTCTCCAGTTGGGCGCTCGCCTGCTGCAGACGCAGGTTGAACATTTCATGGCGCAGGTCCCGGCTCTTGGCCGACAACTCCACCAGCGTCATGTCTTTCATTTCCGTAAATTTCATAACTGAATTCCGTTTATCGGGCGCGACGATGCCGCGAAATAAACTTGGTCCGGATGGGCAGCTTCGTCGCCGCCAGGCGCAACGACTCGCGCGCCACCACTTCCGTCACGCCGTCCACTTCGAACAACACGTTCGCCGGGCGGATGACCGCCACCCACGATTCCAGCGGGCCTTTGCCCTTGCCCATGCGCGTTTCCAGCGGCTTCTTCGTGAACGACTTTTGCGGAAAGATGCGAATCCACATTTTCCCGTGCCGCTTCATGTTGCGGGCAATCGCCACGCGCGCCGCCTCAATCTGCTTCGTGTCGAGCCAGCACCGTTCCAACGACATCAACCCATACTCGCCAAACGCCACCGTGTTCCCGCGGTAAGCCATGCCGGCGCGGTTGCCGCGGTGCATCTTGCGGTACTTCACTCTTGCGGGCATCAACGGCATAACAAAAATCCTTTCAAAAAATCAGTTCGCAACGGGTTCGG
>DLMG01000075.1:381-592 GCA_002479245.1 Verrucomicrobia subdivision 3 bacterium UBA7542 | reverse complement strand
TTGTTTTCGCCCTTGCAAATCCAGCACTTGATGCCGAGCTTCCCGTAAAGGGTTGCCGCCTCGGCAAAACCGTAATCAATGTTCGCGCGCAACGTGTGCAACGGCACGCGGCCCCAGTGATACGTCTCCACGCGCGCCAGTTCCGCGCCGCCCAGGCGGCCCGCGCAACGAATCTTGATCCCTTCCGCGCCGAAATCCTTCGCCGTCTGCA
>DLMG01000075.1:0-170 GCA_002479245.1 Verrucomicrobia subdivision 3 bacterium UBA7542 | reverse complement strand
TTGCTCATCTCTTCCTTGAGCTTGTCAATTTCCGCGCCTTTGCGGCCAATGACCACGCCCGGACGCGCGGTGAGAATGGTGATGCGGCAGCGGTTCGCCGCGCGCTCGATCAAAATCCTCGGCACGGCCGCCGCTTCGAGTTTCTTCTTCAGCAGCTTGCGGATTTCGCG
>DLMG01000346.1:3462-10274 GCA_002479245.1 Verrucomicrobia subdivision 3 bacterium UBA7542 | reverse complement strand
GTCACGAATTCAGAAACGGCGGGTGTTTCCCCGAAACGCGCTCAATTGAACGTTCAGCAGGTAATTGGGTTACTTATGATTTTGAAGACATCGTAGATGAAGAATGCGCGCTGTTCTTTTTTACGGCACAATTGACCATCGGTGACAAAAAAATCGAGAGGTTGAGCATTGCGGATATGAAGTTAGTATTTCACATCAATTTCCCCGGACGCGCCTCGAATGAAAAAATCATCATACGAAGAAAAATTCCAATAGTAAGACGGGGACGCGGTTGGTGAGCTTACAACAGCAGTCCGCCGCAACATTCGCGGTCAAGTTCGCAATTGCGTGACACTCCGTTCTTAAGCAGCTATATTGCAAACCGATATTGAATTCGTAAATCACCGATCGTAAATCGTAAATATAATTGCCATGCGCTCTGACATCATCAAAAAAGGTTTTGAACGCGCGCCGCACCGCTCGCTGCTCCGCGCCACCGGTTCCATCGAATCTGAGGCTGACTGGGACAAGCCGTTCATCGCCATCTGCAACAGCTATACCGATTGCATCCCCGGCCACGCCCACCTGAACGAGGTCGGCGCCCTCGTCAAACGCCTCGTGCGCGAGGCGGGCGGCGTGCCGTTCATCTTCAACACCATCGGCGTGGATGATGGCATCGCCATGGGCCATTCCGGCATGTTGTATTCGCTGCCGTCGCGCGAACTCATCGCCGACTGCGTCGAGACGATGCTCAAGGCGCATTGCTTCGACGGCATGGTTTGCATCCCGAATTGCGACAAGATCGTCCCCGGCATGTTGATGGCCGCCATGCGCGTCAACATCCCGACCGTGTTCGTCAGCGGCGGTCCGATGGCGGCGGGCATTGCCGAGCAAAAGGCCACGCACGATGACCTTGCGTCTTATCTTCAGCCGGCCACCGGCAAGTCGGATTTGATTTCCGTTTTCAAAGGCGTCGCCGAACTCAAGGCAGGCAAGATCACGGAAGAGCAGTTGAAAAAGCTCGAACAGACCGCCTGTCCGACGTGCGGCTCCTGCTCCGGGATGTTCACGGCCAACTCAATGAACTGCCTTTGCGAAGCGCTCGGCATAGCGTTGCCCGGCAACGGCACCGTGCTGGCCGTGTCGAAAGAACGCGAAGCCCTCTACGACCGTGCGGCCCGTGCGATCGTCCAGCTCGTCGCCCACGACCTCAAACCGCGCGACATCGCCACACTGGAAGCGTTCGATAACTCCATCATGCTTGACGTCGCGATGGGCGGTTCGACGAACACGGTTCTGCACACGCTCGCCATCGCGCGCGAAGCCGGCATCCCCTACGACATCAAGCGCATTGACGACATCTCGCGCCGCATCCCGTGCGTGTGCAAGGTCTCGCCGTCATCGGCCTACCATGTGCAGGACGTGCATCGCGCCGGCGGCATCCACACCATCCTCGGCGAACTCAAACGCATGGGCGTGCTCAACACGTCGTGCAAAACCGTGACCGGCAAAACCATTGGCGAGAACATTGATGAATGGGACGTCCGCTCCGAAAAATGCGGTGCCTGGGCCAAGACTGTGCGCGTTTCCGGCGCGTCAGCAATCGTCGTGGACCCGAACGATAAAATGGGTCCCGCGGCCCGCACCGCGAGCGGCAATCTCGCGCCCAAGCCCATGCTGTTCTTCCCGGGCGACCCGCTGGCCATCACCTTGTGGCGCGCTGCCGCCGCGTGGAATGTCGGCGATGTCGAGGCACAACTGGCTTTGTATGACAAGAAAGTGGTGATGAAGATGCCCGGTGGTGTTGTGTTGAAAGGCCACGAGCAACTTCGTCCAGCCATCGAACAACAACTCCAGGAGTCGAAAGGCCTGGTCCGCGCCGAACTCGGCGAGTTCCGCAAGCTGCCCGTTTTGTTTATGTGGCGTTACGAAAAAGGCGGCACCCGGACGCCGTTCGCCATGGTGCGCGCCAAAAAAGTGCGCAACTGGGTCATCACCCGCGCCGAATTCGACACCGACCCGAAGCACCTCGCCAAGGTCCAACCCAGCGGCCTCATGCCCTACGACTCCGCGTTCATGTTCGACGCGAACGATTGCATCCGCACCAAGGCAACCGCCTACTCACCCGATGGCGGTCTTGCGATTCTCTATGGCCAGCTTGCGCCCGAAGGCAGCGTGGTCAAGACCGCCGGCATCAGCGCGGAGTTCAAGAAAAACTGCGGGCCGGGATTCATCTTCGAGGGTCCGTGCGTGATTTTCGAAAGTCAGGACGACGCCTGCGCCGGCATTCTGGCTGGCAAGGTCAAGGCGGGCGACGTGGTCATCATCCGCAACGAAGGCCCGCGTGGCGGTCCGGGCATGCAGGAAATGCTCTCGCCCACCAGCTACATCGCCGGCATGGGCCTCGGCGACAAGTGCGCGCTCATCACCGACGGCCGGTTTAGCGGCGGCACAGCCGGCGCGTGCATCTGCCACGTCTCGCCGGAGGCTGAGGAAGGCGGCCCGATTGGTTTACTCAAGGCCGGCGACCGCATTCGGATTGATTTCCCGAACCGCCGGATGGACATCCTCGTTTCCGAAGCCGAGTTGGCCGAGCGCAAGAAGACCTGGCAGCCGGTGAAGCGTGATTTGACCGGCTGGCTGGCGCGTTACCGGAAACTCGTCACCAACGCGAGCCGGGGCGGAATTTTGGGCGTGTGAGTGGCTGCCGCATGAATGCGGCGTTCCTATCGCCATTGGAACGACGGTTTTAGCCGGCAGTGGCGTGTTTTGAAATAGGAACGCCGGATTTATCCGGCAGAACAAGATTCTTGGATCATGGGAAAAACGGAACCAAACCTGCCCGAACGAATTGGTCTTCCGCACAATCCGGGGTTGAAGAAGCTCATCGAGGCGAAACGAGAATGGCACCACCATCCTGATGCCGAAACCGCGGAGCAAGGCTTCCTTGGCTGGCACGAACGCGGTTACCTTCCGCATTTCGACGCGCCAAACGTCACGCAGTTTGTCACCTTTCTGCTGCGCGATGCGTTCCCGGTCACCCCGGCGGCGCGAGTGGGAACTCCTCCTTGCTGAAGGTAATGAGTCCATTCGCAAACGCAAACTGGAAGCTTGGCTCGACCGCGGCCACGGCGAGTGCTGGTTGCGCCGCTCGGATGTCGCCGCGCAGGTCGAACAAGTGTTGCGTGCCGAAGACGGTCAAACCTATTGCCTGCGCGCGTGGACGTTGATGCCCAATCATGTCCATCTGGTGGTGGATGTCTGGCAAACGCCGCTTTCGAGCCTGCTGCAACTTTGGAAGGGGCGGAGTGCGCGGGAAGCGAACAAGGTGCTGAAGCGCCGTGGAATCTTCTGGGAGCGGGAGTATTTCGACACGCTGATTGAGGACGAAGCCCATTTGCGAAAGGCGGTTCGCTACACGGAGAACAATCCGGTGAAGGCGGGCTTCGTGTGCGACTCGAAACATTGGCTGTGGGGCAGCGCCCGATTCCGGGACGAATACGAGCGCCTGCCTTCGGAACGAACAGTCTACACTTCCCCAAGCGCTGCCGGATAAATCCGGCGTTCCGAACGTCAGGCTGCTGCATGAATCCAGCGTTCCTATCGCTAATGGAACGCCGGATTTATCCGGCAGAAATTCAACGCTGATTGAACCAATTTACCCGGATGGTTGAAAAAGATTGCGTCCAAAGGGACGCATGGCCAAAGTTTCGCTCCCGGCGGGAGAGATGGCCGAGTGGTTGAAGGCACACGCCTGGAAAGCGTGCATGCTCCAAAAGGGCATCGAGGGTTCGAATCCCTCTCTCTCCGCCAACCCCGAAAGCTTTCGGGGTTGGCGCGTCGGAGCGCGAAGTCGGGCTGAGAATCGTTAAACGGTTGAACCGTTGAACCGGAAGACGATTTAACGATGTAACGGTTCAACGAATATTTTATGGCAAACACGATTCTGGTCGGCGCCCAGTGGGGCGACGAGGGCAAAGGCAAAATCATTGACGTGCTGACAGAGGATGCGGACATCGTCGTCCGCTACGCCGGCGGCAACAACGCCGGCCATACCGTTTTCATCGGCAAACAAAAATACGTTCTGCACCTCGTGCCGTCCGGCATCCTGCGCAAAAACAAACTGTGCGTCATCGGCAACGGCGTGGTTATTGACCCCGTCGGACTGGTTGACGAAATCAAAGGACTCCGCAAGCTCGGCGTCCAGGTCGGCGACAACCTCATCGTGAGCGAGACCGCCCACCTCGTCCTGCCGTATCACCGCGAGCTGGACGCGCAGCGCGAAGTTCTCAAGGGAAAAAATAAAATCGGCACCACCAAGCGCGGCATCGGCCCGGCCTACGGCGACAAGGCGGCGCGCGTCGGCCTGCGCATGATTGACCTCGTGAACCCGGAGCGGTTCGAGGAAAAACTGCGTCTGCGCATCAAGGAAAACAACGAGGTGCTGCGTGCGCTCGGCGCGAAACCGCTTTCGTTCAAGCAGGTTCACGCCGAATATCGCGCCGCCGGAAATTGTTTAAAGCCGTTCGTCGCCAACACCGTCGTGCTGCTGCACCAGGCGATGCGGCGCGGCGACAACATTTTGTTCGAGGGCGCGCAGGGCACGTTCCTCGACATTGATCACGGCACGTATCCGTTCGTCACGTCATCGAACACGACGGCGGGCGGCGCGTCCACCGGCTCCGGCGTGGCGCCGAATAAAATGGACGAAGTCGTCGGCGTGATGAAGGCGTACACGACGCGGGTGGGAGAGGGGCCGTTGCCGACGGAGAACGCCGAAATCGCCGACCTGCTGCACGGGATGGGCCGCGAATTTGGCGCGACGACCGGACGGGCGCGGCGTTGCGGCTGGTTCGACAGCGTGGCCACCCGGCACGCGACGATGGTCAACGGCATTGACGAAATCGCCGTCACGAACCTCGACGGCCTCGATACCGTGGAAACAATCAAGGTTTGCGTCGCCTATCGCCACGGCAAGGCGCGTTACGATTTTGTCCCGAACGACGCGCAGACGCTTGCGGAATGCGAGCCGGTGTATGTGGAATTTGCCGGCTGGCGCACGCCGACGGACAAGGCGCGCAAATGGAAGGATTTGCCCGCCAAAGCGCGCGCTTATTTAAAGGCGATTGCCGAATCGACCGGCGCGAAGCTGGCGATCGTTTCCGTCGGTCCCAGCCGTGACCAGACGATTTTTGTTTGAAAATGAAAATTCGTTTTGCGAAAGCCGAGGGTGAAAAATCTCGGCAAACCTTGAAAACCTTCGCATTTTTCACAGCCATTTTTGCAACGACTTTTTCTTCCGTTGCCGAATCCACTAATTCATTGGAAAGATTTTCACCGCATTTTTCGACAAACACCGAAATTCAATGGCAAGCACCGACGAATCGCTTGCCGAAGAGTTTTTTGATTTACAAAAGACTTTCGCCACGGCCTTTTTCGGCGTCAGCCATTTCCAATGCTGTCATTCTCGCTTCATTACAGGACAAAGGTTTTCCCAAGCCCTCCACGAATGCGTTTTTTATCTGGAGTACCCCTAACCCGTGCGGCATGGGTTTTAACATCTTTTCCATTCAACCAGCCTCCACAACCATTTCTTTTTCATCGCCCAATCAAAATCTTTCGACGGACAATGTTCCCGACGATGAAACCGTCACAAAACGGGCGTTCGAATGCGCGGCTCGATTTGGCCTGGATCAAGCGCGCTTGATTCCGAAAAATGTTTATTCTTCATCGAATGCTGCTGGATGCGAAGAAACAGTGACGAACGGTATTTGCGCCCGCGGAATCTTTTTATCCCGCAAACTGGATGGTGTCGGGTTCTTTGGTGATGCGAATAATGGCTCGGAAGGTTTTTCAATTGAGTTTGGCAGTCGCGGGCAAATACGTTCCTTTACCCTTGTGTGGCCAAACCTGGAACCAGGCCAAAAGAACTTAACCGCCAGTCCGAAAGAAATTATCCATTACATTTGGGAACACAAAGTCATGGTACTGCCCGATGATGAACCGAATTATTTTGGCCTGGTCAAAATGTTGGCGAAGGCCAAAGCATTCACCATTACAAAAATCATGCCGTATTACGGCGAAGGCATATTTGGTGAAGTGCCGACAAACGACGTGCCACCGGAAGTTGTAACTCCTTTTGCCGAATTGGAAGCCGTTGCCGATTTCGGAAACAGCAATACTACTGTCAGATTGCTTTCTCCAATCATATCGTCGGAAGTGAACCGACTTTTGAAGGCCAAATAATTCACGGTCTCATTTGCCAAACAAGCGGGACGGCAAAAGTTCTATTTTTTCATTTTTGAATCCACGCAACCCGCGTAACCTGCATTCAAGCAAATGAGTTCCGCCACTCCACATTTGAGCGCCGAAGCCAAAGCCTCGCTGCCGCAGCACGTGGCGATCATCATGGACGGCAACGGCCGTTGGGCGAAGCAGCGCAGCCTGCCCCGCGTCGAGGGTCATCGGCAGGGCGCGGAATCGGCACGGACGATCATCCGCACGGCAGGCGAACTCGGCATCAAATATCTCACGCTCTACGCTTTTTCCGCCGAGAATTGGAACCGCCCCAAGGACGAGGTGGATGCGTTGATGAAATACCTCATCCACTATCTCAAGACCGAAACGCCGGAGTTGAACAAAAACAACGTGCGGCTGGAGGTCATCGGGCAGATTTACCGCCTGCCGGAAAACGTGCAGGAACACCTCAAGAAATCCATCGCGACCCTTTCCAAAAACAGCGGCCTGACGCTCGTCATGGCGTTGAGCTACGGCAGCCGCATTGAAATCGTGGACGCCGTGCGGCGCATTGCGGAAAAGGCCAGGGACGGCAA
>DLMG01000346.1:0-3386 GCA_002479245.1 Verrucomicrobia subdivision 3 bacterium UBA7542 | reverse complement strand
ACCGAGGAAGTCATTTCGCAGCATCTCTGGACGCGGAACATTCCCGACCCGGACCTGCTGATTCGCACGAGCGGCGAGATGCGCGTGAGCAATTTTCTGTTGTGGCAGATTTCCTACGCCGAACTCGTCATCACGCCCACGCTCTGGCCGGATTTCCGCAAGCCGCAATTCTTCGCCGCGCTGGAGGACTACGCGCGCCGCCACCGGCGGTTTGGCGGGGTGTAAAAAAGCAGGAGCCGACGCAAGAGGGTTCTATTTTTTTCCTGACGTGATATCCACCCGGCCCGGTCCTCTAAATTCAGGCTGAGGCGGGCATCTTGTCACCCGCATCCTCGCCGAGCGTGGCGCGAATGGTGGCTAACAATGCGACACGGTCAATCGGCTTGGGGAAGAATCCCACCGCTCCGGTGGCCAGAGCGTTCTTCTTGTCCTTCGCCGACTTGTCTCCGGAAATGATGATAATGGGAATGTCCTTGGCTTCGCCCATGCGGCGAAGCCATTCAATGATGAAGAAACCGTCCTGTAGCGCCCCGCCGACATTCACCGCATCGGGCGGGAACAGGAGGTCAAGCAAGATCAAATCCGGCCTTTCCTGGGCAACAAGGCTGGCGGCTCCCGGCCCATCGGTGGCCGTGAACACCTGATAACCATTGGAGATCAACACAATGGACAACGTTTTCAAAATGATCTGATCGTCATCCACCACCAAAATCTTTTTGCCACCCGGATTGGCTGTTTCAGCATTCATAGGCTTGTGAAGTGTGCTTGAACTCGAAAAACAGAGCTGCCGAGATTATGGAACTTTTGTCTGTGCCGGACAAGCCGCAGAGGAAAGGGAAAGGGTTCGCTCTCATGACGATTTGAAACTGCGCGGGAGCGGCGCAAGTTTCAATAAAAATATTCAATAAAATCGCCCATGTTTACCGGGTTTCCAAACCGGGCAGTTGTGAGCGCGTCTATAAAACAAGGAATGAACAGTGTGACCGTCATGCGTTGCCCCCGCATTGTTCACGCCGCGAAGCGGTGTGGCATTAAAATAACCTACTGCGCGAATACGGAACTGGGGCTGGGAGCGCCGGCGTCTCGCCGGCCCGTTGCGTGGCGATGGATCGATTCACTCGCCGGCGGGACGTTGGCGCTATTATGCAATGAACGTCGCCATCGCGCACAAGCTAAAGCTTGCAACAACGGTGGGGCTGAATGTAACACATGTGATGTCAACAACAGCAAGCTCGCACCATGAACGCTACGATTTTTCCTAAAACAAATCGGCGCGGAGTCTGGTTTGGCGTTTTAATGTGCGCCGCCAGTTTGGCCGTGTTGGCGGATTTGCCGGCAAACCAGGCAAAGCTGGACGTAGCCAACACCGGGTTCGCGTTTGATTTGCTGAAACAAATCACCCGGGAACAACCGGGCACAAATGTTTTCATCTCGCCTTTCAGCGTTTCGACCGTGTTGCAAATGGTTGCCAACGGCGCGGCTGGTGATACCAAGGCGGAAATGCAGCGCGTCCTCAAAACGGCCGGTTTGCCGGCGGAAACGCTCAACGCCGCCTGCAAGAATTTGAATCAGTCCCTGAATTCACAGACCAACGTGATTTTGAATCTGGCCAACGCGATTTGGTATAAAGAAGGGTTTCACTTGAAGCCCGGATTTGTTTCCGACAACAAGAATTATTTCTCGGCGAAACTGGCCGGCGTGGAATTCGGGAAACCTGAATCGGCGCAAACCATCAACGATTGGGCGGACCACAGCACACACGGGAAAATCAAGGAAGTTGTCCGATGGCCGTTTCCTCCGCTCACGCGGGTGATTCTGGCCAATGCCATTTATTTCAAGGGCAAGTGGGAACGTCCGTTTGACAAACAGGCAACCAAAGACCACGCATTCAACGTCCTGCCCGGCGGAACGCCAAAGCAGGTACCGATGATGTGGCAGCACGGGCGCTTCAATTATCAGCAAGTTGACGGCTTTCAAGCCGTGCGGCTGCCTTATGCCGGCGGGCGATTGCAGATGGTTCTCTTTTTGCCGGACACAAATTCCAGTCCCGCAAAGCTCCTGGCTGATTTGAATGCCGACACGTGGCGGGACAAAATCCTGCCGGGATTTCGTGACCGTGAAGGGACGCTGGCCTTTCCCCGATTCAAACTGGATTACGACGTGAAATTGAATGACCCGCTCAAGGCTTTGGGCATGCGCCAGGCTTTTAGCAACGGGGCAGATTTCTCAGCCATGGCCGACGAGCAGCTTTTCGTGAGTGAGGTGAAGCAGAAAAGTTTTGTGGAGGTAAACGAGGAAGGCACGGAAGCGGCGGCGGTGACGGCCCTCATTATGCGGAGTCAGGCAATCATTGAGCCGGTGAGGCCTTTTGAGATGATTGTGGACCGGCCATTTTTCTTCGTGATTGGCGATGACCAAACCCGATCCATTTTGTTCATGGGCCTGGTGTACGATCCGGCGGGGCAGGGCGGGGGCGGCTTAAAAAGCGCCACCTCAACCCGGCCCAGTGACTCGCTCGCGCCCGCTCGCTCGGCCCGCAGCGGGCCTTCGCCTCCGGCGAATTCCTTTCGTTGCTTCCCGAGCAACTCAAGTCCCCCGTCGGCGACGGCGGAGAGGGAGAACTTTCGTCAGTCGGTCGGCGAATCGGGCATTTCTGGAAATTCCGCAAATCGAGCGCAGACTGTTCCTTCTTGCGCAAAGCGGGATCAGAATAAGGGCGAGATTCACATCGGCATCTTTCAACTTGTTTTGAATGGTCACTCTGTTATTCAAGTCGCTGTGGGCAATAAATTTCGACTGGGTGTGCTTGGTTCCGGCAAAGGGTCGAACTTTGCCGCGATTGCCATTGCCTGCGCAGCGGGAAAAATTCCGGCGGAAGTCACCGTCGTGTTGAGCGATGTCGAAAACGCGGGAATCCTAGCGCACGCACGCGACCGGAAAATCCCGGCGCAATTCGTCCCGCCGGGGAAATTCCGCACGAAGCTGGACGAGGAGGCGGAACGGGCGTTCGTCGGCGCTTTGCAGGCGGCGAAAGTGGATTTGATTGTGCTCGCGGGATTCATGCGGGTCCTGAAGGGCGAATTTTTGCGCGCGTTCGAGGGGCGCATCGTGAACATCCATCCGTCGCTGCTGCCGTCGTTTCCCGGTCTCGAAGCCTGGAAGCAGGCGCTGGATCACGGCATGAAGCTGACGGGCTGCACGGTGCATTTCGTGGACGCAGGTGTGGATGCGGGGCCGATCATCGGGCAGCAGGCGGTTCCGGTTTTGGACAATGACACGCCGGAGATGCTGCATCACCGGATTCAGGCTGCCGAGCATGAGCTTTATCCGAAATGTATCGCGGCCATTGCGCGCGGGGAAATTTCGGTGGTGGGACGACGGGTGAT
>DLMG01000405.1 GCA_002479245.1 Verrucomicrobia subdivision 3 bacterium UBA7542 | reverse complement strand
ATTCCTATTTCGGAGTTCGGGCTTAGAGCACAGCCCAATTATGATTAGCGTCTCAATGCACCTCGCCCTTCAGTTGTTCGTTGGTAAAAACTATTCGTCTTCATGGGTAAATCCCAGTTGTATTCTCGCGCCGCACTTTTCTCGACCATCGCCAGACACTTGTTGTAATTACCTGGCTTTGATAGCGTACTTGTGGTCGGGCGTTTAGCTCAGCGGAAGAGCACCTCGTTTACACCAAGACTTGTGTTGCCTGGACTCATTTGCCCTCATTGGGACTCACTTGGACAAATGGGCTGATTCTGCTGTTTTCCTGGTATCAGAAGGTGGACTCAAATGGACCCAGATGGACCCAATTTTTTCCGCCGGGTGTGACAATCGAGGGTGACGATTTCTCTGACCAAGCAGCCAAAACAACAATTCTCGCGCGGATCCCATCCGTTGTAGGACGGCAACGGCGTTGACTCCAACGACTTGGCTCATTGGAGTCAACAATCCTCATTTTTTACTTATATGCTCCCTTTTGACTGTGTAAAACCCAACAAACGACCCCTGTGAGGTTTTGGGAAATTAACTCCGGAATCGAACGACAACAAGTCGCGCAACATCTGCCATTGTTTCTCATCGGGTGGCACTTTTCATCCGCTGGCGCCAAGGCTTTGTTTTCACGAAATGCCAATTAAAATTCCCGCCAGAAAGACCAGCGCGCCACCGAGCGCGACTTGCAACACCGCCGACGCCCACGGTGTGTCCATGAATTTGTGCCGCACCCAAGAGATGATGCCGAGTTCCACCAGCACCACGCATACGGCAACGGCGGTGGCGGTTTTGATGCTCGGTATCAGGTAAGGCAGGGTGTGGCCGAGGCCGCCCAGCGTGGTCATCAACCCGCACACAAAACCACGCGCCCACGGATGGCCGCGGCCGGTGAGGCTGCCGTCGTCGGACAGCGCCTCCGCAAAACCCATGCTGATGCCCGCGCCGGTGCCTGCGGCGAGGCCGACCAGAAAAGTTTCCCAACTGTTATGCGTGGCGAACGCGGCGGCAAACAGCGGTGCCAGCGTCGAAATTGACCCATCCATCAGGCCGGCCAGGCCGGGCTGAATGACCTGCAGCAGGAAGAGCCGTTTCTGCTGCGATTTTTCGTCTTCGTTGAGCTTGGTGAGGGTGATGCGTTCGGCGGTGAGCGCGTGGTTGCGTTCCTCCTCCGCGAGGTCGCCGAGCAACTGCCGGATGCCCGTATCAGTCGCACGCCGCCCGGCGACTTCGTAAAATCGTTTCGTCTCCAATTCCATGCTTTCGGCGGTTTTTTGGACGGTTTTCAAGCCGAGCGGGCGCACGAGCCAGACCGGACGACGATCCACAAACCCGCGCACGTCCTGCCGGCGGATGAGCGGCACGTGATCGCCAAAGCGGGCCTTGTAAAGTTCGAGCAGACGATGGCGATGGCCGTCCTCTTCGCGGCGCATTATGCGGAATTTCTCGGCCTGTTCGGGGTAATTTTCCTGCAGGCCGTCGGCGAAATCTTCATAAACGCGCGCGTCCTCCTCCTCAAGCGAAATGGCCAGCGCGAGGATTTCCTGTTCGGTAAGGCTGTCGAAGGTTTTCATACGTAATGAATCGTTGGTTATTCAAACTAAACGCCCCTCGCCCCGCCGGGCGGGGAGAGGGTGGTCCGCGCAAAGCGGGACCGGGTGAGGGGAATGTATTTGGTTGTTAATTTTTCAGTCACAGAATTTCTTGATTTACAAAAACGGCGAAAACAATCGCGCGGCGGCGTCGCGCAATTTTGCCGGAAGCGCCCGTCCGTCCACTTCGGCCTGGGTCACTTCGCGCGCGCCGTGGAGTTTTTTCCCGACGACCGCCGCCATCTCGTGCGCGAACTCGCGTCCGTAACACTCCACGTTCAACTCAAAATTCAGCCGCAAACTGCGCGTGTCCCAGTTGGCCGAGCCGAGCAAAACCCAGTGTCCATCCACAATCATCAGCTTGGAGTGATCGAACGGCGGCAGCGTGAGCCAGATGTGGCAGCCGCGTTCCAGTACCTGCCACCACATCGCGCGCGACGCCCAATGCACGAACGGCAGGTTGTTTTTGGCCGGCAAAATGATGTCCACGCGCACGCCGCGCAACGCCGCGAGGTTCAGCGCCGTGATGAGCGCCGGGTCTGGTAGAAAATACGGCGTGAGAATCTGCACGGACGTCTGCGCCTCCGTGAGCGCGGCGAGCAGCGTCAGGCGCAGTGTTTCGAAATCGGCGTCCGGCCCGTCGGTGATGACCCGCGCGATGACGCCCCGTCCAGTGGGTTTGGGTTCGGGGAACCAGGCTTCGCCGTGGAGAACCTCGCCGGTGGTAAACGCCCAGTCGTTGGCAAACGCCGCCTGCAGTTGGGCCACGAGCGGGCCTTCAACGCGGAACTGCAGGTCCTGCACAGCGTTTTTGGTGGGGCGAGCGCCTGTCGCGCCATAGCCTGGCGAAGGCTGATCCCCGTGAGCCGTCGTCGCCATGTTTTGATTACGCGAATTCGGCTCGTCAGTAGCCTCGCCCCGCCGTTTGCCGAGCACATTGCCGTGCCGGATGTTCATGCCGCCGGTGAAGGCGATTTGTCCGTCCACGGCCAGCAGCTTGCGGTGATTGCGCAGGTTCAACGTCATCACCCGCCATGGGGCGACCGATGGCAAAAAACGCGCGACGGTCACATTGGCGCGCCTCAATTCATGGATGATGGACGGCCACGAATAACGCGCGCCGGCGGAATCAATCAGGACGCGCACGGCGACCCGGCGTTTGACGGCGCGGCCCAGCGCGGCGGCGAATTGTCCTCCGGTCGGGTCGTTGTCGAAAATGTAGGTGGAGAGCGAGACGGTTTTTTTGGCCGATTCGATGGCGGGGAGCATGGCGGGAAATGCCTCATCGCCGTTGACGAGCGGCTGGACGTGGTTGCCGGCGGTGAGCGGGAACACGGCGATGCGGTTCACCACGTGCGCGAGCATTTTCAAATGTTCCACGCCGGAAGGCTGCGGTTCGCCGAGGTTTTGGGGGATGGCGCGGTCTGAAGGTTTTTTCAGTCGCAGCGAAATGGCGCGGCGGCGGATGCGATTCACGCCAAACACGAGGTAAAGAATCGGTCCAAATCCCGGCATCAGCCAGATGACCCCGATCCAAAGCGTTGCGGCGCGGGTATCACGTTTGTGCAACAAGGCATGGGCTGAGGCCAGCAGCGCGGCCAGAAAATCAAAGCCCGCGGCCAGGTGCGGCCAGTAGCGGCAGATGAGATTGAGCCAGTCCATCGTTTGCCAACTTTACGAATGAAGAAAGGCCGATGGCAAGCGTTCGGTGATGCCGGGTGCAACCTGGCAAACACATCGGAACGCCGGCCCCTGCCGCGCCGTAGCTTCCAAGCGAAGGCTGGTCCGGCCTGGCGCGTTGCCGGTTTGGAACGGTTGAGAGTTAACGATTCAACGGTTCAACGAAACCTTTCGCGGGTTTGAATTCGAGGACGAGGACGAATGCCTGCTCCGCGTCTTTGCATTGCTATCAAAAAACTAAGACCAACATGTTTGTTTCAGCGAAGTCACGCGGCCGGTTTGAGGGTTTGCAGGGTGGCCGGCATTTCGCGTTGGAGGTTCTGGTAATGCTCATCCAGCGGATGAATGTTTTTTGGCGGGCGACCGCGCTTGGGGCGGCAGACTCCGGCCAGCACTGGCTTGAGCACTTTCTCACGCAGGATCAGCAAACCCGCCAACGTGCGGATGCCCGGGCGACGCACTTGGTAGCAGCGCGTGCCGCCGATGCGCACGACCTCGCGGCCTTGCGCGCCGCTCGCGGCTGATGACCCTCGTCAGCAACACCTCGCCGCTTTGCTATCTTGCGCTCATCGGCCACGCGGAAATTCTGCCGAAACTTTACGGCAACGTTCACACCACACAAAAGGTTTTGGAGGAACTTCGCCATCCCGACGCTCCGCCGTCAGTTCGTAATTTGGCAACCACTCCGCCCGACTGGTTAAAAATTCATTCCAACCCGGAAGCGCCTGACCAAACATTGGCTGCGCTTGACCCCGGCGAGCGCACCGCGTTGCGGCTGTCCGAGCACTCCGCTCCGACGTGGTGTTGCTCGATGAATCTGCCGCTCGTGCGCTCGCGGTTCAGCGGGGCCTGAAAGTTTCCGGCATATTGGGCGTTTTGTGCGACGCCGCTCAAGCCGGACTCCTCAAACTTCCTGCCGCCCTCGACCTTCTCCGCAAAACCAATTTTCGCGCTTCCCCGGAATTGTGGAAGACGCTTTACACGCGGTGATGATCTTCACCGGGCTTTACGCCGCCGCCAACTACAAGAACCTCGTGCATGGCAGCTATTCCCCCAAGGGAATTGTGACGCTGGTCCTGGGTTTCGCGGTCCTTGCCGGATTTCTGTTTCTCGACTGGCGCGCGCTGCTGCAACGAAAGAAGTTCACCTTCAATTTCAGAATCTGGAAATGAAATCTTTGCGGTTGTCTTCGTCAAACCGAGCGCGGTGTGTGCGCGGCTTCGAGAAGCACGACATGTCATGCCGGGAAAGCGCGAGCCGGTACTCCGCCGACACCGCCCTCGCCACCCTCGCCAGCGTAAAGACAGATTCAGAAAACACGAGCGGCCTTTGGAAACGGAGGCGCTTTTTGTTCGCATGCCACTCAATCAAAACTCGCAAGATGAAACTGTTGATATGATGTGCAATCACATTGTTACACGCCGTGTAAAATACTGTTGACACTCTTGCGCTGGAGGTGAAATCCTCCCGACATGGAAACTATTCAAGCCGTGCTCAAAGCTGTCTTGGACGCCCATGCTGGTGAGCCGCAGTTGCTGGCCGTACAACTCAAGGCATCCCCGGTATCAGTGCAACGCTGGTTAAGTGGCGAGGCAAAGCCTCGACCGATTTACGAAGCGAAGCTTCGGGGCATCTACGCAGAACTGGTGAGCAAACCGGATGCACTGCGGGAGTCGCCGCCGGCATATCGCGTCACACCGCATCATCCGATGATAACGGAGGCGGTTGACCAGACTTTGCGCTCAATCCGCGAAATTCTACACAAGCGCGGAAGACTCTCCTCGCGCAGCCAGGCATTGGACGAGTTGTCCAAGCTGTTGTTTGCGCATGTGCGGGGCGTTCGCATCGGTCGCGGTGGTATCTCGAAGCGAACCTTGAGCGGTCTGATGCAAGCCGGTCTTGGATTTGCGGCGGCGCTCAAGACATTCGTTGACGAAGTGGTTCAGGAGAGCCTGCCTGAGTCGCTGGCGCACGAGGTTGACCTCAAAGATTTCGAACTGAAGCTCAAGCCGCAGGAGGACGAACTGGCCCACGAAATCATCGAGTGTTTTGAAACCCTCCAGCGGCAGACTTCGACGTTCAGCTTTTCCGGCTTCGACGTGCTGAACGAAGTGTTCGGCAAGTTCCTCAACGACTCATTTATTGATGAAAAGGAACTCGGTCAGTATCTCACGCCACCGGAGGTTGTCCGGTTCATGGTGGCCCTAGCACTTCACCACCTGTCGGCGGATGAATTGGAATCACTGGGCAATCCGAAACGCTGTGCGGAATTCGGACTGATTCTCGATCCGTCGTGCGGCGTGTCCTCATTTCTCGTGGAGACCGTGCATGGCTTACAGTTGAAGCTCGGAGAAAGAATGCCGACGCCCGAGATGCGAACGCTGTGGCTGGAGAACATGCTGGGACGAGTGCTCGTGGGCATTGACAAGAGCGAGCGTATGGTGCGCCTAGCTCTGACGAACATGGCGATGTTTGGTTTTCCCGCAGCTCGGCTGCATCTCGCCAACTCGCTGGTTCGAAATGGCGAAGATGGAAAATTGACGGAATCATTGGCTGGCAAGGTGAAGCTGATTCTCACGAATCCGCCGTTCGGCGCGTGTTTTCAAGGCAATGATCTAGTGAAGTATCAGATTGCCACGAACTGGTCGCGGCGTTCTCCGGGACGGCTGGATTCCGAACTGCTGTTCATGGAGCGGTATCTGGAGTGGCTCGCGCCTGGTGGCCAACTCGTCGCTATCGTTCCCGACAGCATTCTGACGAACAAAGCAGTGTTTGAAGACTTGCGCCGGGCCATCGCGGACAAGATTGACCTAGTGAACGTCGTGTCACTGCCCAGCGTGACCTTCGGTGCAGCCGGCACGACCACGAAAACTTCCATTCTACATCTGCGGAAAAAGGACCGTCGTAATGGGAATCCGGCAAGGACCGGTTTCGCGATTTGCCAGGACATCGGTTTTACCGTCTCCACCAAGGCGAACCAGCGCGTCAAGGTGGTGGACGGGCAAGGCGACCTGCCAACCATCCTCTCGGAAATCCTCACGCCGCCAGCGAAGCCGCACTTCGTGAAGTGGCTGGATGATGCCACGAGTTTCGAGCGATGGGATGCCCAGCACCATGCTTCACTTTCCGTTGAAATTGAGAAACGGCTGGCGAAACGCACGGACTATGACCTTTACGTCTCGGATGTGGCTCAACTCATCGATGACCGCGCTGACCCGCGCCGTTGGGCGGCGAAGGAATTCAATTACATCGAAATCTCGGACATTGATCTACAGACCTGCATCGTCTATTCCAACTGCGTCGAAGTGATGGAAGCACCCGGCAGGGCGCGGAAGTTGGTGCAAAGCGGGGACGTGTTGGTGTCCACAGTGCGGCCAGAGCGCGGCACGGTCGGCGTGGTCGGCCCTCACCAGGACGGCTCGGTCTGCACGACGGGTTTGGCGGTGCTGCGCCCGACCGGAATTGACCCGCGCACGCTCGCTTTTCTACTCAAGACGGATTTTGTCATCGCCCAATTGATGCGGAACAATGTGGGCATCGCGTATCCGGCGATCGATGAATCCTGCCTGCGAGATGTGCTGCTGCCCGCGAGAAAAGAAGACCTGCCCAAATTGGAAAAACAAGCGCGAGAGATCGCGGCCCAAGAGGAACGGCTCTACGGGATGCGGAAGGAATTCAACGCGGCGATTGAATCGGCGGGTGCGGCGTGGCGGGATGCTTCGGCTACGCCAGTCCCCAAACCTCATCCAGCGAAGCAAACCATGTCCCATCGCCAATATCGCAAGTCGGGTTCTGATTCACATGAGCTGGATATTTTTCAGCTCGCGGAAGGCCATAAGGTTTGACGTTCCTCGGCACAGAGCGGGAAAAAGCGAAGTCGCGAATGTTGCCCGTGCGGAGGAAAAGGCTCACGGCGAAGAAGTCCTGCGTCTCAAATTTGCAGCTGCTGGTCGGGTAATTGTCCGTCTTGCTGTGAATGAGACGGGCAAACCTGGTGTTTGTACCCCACAGTGACTTGGCTTCAACCTTCTTGGTAACGCCGCCTTTCTCCACCTCGAAATCGTAATGACGATACTTGCCGATGTGTTGGGCCATATCCTCGGGCATCCGCCTTACAGTGTAGCCAGCGTCCTTGAGAACTTGAACGAGCGAGTATTCTACCAATCCACTCAACACCTTGGCCGACGCACCATACTGGTCAATCTCCAAGTGGTCGTCCGCAGACAGTATGGCGAGCGCCGCTTCAAGTTCCTTTTTCTTGCCACCGCAATAAACCTCGCCTTCCGCAATTTTGCCGTGGTCGTCCACCTTCAGGATTCGCCCCTTGGCGATTTCCTTCCAGCCGCCACCTCCTTTGTATGAATTCGGAACGAACTTCCCGGTTCGTCCGGGCACAATCAAGTCAGCCCACTCCTCTGTAATGGCGATCGTAAACGATGCGCGCCAGTGTGGCTGCCCCGGGATTTTGAAGATCGCCTTGTCGAGTGTGCGAATGGGAATGAGCATCGGGCAGAGAATGCCTTCCAATGCCTCGGCAGTTGTTCCGCCGTAACGCTTGGTCAGGCGCTCGAACAGCGATTGGTAGTCAATCGGCATGTTACTTCCAGAGTGCCAATGGTTTCAACATACGGCGGAGTATAATGATTCGCAGGCTGGGAGCAATCCATTCCACGCTGGCAAGCTCAGAGCGGCGCGGACTTCGTCTCGCTTGCCTTGGGCTACTTTCTTTCGGGCTTTCAACCCTTTCAATCAACGTGAATCAGCGTTCATCAGCGGTTCAAATGATTTTTGACTCTCTCCCCGGCCCTCCTCGTTCGATCCGCCTTCGCAAGATTCTTGTTGCCCCGAACCTGTTTTTGCTACCAGTTCGTTGTGGTTTCTTGCTCAAGGAATGCATTCCACTCGCCACCGCCATCAATCGCCAAACCGGTGAATAAACCAGGTCTTCACCACCTGGGTCAGAATCGCATAGCCCAGCAGCATGATGGCCAGAAACAGCCAGTACAGCGGCGGGAGGGGGACAAACCCGAGCGTGTTCGCCAGCGGCGAAACCGTCAGCCAGGCACCGGCCGCGACGATGATCACGGAAGTGAGGATGAGCGGCCAACTGGCCCAGCTTTGGATGAACGGGATCTTGTTGGTGCGAATGACATGGATGATGAGCGTCTGGGTGAAGAGCGACTCCACGAACCAGCCGGTCTGGAACAGGACCGGGTTGTGCCAGCAGTTGAAAACATACAGCATCATGAAGAACGTCAGGTAATCGAAGATCGAGCTGATCGGCCCGATAAACAGAATAAAACGCAGGATGTTGCCAATCCCCCACTTGCGCGGCTTGATCAGCCAGTCGGCATCCACCCCGTCGGTGGGGATGGTGGTCTGCGAGAAGTCGTACAGGAGGTTGTTGGTCAGCACCTGGATCGGCAGCATGGGCAGGAAAGGCAGGAACGCGCTGGCTCCCACGACGCTGAACATGTTGCCGAAGTTCGAGCTGGCCGCCATCTTGATGTATTTGATAATGTTGCCGAACACCCGCCGGCCTTCCAGCACGCCCTGCTCCAGCACCAGCAGGCTGTTTTCCAGCAGGATGATATCGGATGACTCCTTGGCGATGTCCACAGCGCTGTCCACCGAGATGCCCACATCGGCGGCTTTCAAGGCCGGGGCGTCGTTGATGCCGTCGCCCATGAATCCCAACACGTGGCCCTTGCTCTGGAGCGCGTGGATGATGCGTTCCTTGTGAGCCGGGACCAGCCTGGCAAAGACGCTCGTCGTGCTGGCGGCTTCGGCCAGTTCCGTCTCGCTCATCGTCTCGATTTGGGAGCCGAGCAAAAGGTGCTCCACCGGTATGCCCACTTCCTTGCAGATGTAGGCGGTGATGATCTCGTTATCGCCGGTCAGGACCTTGACGTCCACGCTCAGGCTGTGAAGCCGCTTCAACGCCTCTGTAGCGGTGTCCTTGGGCGGGTCGAGGAAGGCCAGGAAACCCAGCAGGATCAGGTCCGACTCATCCTTGACCGAATACACCGGTTCATCGGAACCGCCCGGCATTTGCTTATAAGCCAGGGCGATTACCCGGAAGCCCTGACCGTTCAGATCGTCCGCCAACTGTCGGCGTTTGGCGTCGTGCTCGGGCAAAACTTCGATGACCTCGCCTTTGACTTCCACCCGGGTACACAGGCTCAACACTTCTTCCACCGCGCCCTTGCAAATCAGCGTGTTCAACCCGGTTTCATCTTCCACCACCACCGACATGCGCCGCCGCACGAAGTCGAAAGGGATCTCGTCTATCTTGCGGTACTTCTCTTTCGCTTTCAGGCGTTCTTCCATTTCCTGATGGTCGAGGATCGCTTCGTCGAGCAGGTTTTTCAACCCGGTATGGTAGTAGCTGTTCAGGTAGCCGAACTGCAGGACCTTCTCGCTGGGATCGCCGTTCGCGTCCAGATGCTTTTCGAGCACGATTTTGCCTTGGGTAAGGGTGCCGGTCTTGTCGGTGCACAGCACGTCCATCGCCCCAAAGTTCTGGATGGCGTTCAGGCGTTTAACGATGACTTTCTTGCGAGCCATGGCCAGGGCGCCCTTGGACAGGTTGACGGTCACGATCATGGGCAGCATTTCGGGGGTCAGCCCGACGGCCACGGCCATGGCAAAAAGGAAAGCTTCCAGCCAGTTGTGCTTGCTCAGTCCGTTGATCAGAAAGACCAGCGGCACCATCACGGCGATGAAACGGATCATCAGCCAGGTGAACTTGTTGACGCCCAGGTCGAAGCTGGTGAGCTGGCGCTGCCCGACGATACTGGCGGCCAGCGAGCCAAAGTAGGTCCGGTTCCCGGTATGGATGACCACGGCGGTCGCGGAGCCGCTCTCCACGTTGGAGCCCAGGAAGCAGAGGTTGGGAAGTTCCAGCGGATTTTGAACGTCGGCCGGCGCCGGGGCGGCTTTCTTCTCCACCGGCAGGGCTTCGCCGGTGAGAGCCGCTTGATTTAAGAACAGGTCTTTGGCAGAAAGCACGCGCACGTCCGCCGGCACCATATCGCCGGCGGCGAGCCGGATGATATCGCCCGGCACCAACATTTTGAGCGAGACTTCTTCTTCCTTGCCGTCTCGCACCAATGTCGCGGTGTTGCTGACCATCGCCTGGAGTTTCGCGGCCGCGTTATCGGCACGCATCTCCTGGAAGAAACGCAACACCACGCTCAGAACCACCATCACGAAAATAACCATCATTGCCTTCAGGTCACCGGTTAGGAAGGAAAGCACGCCCAGCGCCACGAGCAGAAGGACCAATGGATTCTTGATGTTAACCAGGAGACGCATCAGGGCCGATTGACGCTTCTCCCGGGCAATCTCGTTCGTCCCGACCTGCTTCAAGCGGGAATCGGCTTCCGCCTCGCTCAGGCCGCCCAGTTGCGATCCAAGCTCCTTCAGGACGGTATCGGTATCGGCCCGCGCCTTTTCCAATAGTTCAACGGAATACTGTGTCCCCTTCCCGCCAGGGACGGGCACGGAGGCGATCGCAGGGGTCTTCTTTGAGATTTCCATCATGCTCCTCTATGGCTGTCTCCAGATCATGGTTTTGCTTTCAGAGCTGTTTGCGGATGGACTTCAATTCCTTGCGCCGCGCCTTGTTCGCTTCCGGATAATTCATCCTGAGTTG
>DLMG01000140.1 GCA_002479245.1 Verrucomicrobia subdivision 3 bacterium UBA7542 | reverse complement strand
CGCCAGTGGTTCGAGAAGGTTTACAAGGGCCGCGGCGACTCGATGTGCCAGCTTACCTGGCGCGCAGTGCTCATGGGTTCAGTCCTTGGCGCCGTCCTTTCGCTTACCAATCTTTACATCGGCCTGAAATCCGGCTGGGGCATGGGCGTGGCCATCACGGCGTGCATTCTTTCCTACGCCATTTGGACGACCTTCGTCAAAATCGGCCTCGCCAAAATACCGATGACCATTCTCGAAAACAACTGCATGCAATCCACCGCCAGTTCGGCGGGTTATTCGACCGGCGGCACGCTCATCTCCGCCTTTGCGGCTTTCATCATGTTGAACGGTCATGCGCTCCCATTGCCACTCACGTTCGCGTGGGTGTTTTTTCTGGCCATTCTCGGCGTGACCATGGCCATACCGATGAAAAAACAGATGATCAACATCGAGCAGTTGCGCTTCCCCAGCGGCGTGGCGGCAGCGGAAACCTTGCGCGCGCTCCACTCGCATGGCGCGAAAGGCATGCGCGCGGCCAAAGCGCTCGGCATCGCGGGAGTTCTGGCGGCCATTGACAATTTCTGGCACGACGGCTTCGCGGCCATCGCGCGGCTCGCGCCTTTTTCCAGCGACACCCTGGTCACCAAATTCAATGCCGTCGTCTTCGGCCCGGCTTGGATTGGCCGCACCGTGATGTTCAGTTGGGAGCCAATCTTCATTGCGTCTGGAGTGATCATGGGGATGCGTGTTTGCATCAGCATCCTCATTGGCAGCATCGTGTGCTGGATGGGTTTTGTTCCCGCGCTGCAACACGCCGGCCTCATCACCGGTTCCGGTTTCCGCGACTGTGTGCAATGGTCGGTCTGGCCGGGCGTCTCGTGCATGGTGGCCGCCAGCCTGCTGAGTTTGATCCTGCAATGGCGGATTTCGCTCCGGGCGTTTCTTGATCTCGGTAAAATATTTTCGCGAAAATCAAAATCGCCCGGTGAAATGGAATCCATCGAAACACCGATGTCCTGGTTCGCCGCCGGACAATTCATTTCGCTCATCGCACTGGCCCTGCTGGCGCACGCCTCATTCGGCATGCCATACTGGCAGAGCGTTCTCGCCGTCGTTTTGTCCTTTGCCCTTGCCATCGTCGCGTGCCGCGTCACCGGCGAAACCGACACCACGCCCATCAGCGCGATGGGCAAGGTGACACAGCTCACGTTCGGCGCGCTCAATCCCGGCAACATGAATGTGAACCTGATGAGCGCGAACATCACCGCCGGCGCGGCCGGTTCCGCCGCCGATTTGCTGACCGATTTGAAAAGCGGCTATCTCCTCGGCGCGCATCCGCGCAAACAATTCATTGCGCAGTTTGCCGGAATCTTCATCGGCACCGTCGTCAGCGTCCTGGCGTTTACGCTCATCGTGGACAAGCCTGAAGTCATCGGTTCGGACCAGTTCCCCGCGCCCTCCGCGCAAACCTGGGCTGCCGTCGCCCAGGCCTTGAGCAAAGGTCTGGACGCTCTCGCCCCGGCGAAAATCTGGAGCATCGTCATCGGCGGCGCGGTGGGCATCGTGTTTGCCATCCTGCCGGTGATTTTTCCCAAACAGGAGAAATATCTGCCGTCCGCGTCCGGCTTTGGGCTCGCGTGGATTTTTCAATGGTATTACGGCGTGCTGTTTTTCATGGGCGCAGTCATTGCGTATGGGTTCCAGAAAAAATCGCCTGCCCAGGCGGAGGAATTCACGTTTCCCGTCGCATCCGGGGTGATGGCCGGCGGCGCGTTGATGGGCGTGGCGATCATTTTCTGGCAGAACGGCGGCGAAATGCTCCAAAAGTTTTTCGGCCACTGAAGGCTATTTCCCGCGCGCCGCCGCCTCGTCGCGATATTTGTAAAACATCGCGACGAGGCTGAACAAAATCGCCACCCCAAAGGTCATGCCGGCATAAAGCAAAAAGCGATTCGTGCTGACGGACGCGGCGTGGTCGCTGGCATTGGCAAACAATTGGGTCACCGCCACGACGAGCAGGTCGCCAAAGGCAATGGTCAGCAGCCAGAAACTCATGACGATGCTCTTCATTTCCGGCGCAGCTTCGCGGAAGGCGAATTCCAGCCCGGTCGTCGAAACCAAAACCTCGGCGGCGGTCAAAATGAGATACGGCACGGTCTGCCACAGCACGCTCATTTGCGCGCCGGCTTCGATCTGCCTTTGCAGCGCGGCCACGACGAGATACGAACCCGACGCCAGAAACATCCCGTACGACATCCGCCGCAGCGGCGACGCGAACCGGCCGATGCGCGGATAAATCCCCAGCGTGAACAGCGGCACGAGAATCATCACGATCAGCGGATTCATGGATTGCATCTGTTCCGCGCCGATGTCCAGGCCGAGGATTCTGGTCGGAACCATTTTCTCACCCTGCAAAACCCACGTGGAATTGCTCTGGTCAAACAGCGACCAGAACGGCGGGATGAGCGCGAAGACGAGCAGGATGGGCAGGACGGATTTCGCCGCGTCAATTTCCTTTTCGCTGAACCGGTCCCGCGCGACGTCCCAGAACGATTGTCCCGAAACGCGTTTGCCGGCGAGCGCGTGCCAGAAAACCTTGAAGAACCCGGCGGATTTCGTCTCCCGGTTCGGCGGCACCCGGACGTAATGTTTCGTTCCCAGCCAGAAAATAAACGTTGCGATGGCCATGAAAATTCCCGGCACACCGAACGCGAGGCTGTAGCCATGCCGGTCCTTGATCCACGGGATGACGAGAAACGAAAAGAATGAGCCGAGGTTGATGGCCCAATAAAACGCGCCGTAGGCCTTTTGCAGCAGATGCGACTGTTCCGGCTTGAACTGGTCGCCCACGAACGCCGACACGCACGGCTTGATGCCGCCGGAGCCGAACGCGATCAGCGCCATGCCGGTGTAAAGCAGCAGCAGCTTGCCGTGGACCGTGCCGGCCAGGTCGCTGCACGCCAGCACCCCGTGACCCGCGCAGTAAAACAGCGACACCCAAAGGATGGTGTGGTAGCGCCCGATGATCTTGTCCGACAGCCACGCGCCGAACAGCGGCATGAAATAGTTCGCGAAGACGAACAGGTGAATGATTTCCGTGGAGGTATCGGCATCCTGGCCCAGTCCGCCCTTGAGCACTGCGCCGGTGATGTACCCGGCGAGAATGCTTCGCATGCCGTAGTAGCTGAAGCGTTCGCACGCCTCGTTCCCGACAATGAATTTGATCTGACGCGGCCAGCGTTCGATGGCGGATTTGGCCGGTGAACTCATTTGGAACCGGCGGGGCTTTTCTCCACCCCAATCTTCTTCAGGAACGGCTCAATCGAGCGCGGCCGGCCGAGGAACCTCTCGATGGAGACATTGATGTCGCGCGAATCGCCGACCTGATAAATCTCGCGGCGCAATTTCATGCCGGCGGTTTTGTCGAAGAAGCCGTCCGGCGAATTTTCAAACACCGTCGCCATGTCCGCCGCAATGGCATCCGCCCAGGCGTAGCCATAATAACCCGCGCCGTAGCCGATGATGTGGCCGAAGTAAGCCACGAACGCCGTGTCCGGCGGCACCGGCAGGGACACCTCGCTCAGGACCTTGTTTGACAACGGCAGCACGTCATCAGCATTCGTCGCGTGAATTTGCGTGTGCAACGCCAAATCCATCAGGCCGAACGAAAGTTGCCGGCGGTAAAAAGTCCCTTCCGTCGCCAGCCGCGAGGCTTTGAGTTGATTCAGAACCGCCTGCGGAATTTTTTTGTTCGGGTCGCGGTAATCCGCCGCAAAGCTGTCCAATATCTTCTTGTCCCACGGCCAGTTTTCCAGCATTTGCGAGGGCGCCTCGACAAAATCCTGCGGAACGCTCGTATTGCTGGGAACGATTTTTGGCATTGCTTGAAGCCGCTCACTTCCTGAAGTAAAGCTCCTCGATGTTCCAGGTGGCGCGGTAACCGCTCAACGGTGTGGCGCGCACGTTGCCAATGTCGGACCGGACGGCAGCGTAAAAAAATGGCGTGACAGTGTAAATCATCGGCACCTGTTCGCACAAAATTTCCTGCACCTCATCGTAATCCTTTTTGCGTTCGTTGAAATCGAGTGTCTTGTTCTGGGCGTTCATCAAGTAGTCCAGCCGGGCTTCCCAGTCGGTCGAGGGTGATTTCTGGCGCGGAAACCACTGGTGGGTGAAACCGTCAGAGCGGATGACATTCATGCCGAACGACGGATCGGTGCCGCCGCCGCCAATGCTCAACAAGAGGCCTTCGTAATCGTGGGTAACATCAATTTTCTGGACGAGCGTGTTGAACTCAATGGGCTGGAAAATGACCTTGATGCCCAGCTTTTCCAAATCGGACTTTATCAACACGGCGATCTTCTCTCGCGAGCTGTTCCCGACGTTTGTGTTCAGGGCAAATTCGATCTCGTTGCCGTCGGCGTCCTGCAAAGTTCCGTCGCCTTTCCAGTCTTCGATGCCGATTTCCTTCAATAACGCGCGGGCTTTGGCCAGATCATGCGGATACTGGCGGATGTTCGGGTTGAACCACTTTTTATTGCCGGGCGTCACAAAGCCGTAATTCGGGATCGCGCGGCCGGAATAAACCGATTTGATGATGGCGTCGCGGTCAATCGCATACGAGCAGGCTTGGCGGAATTTCACGTTGCGAAACCATTTCAACTTTTTTGGATCTACGTAAGCCTTTCCGGTCTTGGGGTTCACGTTGGTGTTTTGGTTGAACCAAAAAAACCCCGTCTCCAGTCCGATGCCCGGTTCGAGCAATTGAAAACGGCCCTTGGCGGATTCAGCTTTGAAATGGTCATATTCATATGGGTAAATGAAATCGTCCACGTCGCTCTCGCCACTCAAAAAACGCAATGACATCGCGTTAAAATCTGGCACGACGGTGTACATGACGTTGTCAAAATACGGCAGGCGCTGGCCCTTTTTGTCCACCTCGCAATAATACGGGTTGCGCTCGAGCAGGATGTATTGTGCCGGCTTGTATTCCTTGATGCGGAACGGTCCGGAGCCGACAATGTTCTTTGGGTCCCAATTCACACCATAGGCCGAGGTGAAGGTTTTGTCGGCGACGGCTTTGGCCAGCACGTGTTTCGGCATGATGGGCACGAGGGCGCCGACGGTTTCCAGAAACGGCGCATAAATCTCCGGCGTCACGATTTGAATGGTCAAGTCATCAATCTTCGTCACGGAAAACTTTTTGCCGTCAATTACAAGCCCGTCACGCATGACATTATCAATGTCCGGATTGTAAATGATATCGTTCCAGGTGAACAACACGTCGTCCGCAGTCAATGGCTCGCCATCGCTCCAGCGCAAATTCTTCCGCAGCTTGAAGATCCAAGCCTTGCCATCCGGCGAATTCGTCCACGATTCCGCCAGCCCTGGCGACACCTGCTCTGACGGGTAATCAAAGCCGAGTAGGGCGGCGAAAAGGTGCCGGTAAATCTCCTCGGAGGATTGTTCGTTGGCAGTGATGGGATTGAAGGTTTTCGGTTCGCCATACAAGGACACTACCAGCCGGCCGCCGGGAATGCCCGGCTCGCAATCCGCGACCAGCGGCGGTTCGGGCAATGGATAACTGGCGGCGGGTTTTGTCGGCGCGGTCTCCGTTTTCTTTCCGCAGCCGGTTAAAACAAAAATCGCCACGGCTACGACGGCAGCAATTCGGGCAAAAGAGTTTTTCATGTGTAAAATTTCAACTTTCCTGTCTGCCAAACATTCCGCTTTGTTCGACGAAAGTCGAGTTTTTCATCGCGTGGAACCGTTTTTTTTGCCATGTTTTGCACGGTATTGTCATGTGGTCATATCTTTTCAAGCGGCTGTTGCACATGATTCCGCTCCTGCTGGGCGTGTCGTTGCTGACGTTTCTGCTCATGGCGCTGGCCCCGGGCGATTACTTCACCGCGCTCTCGCAAAACCCGCAAATCTCGCCGGAGACCATCGCCCATCTCAAGGCCAGGTTTCATCTCGATCAGCCGTGGTATGTCCAATACTTCTACTGGCTCAAAAGCGTCCTGAGCGGCGACTTCGGCTATTCGATGGCCTACAAAATCCCCGCCACCTCGCTCATCGTTCAACGGTTGTGGAACACCTTTCTGCTTTCGTTTTTTGCCATGATCATTGCGTGGGGCATCGCCCTGCCGCTGGGCATCTGGGCGGCGGTTAAAAAAGATTCCTGGATTGACCGTGGTTGTTCGCTGGCGGCGTTTCTCGGGTTGTCCGTACCCGACGTGCTGCTGTCGCTGCTGGCGTTGTGGTTCGCCGCCGCCACCGGCTGGTTTCCGGTTGGCGGTGCGCAAAGTCCGGTTAATGACCTGATGTCGCCGGCGCAACAATTCTGGGACCGCGCGCACCATCTGATTCTGCCCGCGCTGGTGCTGGCAGCCGCAGATTGGGCGGGCATCATGCGCCAGATGCGCTCGAACCTGCTCGACACGCTGCGCGCCGAATACGTCACCGCCGCGCGCGCCCGCGGCCTTGGCGAAGGCTGGGTGATTTACAAACACGCCCTCCGCAATGCCATCAATCCGCTTCTGACCATTTTCGGCTATTCGCTCGCTGCCCTGTTGAGCGGCGCATTCATCGTGGAAAACATCATGGCCTGGCCCGGGCTCGGCCGGCTGACCATGGAGGCTTTTTTCGCCAAGGATTCCTACCTGGTCGTAGATTGTGTGGTCATGGCCACCGGGCTGCTGGTGGTGGGAAATTTCATCGCCGACCTGCTGCTCGCGTGGAGCGACCCGCGCATCCGCCTGAATAAATGAAGACGCCACGAAACAAATGTAGCGGCTTTCGGCAGAAAGCCGGAAAATCCAACATCCGGAAGAGTGCGGCGGTCTGCCGACCGCCGCTACGGAGCGAATAAAAATGGAAACCGCCACAGCCCTTTTGACCGCTGAAGCGAAAGCGCCGCTCTCGCCGTGGCAGTTGTTCCGGCGGCGGTTGAAACGGCGGCGCATTGCGATGGCGGGCGGCGTGATTTTGATCGGGCTATACCTGATGGCGTTGTTCGCCGGGTTTATCGCGCCGTATCACTTCGAGCGCCAGGACCGTGATCGCTTTTTCCATCCGCCGCTTTGGCCGAAACTGTCAGGTTTTCACCTAGTCGTGCCGCGTTACGAAGCGGGTGATGGAAGCTTTGTTTATCACCTTGTTGCCGGCGACACGAAGCCGCTGCGTTTTTTTATTCGCGGCGACAAGTACAAATTGCTCTGCCTGATTCCAGCCACAATTCATTTGTTCGGCACCGGCGATGAAAATTATCCGGCTTATCTGCTCGGCACGGATCAGTTCGGACGGGACGTTCTTTCGCGCCTGCTTTATGGCTCGCAGATTTCGCTTTCCATCGGCATCGTTGGCATTCTGCTGTCGTTCACCTTCGGCATGATGATCGGCGGGATTTCCGGGTATTTCGGCGGCCGGACCGACACGGTCATCATGCGGTTGTGCGAGCTCATCATGTCCATTCCCGCGCTTTACCTCATCATTTCGCTGCGCGCGACGTTTCCGCCGGGCATGAGTTCCGCGCAGGTTTATGCGATGATCATCATCATTTTGAGTTTCATCGGTTGGGCCAGCATGGCGCGGGTGATTCGGGGCATGACGCTGTCGCTGCGCGAGCAGCAATTCGTTCTGGCCGCGCGAGCCTTGGGACAGACACATCTGAAAGTAATCGTGCGCCACATCCTGCCGAACACGTTTTCCTATGTCATCGTAGCGGCGACGTTAAGCGTGCCGTATTACATCTTGGGCGAAGTCGTCCTGAGTTTCCTGGGTGTGGGCATCCAGGAACCGAACGCAAGCTGGGGCAATATGCTGACCGCCGCGCAAAACACGGAGTATCTGCGGAATTATCCATGGCTGCTCGCGCCCGGAACGGCAATTTTTGTCACCGTTCTGGCTTTCAACTTTCTTGGCGATGGATTAAGAGACGCTGCGGACACGAAATCATGAACCTGCTTGAAATCAAGAATCTGAAAATGGATTTCGGCATCGGCGCCGACGCCCTGCGGGCCGTGGACGGCGTTTCGTTGACCATCGGGGCGGGCGAAACTGTCTGCCTCGTCGGCGAAAGCGGCTGCGGCAAAACCGTCACCGCGCTGTCCATCGCGCGGCTCGTGCCGGCGCCGCCGGCGAATTACGTCGGCGGGGAAATTTTGTTGAATGGGCGTGACGTGCTGAAAATGTCAAATCGCGAACTGCGCGATATTCGCGGCGGCGTGGTCAGCTACGTTTTTCAGGAACCGGGCGCATCGCTGAATCCCGTTTTTCGCATCGGCAACCAGATCAAGGAATCGCTCAAGCTACATCGCCCGATTGGAACGCCGGCCCCCGGCACGGCGCGAACCAACGAAACCAATACGCCGTGCCAGAGGCCGGCGCTCCAAGATTACGACGCTGAAGTCATCCGCCTGCTGAAACTCGTCGGCATTCCCGCGCCGGAATCGCGCATCAAAAACTATCCGTTCGAGATGTCCGGCGGCATGCAACAGCGCGTGATGATTGCGATGGCGCTGGCGAGCGAACCAAAATTGCTCGTGGCCGACGAACCGACGACCGCGCTCGATGTGACCATCCAGGCGCAGATTCTCGAACTGCTTCACGGACTCAAGCAGCGGCTCGGCATGGCGATTTTGCTCATCACGCACAACCTCGGCATCGTCGGCGACATGGCCGACCGCGTGGCCGTGATGTATGCCGGGCAGATTGTCGAGCTGTCGCCCGCGAAGGAATTGTTGCGCCGACCGTTGCATCCTTACACGAAGGCATTGATGAATGCGGTTCCAAAATTGGCCGGCGGTGCCAACCGTCTTTCGGCGATTCCCGGCAACGTCCCGCGCATCGGCAATTTTCCGCCCGCCTGCCGCTTCGCGCCGCGTTGCCCGATGGCCAAGCCGGAATGTTCCGAGAAAATTCCCGAACTGGTCGAGGTCGAGGCCGGGCGATGGGTCAGATGTCCGTTTTGGAAATAAGATTATGTTCGCAACGTCAAAACAAATTCACGCTGGTGAAAAAGAACTTCAAGACCGGGCCGAATTCTTTTGGTGTGATTCAAATCTTGTTTTGGTTATTGCCGATGGTGCTGGTGGAATGAGTGGCGGAGCAGAAGCAGCACAATTCCTTGTCGAAGGCGTAAAGAAAAGGATTGGTTCCACGAGCATGAATACGGATGGATTGAACGAGCTGCTCACGGTTCTTGACCGAGAGATGGTCGCCATTGGCGCTTTCGGAGAAACAACGGGCGTTGTTGTTGTCTTGTCAGACAGGGGTGTTTTCGGAGCAAGCGTTGGAGATTCCGGCGCATTTATTTTCTCAAAAACTGGACTGGAAAATCTGACTGCCAATCAAATTCGCAAACCTTTTCTTGGCAGTGGTCGCGCGATTCCAATCCCTTTCACACGCGGGCGGTTGAACGGAACATTGCTTGTGGCGACCGATGGTCTGTTGAAATACACAAGTTTGGAAAAAATTGCGGCGACAATTCTTGCCGCTGATTTTGATGGTGCAGCAAACAAACTCGTCGAGCTGGTCCGGTACCCGTCAGGAGCTTTGCCTGATGACATTTCAATCTTACTTGCACGACAATTATAGACTTTGCCGAATTGACGTCATTCCGCATTGCGCTTAACTTTCCAACATGAGCACGGTTGCTGAAATCAAGGCTGCGAT
>DLMG01000212.1 GCA_002479245.1 Verrucomicrobia subdivision 3 bacterium UBA7542 | reverse complement strand
AATTTGGAAACACCCTCCGATGGCCCCTTGGTGACGGCGACCGGCAGTCCTTGGACAACTTACAGCGGGACCACCGGACAGGTGAAGGTCGTTTCCGGCCGGATTTTTTTGAGCAAGGCGAATACGGAGGATGTTCATGCGGCACTGGCCGGACAGCCTTACGCTTCCACCTCGGGCGCGATTCTGTACGTGAGTTTCAAAATCAATTACACCAACCTGCCATCCAGTGCGGGCAGTTATTTTGCCGAATTCAAGGACGGCGGCACGGGCTTTCGCGCCCGGATTTTTGCGCAGACCGCGGGCGCAGCCAGCGGCGCTTTCCGCATCGGCATCGCCAACGCCGGCAGTTCGCCCACCGCGGTTTTCAATGCCGATTTGCAGACCAACACCGATTATACCATCGTGGCGCGTCTGGCTGTAAGCAATGTCGTGAGCACGCTGTGGCTCAATCCCGCGGCGGAAACCAACGCCGGCGTGACGGCGACCGATTCCGCGTCCGCGGCGACCATCACGTCGTTTGGCTTCCGGGAGGATGGTCCCTCGGGAACGATCGGGAATTTTTTTGTTGATGATTTGCGCGTTGGCACAACGTTTCCCGACGTGGTCACCAATGCGCCACCGCTGGAACGCCCCGCCATCGTTTCCCAGCCGCAAAACCAGACCGTGACCAACGGCGTGAATGTCACTTTCAGCGTCAACGCCACCGGCACCCCGCCACTGGCTTATCAGTGGCAGCTTGACAGCACGAACCTTCCGGGAGCAACCAGCTCCAATCTCACGCTGACGGCCGTGACGTTCGACCAGGCCGGTTTTTATACCGTCGTGATCACCAACGCGCTCGGCTCTGCCGGCAGTGACCCCTTCGCCTTGAGCGTCTGGAGCGCCTCGCCTCCGGCGTTTTCCTATCTCACCTACAACGCGAATGGCAACGGCCAGACCAACTGGAGCACGAATATGTGGCATGTGCGGGCCATCGGCCGCCAGGTGCAATACCTCAACCCGGACATCATCACCTTCAACGAAATCCCGGTCACCAACAATTGCACGGCGCAGATGGTGGATTTTGTCACCGCCTTCTGTCCGGGCTATTACCTCGTCACCAACTCCGCGGACGATGGGTTCATCCGCAGCGCCATCCTCAGCCGTTTTCCCATCATTTCCTCGACCAGCCGGCTGCACGGCGTCTATCTCGGGCCTTATGGCTACACGAATGCCAGTCCCAGCCCCTATTTTTCCCGGGATTTGTTCGAAGCCCAAATATCCGTTCCCGGTTTTCCCCAGCCCTTGCACGTGTTCACCGTGCATTTGAAATCCGGACAGGCTGATCCCGAATCACTGAAGCGCGCTGCGGAGGCGGGCGCCGTTTCCAACTTTTTCGCCACGGTCTATCCGGCGGCCAATGGCCAGCAACCATACGTGTTGAGCGGCGACCTGAATGAAGACATCCTCCGGCCACCGGACAGCAATCCGCAATCCATCCAGTGCCTCGTCAGTGCGCCGACCGGTTTGCAACTGGCCACCGCCGTCAATCCTTTCACCGACAGCGAACTGACCATTTCCATCCGGGACGGCCTGACCAGGCGCTACGATTACATCCTGCCGTGTGCGATGCTGTTCTCCAACATCGTGGGCAGCCAGGTTTTCCGCACCGATTTGCTGAGTCCCCTGCCGCCGAATTTGTACAGCGACGACGAGAATGCATCCGACCATCTGCCCGTGTTCATGGTTTTCGGCAATCCGTTCAACACGCCGTTCCGCCTGCTTTCCATCGGCGTGACGAACCAAATTGTCTCGTTGAAATGGGAATCCGCCAGCAACCGGCAATACCACGTCGAAGTCTCATCGAACCTGGCCGCTTGGACGCCGTTGGTGACCAATCTCACCGCGACGGGTGCCGATTTCACGTTTGCGACCAACGTGCCGGGCGACGTGAGATTCTTCCGCATCCGCCGCGCGCCGTAAGCGTGGTTTCAAGGAATCCAGACCAGTTCCGGGTTATTGGTGATTCCCTTGTTGGCGGTGAAATTCCAATACTCCTTGTTGCCAAACCGTGCGACATGACCATCTAAAAAGACGAACTGCGCGCCGTGATTATGGAGATTGGTGTGAACGAAATTTCCGGGGTGATTATCGTCACAGTGAACCGCCGGCAAATTCTTGCTGTCGAATAAATACACGACGCACGATGAGTTTCGAATTGAAGCCAGTGGCATGGGGTGATCACTTGTGCCGGAGCCGTCAATGAGTCCGTTCAGGCAATAGTGAAATAGATTATTTGTCAAACTGCTGGCATTGCAACGGCGGGAATTGGCCGGACAGATCCAGATTGAATTTTCCGGGTGGATAGCCCAATTGGTGCGCCACGGCATGTCCCGGTAGCGTGGCAGATTCATTTGCTCCGGGAGCTGGATATACCAAGCCTGATAGGTTGGATTGTTCAGGTCCGTATCCAGAGGCGTTGGCTTGCCCTCGGGCGGTAGGTAATCATCATGGTCCGCCGCGAAGAGATGCAAAGCCGTTCCCCACTGTCTGAGATTATTCCGGCAGGAGATCGCCTGGGACGTGACCCGGGTGCGGCTGAACGCGGACAACACCAAGGCGGCAAGAATTGCGATGACACCAATGGCCACCAGCAATTCGACCAATGTGAATGCGCGTGAAGCCCTCATCGAATTTGCCCGGCAACGAATGACCATGGCTTACCACGGTGTATTGAATGTTGTAAAACATTTATTGCAGGATTCTGCCTGCCGGGCGCAATGGAACGTTGTATCCCTGCGACTGCCTAAACCAGCGGAGCGCGCCTGTCCGGCGCGGTGACAAGACATCCCGGACGGAGCGCCGGACTCCGACCCGGCGTTTTCACGAACATGAACTTCGTGCCGAATCGGAGTTCGGCGCTCCAAGCAATATCGGGCTGCGCCCCAACTTAACCCGCAAAATCAAAATCCGAGCAGCTCATGAAGTAATGGCAGCGCGGACAACGGAGCTTGCACTTTACATCGAATCGTCACGGTCTTTGCGGAAGCCGGTCATTCATCATAACCAAGCCGACAAAAAACAAATTCCCACTGGCGAGTTGAAGAACAATGGGATTCACAATTTACTGCGTTCTTCCAAACTTTTTCTCCAGTTCGCGGTAATTCATTTCAATCAGCGTCGGGCGGCCGTGTGGACAGGTGTAAGGCATCGCGCAACGGCGCAGGTCCTCGACGAGATTCTCCAGTTCCGCGCCGGCCAGCGGGTCATTGGCCTTCACCGCATGGCGGCAGACGGTCTTGGCAATGGTGTGCTCGCCCAGCCGCGCCAGATTCACCTCGCGACCCGCCGCCTTCAATTCGTCCACCAGATCGAGCACGAACCGGCGCGTGTCGGCGGTCTTTACGAACGGCGGCAACGCGTCGAGCAGGAACGTGCGCTCGCCAAATTCGCTCAGCCCAACGCCGAGCCGCGTGAGCGAGGCCAGTTGTTCGCGCAGGAAATTCGCGTCACGCGCCGGCAGTTCGATGGTCTCCGGCAGCAGCAGCTTTTGCGACGGCGCGGAACCGCCCGACTCAATCCGGTTCAACATCTGCTCGAACAGAATCCGCTCGTGCGCGGCATGCTGGTCGAGCAGGACGAGTCCGCGGTCGGATTCGAGCACGACGTAAAGTTTGCCGATGACGCCGACGAGCCGGAGCGGGACGTTAAGCAGCGGAGTGGCGCCAGGAGATGGGAGTTGGGAGATGGCAGATGGGGGGACGGTTTCCGGCGAGGATGGAGGATGGAGTCCGCCTTCGCTTTGCTTCGGCGCGACAGGGATGGAGGGTAGAATGGCTGGTTCGTTTGTCACTGGTTCTGACGGAGCGAAACCCATTCGTAATGGCGGTTGTTCGCCCGGAGATTTTGGCGGTTCAATTGCCGGTGATGGCTTCAGCTTTTCCGGGAAATTCGGCAATGCCGGGGTGGCAACACTGGCTTGGGGAGGCGAAGCGGCTGACGGGCCGGACCGTTTGGGCGCCGCGGTGCTTTGCCCTCCGAGCGGCTCACCCCGCCGCTTGGATGCGGCTGCGGATTCGCCGCCGTGGAATGCAAGCAATGTTTCCTGTACCGCCTGGGCGACAAGTTTCCGGATTTCAAATTCACGGTGGAATTTCACCTCGCGCTTGGCCGGATGGATGTTCACGTCCACGGCGGCGGGATCAATTTCCAAAAAAAGGCAGCAGACCGGGTAACGGCCCTTCATCAGCGCGGTGTGATAACCCTCGAGCAGCGCGTAGTTGAGTCCGCGATTTTCGACCGGACGGCGGTTGACGAACAGGTGCTGGCCTTCACGCGTTGCGCGTGACACCCCGGGCGAACCGATGAAACCCCAAACTTTAAGTGACGGGTGACGGGTGACAGGTGACAGGTCCGGATTGTCGGCAGATTTCTCAGGATGTGCTGTCTCAAAGATGTCGGTTTCTTCCGGCTTGACTGACTCGTCGAGCGCGGCGGTGAAATTTACGGACAAAAGCTTTTCCGCGCCGAGCAGCGTCCGCAGCCGTTCGCGCAAGGCGTCGAGCCGGCTGGAAACCGCCGCGCCAGATTTCTGCGCCGGCAACTGCCAGACGAGCCGTCCGTCCTTCTGGAACGTGAACGCGACTTCGGGAAACGCGAGCGCAGCCAGCGTGAGGTAATGCTGAATGTGCGCCGATTCGGTTTCTTCCGTGCGCAGAAATTTCCGGCGCGCCGGCAGATTGAAAAAAAGCTGCCGCACTTCGACATTCGTGCCGGTCGCGCTGCCGGCGGCCTTGACTTCGGCAATGGTCCCGCCGTTCACCACAACTTGCGTGCCCTCGGGCGAACCGCTTTCGCGCTCGCGCGTGGTGAGCGTGAAGCGGCTGACGCTGGCGATACTGGGCAGGGCTTCGCCGCGAAAACCCATCGTGACAATCGCCGCCAGATCCTCGGCTTTCTGAATTTTGCTCGTCGCGTGGCGTTCGAGGCAAAGCAGCGCGTCATCACGGCTCATGCCCGTGCCGTCGTCGGTCACCCGGATGAGGCTGCGTCCGCCGGCTTGGATTTCCAGGGTCACGCGCGCGGCCTGCGCGTCGAGCGCGTTTTCGACGAGTTCCTTCACGACACTTGCGGGACGCTCAATCACTTCGCCGGCGGCGATTTGATTGGCGACTTGCTCGGAAAGCAGGTGGATGCGGTTCATCTGGGGGAAAACGTGTTGCGTGTTGTGTGTTGCGTCAAGCAGGTTATGCGTCGCCGGTGAATTCCGTGCGCAGTTGAGCGCTTTATCCGGAGCGCGGCTGTCCCAGCCGCAGCCGGTCGAACCCCCGGGAGCGTTTGCCGCAATTCCACCGTGTCTTTGTTTCCGGGCATGCTGCGCCTGGGACAGGCGCGCTCCGCCGGTTTAGGCAGTCGCATAGATACAGTGTTCCCTTGCACCGGTGAATTCTTGATGGACCACGCAACACGTCTTCCTCATGGCAGCGGCAGGGCAAACGCAAACACGGCGCCCCGGCCCGGTTCATTGCGCGCCCAGATGCGGCCTTTGTGGTCTTCAATGATTTTTTGCAGATCGAGAGGCCGAGGCCGGTGCCGTGGGCTTTGCCGAACGTGGCGAAGACTTCAAACAGCTGGTCGGCGATTTCCGGCGCAATGCCGGGGCCGGTGTCCTCGATTTCGGTGACGATTTCCTTTTCGTCGCAGTGAAAGCGCAGAAAAATCGTGCCGCCGTTGAGCATCATGTCGGTGGCGTTGTGGACGAGGTTGGAGAAAACGCGGCCGAGGCGGCGCGGATTGAACTGGATGAGGATGGCGGGCGGTTCGTTTTGCATTTCGATGCGCGCATTCTTGAGTTCCGCTTCGGCGCGGAGGTCGGCGATTAAATCAAGAACAAATGTGTTATAACTGGCGGGTTTGATTTCCGCGTCCGCCGGTTTGCCGTCCGTGAAAATGAGAATGTCGCCGACCATATCGCTGATGCGTTCGACCTGTTTGCGGATGCGGGCCTGGGCCTGGTCGCGCGCTTCCGGGCGGATGTCGGGCCGGTCAAGCGTTTCGGCGGAGAGGCTGATGATGCTGAGCGGATTTTTCAGGTCGTGGACGATGGAACGGGCGAAATTGCCGACCACGGCCAGGCGTTCGGCCTGGACGACTTCACGGAGGTAGAGATGGTTGAATTCGCGGAGGCGGTGGCTGATGTGTTGCAACAGGCCGAACGCCAGGGCGGGCGAGCGCTGGAGAAACGAAAGCATTTCGCCGCGCGGAAGGAAATAAACGTCCGTGTCCTTGACCGCGGTGGCGGTGGCCGAGCGCGGGCGATGTTCGATCATGGCCATTTCGCCGAAAATTTCACCGGGGCCAAGTTGGGAAAGGACGCGCCGGGGGCCGGCGCTGACGAGGCTGGAAATTTCCACCAGCCCATCTTTGACGAAATAGACGCCATTGCCGGGATCGTCTTCATGGAATATTTCACAACCGGCGGCAAAATGCCGTTCCTGGGCGATAAGGCGCAACGCCTGCAATTCGTCGCGGCCCAGATTGCGAAACAAAGCAATGGATTCAAGCGCGGCCACCGGCGCGCTTTATACCAGTTTCAGCATGTCATTGCACATTTTTTGCAGCGGTGCTTTGTGAGTGCCGGTGGAATCAATGGCGCGGTTGCAGACCGCCGCTACAGTGCAAAAGCAAACTGTAAATGGTAAAAATTTGGCTTTGTAAAGCCAAAATTGGCGTCGTAAAGCCAAGATATGCTAAGAATGACAGGTTGGATGTGAATGAGAACTTATTGACAAAAAGTTACAAAAACGTCACACTGAAACATTCGGGTAGCAGTACGTTTCTTCAGCGGGGTTCCCCACCCCCACCTCCTTGGCGTCTGCTGCCCGGATTTTTTTAAAGCCGCTTGACGCTTCCCGAAGCTTCTTTTAATCTTACAGGCTCCATTGCGGGGGCGTAGCTCAATTGGTTTAGAGCGCTGCCCTGTCACGGCAGAGGTTACGGGTTCGAGCCCCGCCGCTCCCGCCATTTTCATAATTATGACCACTGGTGACAAGTGGTGTCATGGCGAGTCTTTCGTCAATGGCTGCAATGGTTTTATTCGATTTTCCCCCGCCATTCGTTGTGACAGCCGATGACCCGTTTTGACTGACTGCGACCAATTCGTGTGAGGCTCCTTGTGAGGCTTGTTCCGCATAGTTTGGTAACGCATCAAACGCCGCCCAAGTGCCAAGCAGGTTTTCATCGGTATAAATTTTATCTGTCAGCCGCCGGTCACTATGTCGCATAAGCGTCATTGCCACCCGGCTTGCCACTCCCCCGCGCGCTAAATTAGTTCCGAACGTGTGACGCAGCGAATGAAAAACTGCTTTGCGTCCAAGCGTGTCCTGGAGCGGAATGCCAGCTTTGATTAAATCCCTGCGAAATCGCTCAATTCGCGGAATACGCTTGAAGACCAATTCATCATCCAACACCCCGTTGCCTTTGAAATCCCGCAATGCTGCTGCCAATTCAGGGTGCAAACGCATATCGGCTGATTTGCCATTCTTGGTGGTTGAAGCCCGAATTTTTACGAACGGAGTGACCGCATCCAAGTGCAAATCACCCCATTTGAGCGCCGCCAGTTCCGAACTCCGAAGCCCGGTGTGAACAGCCATCAAATAGACCGGCTTGCGTTCGCCTGCCACGGCCAGCAGGCGCAGCATTTCATCATCGCTTAATGCCCGCCGTTCCTCGGCTTTGCCTTCTTTTGTTTTTGCCTTTTCCACCGACCGCAGGGGATTAGAGCCGGCGCGACCGAGTTTTATCAGCCAGTTGAAAAAACACCTGGCTGCCTCCAAATAATCGTTCGCGGTTTTATCTTTTAATTCCCGATGGTCCCGCAGCCATGCTTGAAATGAATCTGCCGTTGCGTCCTTCGCCAATTTCCAACCGCACTCCGTAATCAATCGGCTCACACGAAATTCGATGTTCGCCAGATATTTGTCGGATTTCCCACGACGACGCATATCGCCAAGGAAATCATTCAAATGATCCGACAAACTGCGTTGTGCCGCTTCTCTTGCTGCCTTTGGCAAAATTAATCCGTCTCGCTCGTGGAGTTTTTCTTCCCGCAATTTGTCCCGGCGTTTCTCCGCACATCGCTTGTCAGACGTTTCGAGTGAAACATCCACAATTTTTTTGTCCTCGGATTGCTGGCGAAACTTCCAACGCCAAATCCGCGAATCCTTTGGCTTGTAAATAAAATCAATCATATCGTGTCCTTTTAATTTGCCCTGGGTTGACTCAATCGTTGAAAATAAAC
>DLMG01000358.1 GCA_002479245.1 Verrucomicrobia subdivision 3 bacterium UBA7542 | reverse complement strand
TGGGCGAGGCGCAACTCGTTAAAATGGTTCAACTGTTTTTGCTCGATCCGCGCGAAAAAGGCGGGTTGGGATTGGTGAACGAACAAGTCGGTCTGGTTTACGGTACGATTGGCGTCATCGCGTTGATGCTCGGTGGATTGCTCGGCGGCTTTGTTGTGGCGCGCCATGGATTGAAATGCTGGCTGTGGCCGATGCTGCTGGCGATTCATCTGCCGGATGCGGTGTTCATCTGGCTGGCTTACGCGCAACCGGACAATTTTTGGTCGATTGGCACAGGTGTCGCCGTCGAACAATTCGGCTATGGCTTCGGTTTCACGGCCTTCATGCTTTACATGATTTACATCGCGCGCGGCGAACATCAGACGGCGCACTACGCGATTTGCACGGGCTTCATGGCGCTGGGCATGATGCTGCCCGGCATGTGGAGCGGCTGGTTGCAGGAACATATCGGTTATCCGCATTTCTTCGTGTGGGTGCTGCTGGCAACGATTCCGAGTTTCATCGTCGCACTGCAAATCCCGCTCGAGGCGGAGTTTGGCCGGCGTCGTCAGGCCGGCTGAATTGACGCCGAAAAGAATTGCTTTGAACGCACCGGCCTTTCCAAAATCCAAGTTTATAATGAAATCAACCTGTTTCAACTGTTCCCGCCGGACGCTCATTCTGGCGTTGCTGTCGGGCACGGCGCTGTTCGGATTTTCACCGGGCGCCCGCGCGGAATTGTCGTTCATCTTCACCAACTCCACGCCCGCCGCCATGCCGCGCCGCCCGAGCATCATTTTGATTGTGGCCGACGGCCTCGGCTACGGCGATTTGAGTTGTTACGGCCAGACAAAATTTCAGACGCCGAATCTGGACCGGCTCGCCGCCGGGGGCATTCGTTTCACGAGTTACTATGCGGGCGACGCGGTGAGTTCACCGTCACGCGCGGCGTTAATGCTGGGCAAGGATTCGGGCCACTTGAAACAACGCGCCGACGTGGACGTGCCGCTGACGGCGGACGACATCACTGTCGCACAAATTCTCAAGCAATCCGGCTATCACACGGGCCTGATCGGTGGATGGGACTTGGGTGGTGACGGCACGACCGGCGCGCCGTGGAACAAGGGTTTCGATGAATTTGCCGGCTACTTCGACCCCGGCGACGCGGAAAATTTTTATGCCGACTTTGTGTGGCGTCACGATCCAGCAACGCATCTTCAGGGCAAGGTGGTGGTATTTGCGAATGCCGGCGGTAAAAACGGCCAATATATTCCCGACCTGTTTACGACCATGTCAGTGAATTTCATCGGCAACAATCAACCTGACCGATTCAATCATTACCGGCCATTTTTCCTGCTGGTCAATTACACCATTCCGGGTGCCGGAAATGGGCGGGTTCCCACCGATGCGCCGTTTTCCGAAGAGCCGTGGCCGCAACTGGAAAAAAACAAGGCCGCCATGATTACACGTTTGGACGCCAACATTGGCCAGTTGCTGGAACAGTTGAAAAAGCTGAACATTGAAAGCAACACGGTGATTTTCTTCACGAGCGACACCGGGCCGCAAATGAACGGCAGCGTTGACCCGAAATTTTTCCAAAGCACCGGGCCGTTTCGCGGCATCTGCGGCGACCTTTACGACGGCGGCCTGCGGGTGCCAATGATTGCGCATTGGCCGGGTAAAATTCCCGCCGGCCAGGTCGGTGACTTTCCCTGCGCGGCGTGGGATTTTCTGCCGACGGCAACGGACATTGCCCTGATCCAATCGCCGACGAACATTGACGGCATTTCCATTTTGCCGACGCTGTTTAACCAAATCCAAACCAACCGGCATGAGTCGTTTTATTGGAAGCTCCAAAGTCGCGATGAGACCCAGGCCATTCGCATGGGAGATTGGAAGGTTATGCGGTCAAAAGCCGATGCGCCACCGGAACTTTACAATCTCAAAATTGATCCGGGCGAAACCAACAACGTCGCGGACAAAAATCCCGACCTGATCACAAAATTTCAGGGCATCTTGAAGAACAACCGTTAACGCGCGGGAACGGCCGGCAAAGGGGCATTCACATCGCGTTCCTGTTTTTCCCGATGGACGGCGAAACTCATCCACACAATCGCCAGCGCCACGGCCAGTAAAAACGCCGCCAGCACAAACCATGGCCATTGGTGGCGGGGCGGATTTTCATTCGGATCTTCCACACGCATCATTGTAATGGCGGCCGGTGACCGGCGCAAACCAAGGAAAGGTCGCTTCGCCGGCGACCGCTGGAAATTTCACTGCTCCAAGGCTAACCGGCACCGGTCACCATTCCTGGGAACCGCCGCCAAAGACCATACAAAACTTTGTCCCACGTGGGACAAAGTTTTGTATGCAGCGATTCATCATCCCGATGCGTCTCCCTAGCTGAAGACCGAAGCCACCCATGGACCGGAGCGCCGGGCTCCAACCCGGCGTGACGAGAATCGCGGCGCTGTTCAACGCACCGGATCGGAGATCTGCACCTCAATCACAAGATTCACGGCCGTCCTGCAGACTCGACCCGCGCGAATTTTGCGCTACATTGACCATCATCGCGCCCATGCACGAAACCGAATCGCCAGAAGATCTGCCACCGCCACCGGTGAAAACCGATGACAAGCATCCGTATGCCATTTTCCAGAACCGGGATTTCAAACTTTATCTTATTGGCCGCCTCGTCGCGGTGCTCGGCCAGCAGATGTTCACCATGGCCCTGGGCTGGGAAATTTATGAGCGAACTTGCCAGACTCCCTATTCCGCCCTGGCGCTGGGCCTCGTGGGGCTGACGCTGATGGTCCCGATGTTTTTATTCACGCTGCCGGCCGGGCACATCGCAGACAATTACAACCGCAAACGAATCATCGTGCTGATGACAGCGGTCATGGCGGCGGCGAGTCTCGGGATAGCCGTGATTTCGGCGCTCCAGGCGCCGATTTATTGGATTTACGTCTGCCTGTTCATCAGCGGCACGGCGCGCACGTTTTCGTGGGCGGCCAACGCCGCCTTTTTGCCGGCGCTGGTGGATCGGAAGGATTTCCCGCGGGCGGTGAACTGGAACGCCGCCATGTTTCAACTGTCCTGCATCGTCGGGCCGGCGACGGCCGGCGCCATCATCGCCGCGATGTCCCGGCATACGGCTTCTCCCGCCGCGCTGGTCTATGTGTTCAATGCGCTGGCGTCGCTGGTTTTTTGTGTCCTCATCGGCATGGTGCGCCGGGAACACACTGTCACCGTCAAGGAACCCATGACCCTTCAGGCACTGCTGACGGGATTCAAGTTCGTTTATGCGAGCAAAATCATTCTGGGCGTCATCACGCTCGACATGTTCGCAGTGTTTCTGGGTGGCGCGACGGCGCTGCTGCCGATTTACGCCAAGGAGATTTTGCTGGTCGGACCCGGCGGGCTGGGGTTCCTGCAGGCGGCGCTGCCCATGGGCTCCGTGCTCTGCGTGTTCATCCTGAACCACCGCCCGCCGCTGCAAAAAGCCGGGCGCGCGATGTTGTGGGCTGTGGCGGCCTTCGGGCTGGCGACGGTCGGCTTCGGATTTTCAAAGTGGTATTGGTTTTCGTTCTTCATGCTGTTCATCTGCGGCGCGGTGGACAACGTCAGCGTGGTCGTGCGGCACTCGTTGGTGCAGATGCTCACGCCCGACGACAAGCGCGGGCGCGTTTCCGCTGTCAACAACCTCTTCATCGGCACATCCAATGAACTCGGCGGCTTCGAGTCCGGCACTGTCGCGCAAATTTTCGGACCGACCCTCGGGAACACGATTGTCGCCGGCGCGGTGATTTCCGCCGTGTCCGGCGGCGTGGGAACCATCCTGACCGTCTTCGCCGTGGCACTGATCTGGCCGGAGATCCGGCGGTACGGAAAACTGGTGTAATACTTGACGCGGGCGCACGGCGGTTTATTTTCGGCGCATGAAACGAATTTTAATCTGGTTATTAGTCCTCAGTTTTTCCGTTGCCGCCGCGCGTGCCCAGGACGACGCGACCCAGCAACAAATTAACAAACTCAGCGGCCAGATCCAGGACCTGCTCGACGCGCAGGCGGTGCAGGCCAAGCGCATCACCGCGCTGGAAAAGGACATCAGCGAATTGCGTGACAAGTCGAACGGGTCCGGCGCAAACCAGGATGACCTGCAAAAACTCGCCAATCAGGTCCAGGAACTTGCCAAAAAACAGCAGGCAGACAATGACTTGATTCTAAAGGAAATTGGAAAACTCGGCAAAGCCGGCGGTTCGTCTCCAGGCCGCAAGTCAACGCCAGGTGTGACAACGAATACCGCAACGGCCGGTTCAAGCGCAGGCGGCAAGGAAAACGGTTACGAATACAAGGTCGCGGAACGCGACACGCTTTCGATCATTGCCAAGGCGTATCGTGATCAGGGCATCAAAGTGACGGCGGACCAGATTCTGAAGGCAAATCCGGGGTTGAATCCGAACAGCCTCAAGGTCGGGCAGAAAATTTTTATTCCGGCGCCGGCGCAGTAATTTTTAACCGCGGACACGGATTGGAAAAATCGTGCAGCGCTGATTTAACGAGACAGCGCGAAGTGGAGGACCAACACGCCTGCCGCCGCCGCCAGACAGTAGTAGCCAAAGAATTTCCAACGCCCGCCTTCAAGCCAGCGGGAGAGCCATTTCAAGGCCAGCAGCCCGGCGACGAAGCTGAACACCATGCCGACGAGACCCGGCGCCAAAAGATGCAGCGCGGAGCCGTGGCCACTCAACGCGTGTTCTTTGAACAAGCGAAGCATTTCTTTTCCGATCGCGAGCGGCGTCAAAACCACGGCCAGCGCAAAACTGAATTCTTCCAGTTTTTGCTTGGGCAGGCCGAGCAGCAGTCCGATGGAGATGGTCGATCCGGAACGTGAAAAGCCGCGGAATGGCAGGCAGATCCCCTGCACGATGCCAATCCAGAATGAATGCGCTATTTGAATTTCAGAATGGCGCGGCGATTTTTCTTCACACAGTCCGGCGTAAATAATCAACAACCCCACCGCCGCCAGCGCTCCGGCAATCAGCGGCAGATTCGAGAACAGATCCTCAACCTCCGCGTGCGGCACGCCGCGCATAAAAATTTTCTCAATGACCAGTTGTAGCCCGCAAAAAACGATTCCAGTGCAGATGGTCGCAACGATAACTTGAGTTGCGAACCACTGAAATTGTGCCTTTGAGGCAAAGTAATCACGTTTCCAGCCGCTCCAGAAATAAACGATCATTGCAAACATGGTTCCGGTGTGCAGCATAACCAGCAGCATAGTCATTTCGGGACTCGACGGATCCAACTTCATGAGTTTTTCCGCTGCGATGACGTGCGCCGAACTTGACACCGGCAACAACTCGCACGCCCCTTGAATCAGCGCCAAAATCAGGATTTGAAAATAATTCAGCATGTTTATGAAATCCCTTCGCTCGTCCCGGGTATGACCGCGGTCATCCAGTCAGGCATGAATCATTTGGACGCGAAATGGGCGTTGCAGGCAAGCCAGAAGTGGTGAGGACGCTATTTTTTTGATCCCCAGAAGGATTTGGTTTCCTCGCCGCGCTGTTTGACCTTGAGCTGGCCCAGGATGGAATGCCAGGAGATGTAAATTTTGTGCCACTGGGATTCCAGGCCGCGGAGCGCGCCTTCGCTCATTTCGCTGAGGTAGCGCAACGACGGCGCGTTGCCGATGAGCGCGTGGATTTCGTCGCGCGTGGGCGAGGCGACTTCAATGGAGGCGTAAATCAGTTCAATCTCCTGCACGATGATGCTCTTAACTTCGAGAAAATGACCTTCTTCCGCCGGCCCGAATTTTTTTCCGCGCGCGACGTTGATGAAATAGTTGAACTGTTTCCAGCACTCGATGTGCGTTTCAATCTGAGTGACCAGTTGATTAAGTTCTTTGGCGGTCATAAGCGTGGTTGGGTTGTTATCGGCGAAAAAGCGGCTTGCGGGAACAGAAAAATGATGGCGCCGCCGCGCAATTCACGGGCGGTGATGTGGAGACTGGTGAAATGGATGCTGACTTCGGCCA
>DLMG01000213.1 GCA_002479245.1 Verrucomicrobia subdivision 3 bacterium UBA7542 | reverse complement strand
GCGCTCGCGCCAATGTCCGTGTCGGGATTCAGGTTGGTGATGTTCACCGGAAAAGTTTAACCACAGATGGACACGGCTTGCCACGACGAAGTGAAACGAAGGCGGGATGGACACAGATAATTGAGATGGGAAAACATGAAACAATCAACATCCAACGCCGAACATCCATTGACCCGTCCATCAGCCGATTATTGGATGTTGGTTGTTGAATGTTCGATGTTGGATGTTCACCGCTGATTACTTGGCCGGATAGCGCCAGACCCAATCGCCGTTGTTTATGTCCACCGCGCCGTCTTTTTTGAAAGCAACCTCCCCGCCGTCATCCGTTTCATTCCAACCGACCGAGTAGAGAACGAATTGTCCATCCGAAGTGCGGCGATAATGCAACGGCTGGCCATTGATGATGTCATGCGGAAGCTTTTCCATAAACTGTGGCACCAGCATATCGAGCGCTTCGGGATATTCGTCGTGCGCCAGCCGGTAACGCTCCAGCGCAATCGCCACGCGCGCCAGATTCACCGAAGCCTGGCCATAGGCAAATTTCTTCGCGGCATTGCCCAGCGCAGGCAGCATCAATCGTTCAAGCATATTGAAAGGACTGGCGGATTTGATTTCAGCCGTCAATGCGGCATCACAGTGACGGGCCAAGTCCGGCGAAAATGTGTCTTGGTTCACATTCGCCAATGGAATGTAATATTCCATCATCATGCGGGCGCAACGAAAATGGTTTTGATAAAACCAACCGGCAGGGATCAAATGGGCCGTGATTTTGCCCGGCAAAAGTTGCTTGCTGCTTTTTGCTTCGTCACCACCTAAGGCCCAGAAATCCTGCAAGTGCTCCGGGTGCCGGCGCAGGCGGTCCATTTCGCCGCCTTGAAAACCCAATTCGCTGTGCATGGCCAGCTTGTAATCCGGGAAAAAATCCAGCTTCGCCAGCTCCGCATCGAGCGCGACCAGTTGTTCATCCGACCATTTATGTTCCGCCAAGCCTTCCCAGACCGGCTGGAGAATGATTCGCAGCATCGCGATGCGGACCAAATGAGAAATCAAACACGGCTCGGTGCGGATTTTGCCGGTCAGTTGCAACGCCAGTGTCACGTCGGCCAGTGCCTTTTCGGTTTGACCGTTTTGCAATTCGGCAATGGCGCGCAGTTGCAGCACCTGACTGCATCGCTTCAGCTTTGCCAGGTGTGGGAGTAAAATTGCCGCCAGATCGTCCTTGTCATATTCCAGCGGAAACCGGGAATAAGAAAGCCGGCTGGCTTCGCGCAATTCCTCGATGGCCGGATCATATTTGCTCAAGGCCAGCAAAACATCTTCGGCCGGCGATTGCGGCTGCGATGCGATTGGAAATTCATTGGTCGCAATTGCCGAATTTCGATTTGTTTGAGCTGGAGCACGATAGTATGCCTGCCACGATTTGAGGTCTATGACGGTTCCTTTCGCCCAGTCGCCGTTGGTTGGCCCGTTTCCCCAATCATTGTTGCGAACAATATCCAGCGCCAGCCGGTCGGTGAAATTGGTGCGGCCGTTGTCAGGGAATTTATCTCCATACCAAAGGCGCGCCCTTTCAGGGCCAAGCGTGGCTTTGATGGATTCAACCCAAATCGGCACGAGGGCAAAATTCTGGTCGTCCGGCACCGGCGGCGGGACCACGCTGGCAAAATCAAAATGTTCGCCTTTGGCTTCCCATTCCTGTTTGAACTTGTTCCAGGCGTGCCAGCCGCGCCAGTCCTCCTCGGCGTAAACCAGCGCAATCAAAGTTATCAGACAGGCGAGTGCAAAAAGCGTCCGCGCGGCCCACGATTTTTTCCAGAGGCTTTTCGGTTCTTCGTTCATAATTTTTTTTGGTAGGGACGCCGCGCTGCGGCGTCCGGACAGCGCAGCGCGCTGTCCCTACCAGTTCACACCGTGACAATCTCCACGCATTCGCTGCGCGGCTGCGGCACCAATGGTTTGGACCGGTCCGCAACACTTGTGTCACGGGGGCCGATTAATTCCGCCAGCATCCGCTGCTGTTGCCGCAGTTCCACCATGACTTCCGGCGACGGCGTCGCGGATTTTTCCGCCACTACCGGGGCCTTGTCCCGCACGGAAAAATTCACGGCCAAAATCAAAATCCAAATTGCCGCCAGTCCCGCCCACGCCTTGGGATGAGGCCACAGGAGGGTTGAGAGTTGAGCGTTGAGGGTTGAGAGCAGGGAACGGCGCGTGGCTGCGGACGTGAATTCGCGGCCAACTTTGCAGCTTGTTGCTTGCCGCCGATTCACATCGGCGGCGGCAAGGATTTCCTCGCGCCATTCGGCGGGGACTTGCCGGAACGGCTGGCGCGAAAGTTTTTGTTCAAGCTCGTCTGGTTTCATTTTGGGAAAGCGGATTTTAACGCAGAGACGCAGAGAACGCAGAGGTTCGCAGAGAAAATCAGATCAAAACCCCGTTGCGTTTCTCTGCGTTCTCCGCGCCGCTGCGTTGGGAAAATTCTTTGTCTTGTGTTCGTTGCCGCCATAAAAATTATTTGATCTCTTCATACAATGGACGCAACTGCTCGCGCAATTTGTCTAGCCCGTAGCGATAACGGCTGGCGGCGGTGTTCAATGGAATGTCCAGCGCGCCGGCGATTTGCTCAAAGGTCAGTCCGTCCCAAAGCTTCAAATGCACCACGACGCGCTGTTCGGGCGGCAATTCGGCCAACGCCCCGGCCAGCACGACGCGAAAAGTTTGTTCGTCCGGATCGCCCGCCGGCGCAAACGGCGAGATAATTTCGGCAGCGAACTGTTCGCGGGTTTTGTCGCGTGTGCCGTGCCGGCGGATCAAATCAATTGCCGCGTTGTGCGCCAGCCGGATGAGAAACGCGCGTTCGTCCCGCACGCTGGCCAACAATTCCGGGTCGCGGGCGAGTTTGACAAAAACGTCCTGGAGCAGGTCGCGGGTGTCGGCTTCGTCGCGGGTCAGGTTCAGGAGAAAGGCATAAAGCGCCTGGGCGTGCTCGTCGTAGAGCCGTCT
>DLMG01000294.1:5412-6196 GCA_002479245.1 Verrucomicrobia subdivision 3 bacterium UBA7542 | reverse complement strand
GGCGGTGAAAATATTATGACGCCGCGGCGGCGGCTTTTTTACGGACGGCGAGGAAGTTCAGATACTCGATCAGTTGCGGTTTCATTTCAGTGCGCGGGACGATGGCGTCAATGAGACCGCGATCGAGGAGAAATTCGGCGGTCTGAAATCCCGGCGGCAATTCGGCCTGGGTGGTGTCCTTGATGACGCGCGGACCGGCAAAACCGATCATCGCGCCCGGCTCGGCCAGAATCAGGTCGCCCAGACTCGCGTAACTGGCCATCACGCCCGCCGTGGTCGGATGTGTGAGCACGCTGATGTAGGGCAGGCGTTGTTGCGCGTGGTAGGCGAGCGCGGCGGCGGTCTTGGCCATTTGCATGAGGCTGAACATGCCTTCGTACATGCGCGCGCCGCCGCTGCTGGAAATGATGATGACGGGCAATTCCTTTTCCGTCGCGCGTTCGATGAGGCGCGTCAATTTTTCGCCGACGACCGAGCCCATCGAACCGCCGAGGAAACTGAAATCCATCACGCCGAGCGCGGCGCGGTCTTCGCCGATTTTGCAAATGCCGGTGACGACCGCGTCCTTCAAGGCCGTCTTTTTTTGATGCGATTCGAGTTTGGACGCATACGTGTCCACGCCCTGGAAGCTGAGCATGTCCACGCTCGTCATTTGCGCGTCCATTTCCTCGAACGTGCAGGTTTCGACCAGCGAGTGAATCCGTTCGCGCGAGCCGATGGGGAAATGGTGATTGCACTTCGGGCAAACCTTCAGGTTTTCGTCCAGTTCCTTGTCGAAAACCAT
>DLMG01000294.1:0-5341 GCA_002479245.1 Verrucomicrobia subdivision 3 bacterium UBA7542 | reverse complement strand
GGACATTTCGTCCAAAGCCCTTCCGGAATGTCGCGTTTTTTGGATCTGCCGGTGCCGAGCCTGGGTTTTTTGGGCAACGTTGTCGCCTTGTCGGTCGGCGTCGGAGTCAATGCCGGCTCGACCGTTTCGAGACCGAGCGATTTCTTGGTGAAAGTAGTCGTGCCCATGGATTGTTGAATAATACAATACTAAAGTCCGCGCGCAACTGTCCAGACGCAAACATCGTCCGCCCCCGCGGCCAAAAGCACCCGGGCGCACGCGCTCGTCGTCGCGCCCGTCGTGAAAACATCATCCACCAAAATCACCCGCTCGCCGTTCAAACGCACGCCGGGGCGGATGGCAAACGCGCCGCGCATATTCGCAGCACGCTGCTGCCGTGTCAGCAAGGTCTGGGTCGCCGTGGGGATGACCCGCCGGAGCAGCTTTTCGTTCATCGGAATTTGCAGGGTGGCGCTCAAGCGCGCGGCGAGACGTCCGGCCTGGTTGAATTCGCGTTCGCGCTGTTTCACTGAATGCAGCGGGACGGGCACGATCAGATTCCAGTTTTGGCCGCGCAGCGCGGGCACCGCTTCGCGCAAGAACAGTCCGGCGAGGAAATTTTCAAACCACAACTGGCGCTGGTATTTGAAGCGGTGGATGGCTTCAAGCACGACGCCCCGGGCGACGACCGCCGAGCGCGCGGAACGGAAGTGCAGTTCCATCTCGCGGCAATTCGTGCATTCAAATGGCGTCGTGATGTCGCCCTCGAACGGCAATCCGCAGCGTCCGCAAAACGGCGGTTTGATGAAGCGCACCTGCAACCAGCAGCGCGCGCAAACGAAGCCGTCCCGGGCGGTCGCGCGTTCGGTTTCGCAAAGCTGGCAGATTTCGGGATAGAAAAAACCGAGGCCGATGCTGAACCACTTTTGAAATGGTTCGACGAGCGCGGTCATCGCGAAATCGCAAACGGTTCGCGCGCCGGTTTGAGGGGCAGAAATTTGAAAACCACGAGCGTGACGATGAGCACAATCAAGGCGAGCCAGCCGTCAATCAATTTGCCCGTGCCCCAAAACCAGGTCGCGGCGCGCGGCGCGCTGATGGTGAATGCGCCGTAAGTTTTCAGCCAGAAAATCCAGCCCGCGTGCAGGCCGATGGAAAAATAGAGGTTGCCGGTGCGCTGATACGCGAGGCCGAGCAGGATGCCGGCGAGCGTGAGATTGAAAAAACCGGGAACGAGCGCGTGGAAATCCGCAAAACCGCCCAGCATCCGCGGGAGCAGGATCAGTCCTGAATTCCAGGCGACCGGACCGGTAAGTTCCGCGGGTTGCAGGAAATGGACGAGCGCGTAAATCATGCTGCTGGCAATCAGCGCGAGCGGCCAGTGAAAAATCCTTCGCAATCCGCCAAAAATGCCGCCGCGAAATAAAATTTCCTCGATGGTGGCGACGATGGCCGCCGTGGCGATGGCATTGGAAATGATTCCCACGACTTTGTGGGCGGTCAGGCCCTGAATAAAAACGCGGTCACCACCGCCGATGGCGGTTCCGGCGACAACGGCCAGCGAAACGAAACCAAGCAGCAGGCCGCCGGAAAGCTTTTTCCACTGGCCGTGAATTTGGACCAGGCCGGTTTCGCGCCACGAGGTCGCGCCAAGCGCGCACAGCAACGACCAGAGTCCGGCCAGCGCGAGAATCAGCAGCGAGCGATTCACAAAGCGGTGAAACGACACGCCGGCGATTTGAGGAAACGAATGCCCGGCGGTTTGCGCGAGCCGGTAAAGCCACGGCGCGAGCAAAGCGCCGCCGATAAACACCACGACCAGATAAATGACCAGCGCCCGGAGCGGTCGCATGGCGCGACGATACGTTTTCACGCAATTCAAGCCAAGCGCGAATTCGACGCCTCCCGGCGCGGTTTCGAGCTGGCGGACAAGAGACGACAATGATGTTGAATGGGATGGCGGAGCGGTGAAAGATGGAGTTCAAGTTCATCGCGTGAATTGTTGTCACCGAAGGCGACTCCAGTTCGTCCTTATCCTTCGACGGTGAAAAAAGTTTTGTTCGCGTTGGCGGGCGCGACGTGTTAAGGAATAGACAGAATGGCGCGTGAATTGCAGGAAGCAGTGGCGGTCGAACCGGTGAAGCAGGAACGATTCGGGCGGTTTTATACGCAGGAGCTCATCAACCGCGGTGGCATGGCCGAGATCTGGCTGGTGACGGACAGCCGCGGCAAACCTTATGCGCTGCGGAAATTGAATGACCGGTTGCGGTTCAATTTGCTGGCCCGCCGCCGGTTTTTGCGCGGGTGCGAGGTGCTTTCCAAAATCAATGAAAGCGATTATGTCGTTGGCTATGTGGAGCATGGCCGGCAGGGCGGAACGCTTTACATGGTCATGGATTACATCGAGGCGGCGAATTTGAAGGAATTGTTCGCGCGGCAGGATCCGGTGCTGACGGAAAACGTCGCGCAAATCCTGATTGATATGGCGCTCGGCCTGAGCCACGTGCACGAGAGCGGCTTCATGCACCTCGATTTCAAGCCGGAAAACGTGCTGGTGACGCGCAACGGCAATGTGCGGCTGATTGATTTTGACCTCGCGCAGCCGATCCCCGAGAAACCGAAGAAAATGTCGAAGAATCCGGGTACGCCCGGTTACATGGCGCCGGAGCAGTTGCAGCAAAAACCCATTGACCCGCGCGCGGACATTTTTTCCTACGGCGTCGCCGCCTACGAATTGCTGACCAACCAGAAACCATTTCCCGGCGAGACCCCCTCGGAAATCCTGGCCGCGCAGATGGACACTTCCGGCCCCATGTCACCATGCGAACACAACGCGGACATTCCCGCCGTGCTCGAAAAGGTCGTCATGAAGTGCCTCGCGCGCGACCCGGACAAGCGTTACCCGTTCATGAGCGTGCTGGTGCACGATTTGGAAAGCGCGCTGTACGTCTAGCGGCTGAGAACATTTTTCGCTGAATCACCTGCAAGACAGTTGTCGGAATTATACCGCGTCGTCTGCTTACAAAACTTTGTCCCACGTGGGACAAAGTTTTGTCAATCAATTGAAAATCAATAACTAACAGATTTCAGTTTTTTCAATTGGCTCCAAGGCGAACGATTATTCCAGCAGCCGCTTGAGTTGCTGCGCGGTTTCCTCAATCCAATCGTTGCCGGGAAGCGCGTACGGACGGAACGTCTCGATGTATCCTTCCCGGTCGTTGTAATAGAGCGCGCGATGCAGGCCGAGCGTGCTGGCATCCGGAGCATCAATCAGGCTGGCGGAGTCGCTGGCGCTCATCTGGAAGAGCACGCGCATCTCAAATTCGGTCAGCGTCTTCCGGCCCAGAAAACGATTCACGTTGTTGTAGGTGTCACAGGTGGCGATGACATGAAATCCCTGGCTGGGGCCTTCGCTGATAAGACTCATCAGCGCGGTGGCGGGGTTGACAGCGCTTCCGGCGTCGCTGCTGGAAAAGCTGAATTCATCCTCCTGCCGGAGCTTCTTGTAATTTTGCAGGCCGTGAATCAACACGAACGTCTCCGGTGCCCGGCCCTTTTCATCGCCGCGTTTCAAGTCCTCCGCAAGGCCGTTCATGATTTCCGCGAGGTTGCTGTTGTTGGCCTGAATGATTTCGTGCGGAACCGCCTTGATGACACGTTGCAGGAATTCACGCTGGGGAAATCCAGGCGGCGAGCTGTCGAGCAGGATGAACCGCGCGGATTTTTTCGGATACTGGGCGGCCAGGGACACGAGCGCGATGGCCAGCAGGGTCACGGAACGTTCCTCGCTCTGCCCGACAATCAGCAGGTTGCTGCCGCTTTGCCGCTGGAAGACGGCCTCGGTCGGTCCCTTGATGGAATTGGGCGCGCCCAGCCAGATGCGCGCTGTTGCGGGAATTTGTTTTCCCGACCCTGTTCCTGGGAGCGCTGGCGTCTCGCCGGCGAATTTCGTCTGTGCCGGCGGGACGCCGGCGCTCCCAGGTTTCCCGCCGGAGGCGGAGAGGAAGAACGGGTTGGGAGCATTCAACAACTCATTCAACAACGGGTTTTCTTTCACGTCCGCCGGCGCATTGCCTTCAAACACAAACGGCCCCGGATATTGATTCTGATTTTGATCGGCCCGCGCACGGATTTTTGCAAGGTAACGGTCGCGCACGTCTTCGGGCAGCCACACGGTTTGGAACGGACTGTTTCCTTCGATGGAACCGGCAACATCGTTGTAAATGCCTTCGCCGGGCCGCGTGAGCAGGCGCGGGGCCGGATTGTCCTGGTCCATGATCAGGTAGGCGTCGGCCTCGTTGCACATGAGGGCGATGCGGATGACCATCTGGCCGATGGTCGCGCGGGCCAGCGTGTAGGCACCGCCCAGAGTTTGCGAACCGAGCACCACGTGAATGCCGAAGGCGCGGCCCTGCCGGACAATGCGGTCGAGCAGGACGGCGGCGGATTGCGAGACGCGGTCTTCCTCCACGAAAAATTCCTGGAACTCGTCAATGATCAACAGCGAACGGGGCATCGGCTCGGTGCCGCCCGCCCGTTTGTAACCGGTGACGTCCTGCACGCCCAGTTTGCGGAACAGATCGCCGCGGCGGCGCAGTTCCTCGTCCACGCGCTGAAGCACGCTCAATCCAAACTCGCGGTCGCTTTCGATGGCCACCACCTTTGCGTGCGGCAGCCGGCGGGTGCCATAGCACTTGAATTCCACGCCTTTCTTGAAGTCCACGAGGTAGAACTCGACCTGTTCCGGGCTGCACCAGAGCGCGAGGTTGGTGATGATGACGTGGAACAGGGTGGACTTGCCGGAACCGGTTTTGCCGGCCACCAGCGCGTGCTGGCGCGTGCCCTTGCCGATGGCGAGCTGTTGCAATTTGGTCGCGCCGGAACGTCCGATGGGCACGGTGAGTTCCTCGGTGGTGTCCTCCGTCCAGAGTTTGGAGTCCGGGGGCGCGACCTGTTCGAACGGCACCTCGACGCGATTCGAATCCTTGCTGCTCTGGCCGACTTCATTAAGGAATTGCGTCGCGAATTCCGGGGAGGGAGGCCGGTCGAGGACCAATTGCGTTCCAGCCTTGTGCCAGCCGGACAATTCAAAACCCTTTTCTGTGCGGACGAGGCCGATGCTGTTTTTCCTGAGCTCGTCGGGAACGAATTCCGGGGGCAGGGCGTGCCGTTGGTCCCAATGAATGAGCGTGTATACTCCGCACCGGGCGCCGCTGGCGGCGATATTCCGCAGCCGCCGCGCCGCCGTGTCGCTGAAGTTCACCGGAAACGAGGCGATGACGAGGAAATGATATTTCTCGGCAATGCTGCCCGCCTGCGCATTGTATTCCGTAATTGTCTCGTATTCGTTGCGGAGATACAT
>DLMG01000301.1:5240-6559 GCA_002479245.1 Verrucomicrobia subdivision 3 bacterium UBA7542 | reverse complement strand
AAGCGCGAATGGAAGAAAAGTCCCGCGAGTTTGCGAGAAGGGAAACGAGATTTGCGCGAATTGACGCGAATGCGCTGCTTGTCGCGCCGAAGGAAACGGAGGCGGAAGCAGAGCGAAGACTGGCCACTTATCACAGCTCACCGAATATTTGATGGAGACCGAACGATGCTTGCCCGCGCCAACCGCCAGGCGTTGGTACTGACCACCAGGTGGGGCGAACACCCCATAGCGACAGGACGGCTTCCGGGGATATGCTATGCCGATGAAAATTAAACAGGCGGCGGAGTTGACGTTCGATGACCTGGTCAACCAGCCGACCATCTCCATAACGAGAACTGCCATTCAATTGGGCGGCAAGTGTGCCAGCCGATGTCTCGGCCGGAACCGCCGTGAGGGTTCAGGCCGTGAAAAATTTCAAGGAGGAAAATGAACTTCAATACGCTTAAAGTGGTGGTTCGCACCGAGGATACATTTATTTCGCTCAGATTGGAGCTTGAAAGCCAGCGGGCATTTGCTGTGATTTATGAAGCTGGGACCAAGGACACGAAAGATGGTATTGGCAAGGAAAGGATGGAGCTTGATGTTCGGTTCTTACAAGAAATAAACGAATCCGAATATCTCTACAAACAACTGGTTGAACTTCCGGGATCGAGCCGCGCCGGGCGGGTGATGCTCAACCGCTAATGCGACCTCGCTTCGCGAAGCGAATGCATCCTGTTGGGCCACTAACTTGTGGCGGCGTTGGGAACGCAAACTGAAATGGGATTTAAACTGATCAACCTGAAACGATGCCTGGCACTCGTAGGACTCGTCGGACTTATTTTGCTGATCGGAGCCATTCTGCATGTGAAGCAGCCCCCGGCGGCAACCAGCCAAAGTCACCTCACAACACCTGAATTGACGTACGCCAAGATGGACCTGCCGCATCCGGCAACGAACAGCGGCTTCCTGGACGACATAAAGATATCGTTCGATCCACCGGTACCAATCCACGATCCAGACCCTTATCACGCAAGTCTCAACTTGCAAAGAGACCTCCCATCAGGAAGTTTTGGCAAGTTACAACCCCGGTCTGGCAATGCCACGAAACACGCGCTCACGGTGGCGGACCGGCAACTCAACTACGAACTCTTCGGCTCGGAAGGTTTTGCCTTTAAGCTGAGTTTAAAACCAGCATACCCAAATCCGGCGGCGGCGATTCCAACGGGCCTGGACCCCGGTTTCGGCATCAGCCTCAAATTCTAGCCACATTCGCCGGGCACAAATTTTGTTTGAAGTGCGCGCTCCCAAATGATGCACTTCCCAAAGCCATGAAAACT
>DLMG01000301.1:0-5117 GCA_002479245.1 Verrucomicrobia subdivision 3 bacterium UBA7542 | reverse complement strand
TGAAAACGCCCGGCCCGGTGCTTTTGATTCCGAATCACCTCTCCTGGATCGACTGGCTGTTTCTCTGGGTCTGCCTGGATGAGGATTGGAAGTTCGTCACTTCGAGCATCTCGGCGCAGACGAGCTGGCTGCATCGGAAAGTGATGATCAACCACTACACCTTGCCCATTGATACCAATTCGCCTTACGCGGTGAAGCACATGGCGGAGTTTCTCAAAGGCGGCGGGCGGCTCGTGCTCTTTGCCGAAGGCCGCCTGTCGCGCACGGGCGCCTTGATGAAGCTCTTCGATGGCACCGGCTTTTTAATTTTTAAAACCAGGGCGAAAGTCATCACCGCTTACCTGCGCGGCGCCGGATGCCTGCCGTTTTCCCCCAATCCGGGCTGGAAAAAATGTTTTCCCAAAGTGACCGTGCATTTCAGCGCCCCGCTGGCTGCGCCCGAGTTGGGAGACATCAGCACCGGTCGCGCGCGGACGCTGCTGACCAGCTGGCTCCGCGATCAGATGGTGCGGCAGCAGTTCGAGGTCGAGATGGCGTTCGGCGCGCAGAATGTCCTCTCGGCAGTGGCGGAGAGCGCCCGCAAACATCCCGGCCATATCATCCTCGAAGACACGACACAGCAAAAGCTGACCTATCGGAAGCTCGTGGTGGGGGCGGACGTGCTGGCGCAGGCCTTGCGTGGCACAGTTGCGGGTGGCGAGCGTATCGGCCTGTTGATGCCCAATGTCAACGCCACACCGGTTGTCATCCTCGCGTTGTGGAGGCTGGGCAAAGTGCCCGCCGTGCTGAACTTCTCCTCTGGCACACCCACCATGCTGGCGTGCGCGGAACTGGCCGGACTGAAGCACATCGTCACCTCGCGCGCCTTTTTTGAACGCGCCAAGCTAAACGTGGACGATTTTGTGAAAGCGGGCATCAGTCTGATCTATCTCGAAGACGTGCGCGCCGGCATCACCGGCTCCCGGAAATTCCTCACGCTGCTCCGGCACGTTTTAATTCCGCAACCAGCTCGCGATTTATCGGAGTCCGCCATCCGCAGTTCGCCATCGGCCGGCTCCACGGCCGTGATTGTTTTCACGAGCGGTTCCGAAGGCGTGCCCAAGGGTGTCGAGCTGACGCATGGCAACATCCTCGCCAACATCCGCCAGATGCTGGCGGTCACCGATATAACCGACGGCGACCGTCTCTTCAACTGCCTGCCGCTCTTCCACAGCTTCGGTCTCACGGCGGGGGCGTTCCTGCCGCTGGTGCGCGGAATTTATATCTTCCTCTATCCTTCGCCCTTGCATTACCGCATGGTGCCGTCGGTGCTCTACGACCGCAACTGCACGGTGTTTATCAGCACCAACACCTTCCTGAACGGCTACGCGCGCAAGGCACATCCCTACGACTTCCGCAGCATCCGGTATCTGTTTGCCGCCGCGGAGAAGCTGCAGGAAGCCACCGCGCTCGCCTGGTCGCAGAAATACGGCGTGCGCATCCTCGAAGGTTATGGCGCGACGGAATGCGCTCCGTGCCTGAGTGTCAACACACCGCTGGAGCCGCGCTACGGCTCCGTGGGCCGTCTCCTGCCCGGCATGGAATACGAGCTGGAGCCGGTCGAAGGTGTGGCAGAGGGCGGGCGGCTCTTCGTGCATGGGCCGAACGTGATGAAAGGCTACTTGAACGCGGAGGCGAACGCGAGGTTCCAGGCCCTCGGCGGCTGGTACGATACCGGCGACATCGTGAGCGTGGATGCTGAAGGCTACCTGCACATCCTCGGGCGGCTGAAACGCTTTGCCAAGGTGAGTGGCGAGATGGTGAGCCTCACGGCGGTGGAGGACGCGCTGGCCGGAGCATTTCCGCACTACGGCCTGCATTGCCAGGTCGCCGTCATCACGCGCCCCGAGGAAAACAAAGGCGAAGCCCTCATCGCCGTGACCAACGAACCGAAGCTGACCCTGGACGAAATCCGCGACGCCATCAAAGCCAAAGGGTTGACGAATCTGAGTGTGCCGCGCGAGATAAAAGTGGTGAAGGAGATTCCGAAGCTCGGCACCGGAAAGGTGAATCACCGCGAGCTGCAGGCGCAGATGGAACCGCCGCCGAATCCACCCGCTCCGCCCACACCGCCGGGCAAATAAATCAAGTTCAACAAATGCCATCGGCCTTCGGAAGCGAAGGCCGATATTAATTTTCAAACCGCGAAAGCCGATGGCGTGATGCCAAGGCAAGAATGTTTTTTGGCTCGCCCTCATCCTGGCCTTCTCCCCCGGGGAGAAGGAATGTATGCGTCTGACGGAGCACGCCGACATTCCGTCTATTGGGAGTAAATGAGCCAAATCCCGCCAAATCCCAGGTCCGAAAATATTTAAAAATAGACTGTCCCTTTTTCACGGCGGCGTGGATGTATTGTATGCGGCTGACGGTGCACATCTGATTTCATGTGTCATCTCGTGCAGCTGTAAGGCGGCGAAACGGCCCTATATTACTTGCACTTTTTGCCTCGGTTTTAGCGGCGCTCCTCTTTTCAAAACTTTTTGTCTGTTTTCGTCTGCCAGCGGGTCTTTAATAGTAGTAAAAGATGACGGACATCCAAAGATTGCTCGCAGATTATGTGAACAACGGCTCGGAAGCAGCCTTTCAGGAACTGGCCGAACGCTACCTCAACCTTGTCTATTCAACAGCAGTTCGATTGGTCGGCGGTGATACGCATTTGGCGGAAGACGTGGCCCAAACTGTTTTTGTGGATCTGGCACACTTGGCTAAAAACCTTTCCCATGAAGTCAGGTTGGGTGGCTGGCTGCACCGGCACACTTGTTTTGTAGCCGCCAAGACCCTGCGCGGCGAGCGCCGTCGTCAAGCGCGTGAAAGGCAGGCCATCGAAATGAACGCACCACCAGACCACTTGGAAACGCACCTGGGCCAGGTTGCGCCCATTCTCGACGAAGCGATCAACCGGCTTGGCGCGGCGGACCGCACGGCCGTTTTACTGCGCTTTTATGAACAGCTCGACTTTCGCCTGGTCGGCGAGGCTTTGGGAACCAGCGAAGCCGCCGCTCAGAAACGAGTGACACGCGCCTTGGAAAAGCTGCATCTCCTCCTGAAACATCGTGGCGTTACTTTTTCAGCCGCCGCACTGGGGACGGCACTTGCCGGCGAAGCGGTCACTGCTGCGCCTGCGGGACTGGCGGCCAGCATTCCAGCGGCTGCTCTCGCCAGCTTGACAACCGGGACCGGAACCACACTCTCTCTTTTGAAATTTATGGCCACAACAAAACTTCAAGCCGGGATCATCAACGCCGTCATCGTCGTCAGTGTCGTGACGCCGCTGTTGGTTCAACACCACGCGCAAGCCAGACTGCGCGAGCAGGACAAAGCCTGGCAGCTTCAAACCAATCAACTGGCTCAAGTAAACGCAGATAACCAGCGCCTGGCGAACCTCCTTGCCCAGGCAAAAAACACCCAATCGCTTTCAGACAACCAATTGCCTGAGGTTCTGAGGCTCCGCAGCGAGGTCGGACTCTTAAGGAGGAGTGTCCAGGAAATGACTTCAGCGAAAACCGCACTTCCGCTGTCACCGGAGGATCAACTGGCATCCATGAAAAAAATGTATGCGGCGCAAGCGGACCGGCTCAAGCAATGGCTGGAAGCAAATCCCTCCGAAAAGATTCCGGAGCTTCAGAATCTTTCAGATCAGGCTTGGGTCAACGCCGCTGACACCCTCACCACCGATGATGATTTTGCCCGCGCTGCAAGGATATTGCGGGCCAATGCAGAAGATCGGGTGTTCGAGATGTTGGGGGTGGCGTTGCGGAAGTATGCCCGGGACAATAACGGGCAGTTTCCCAACGACCTTTCGGAACTGAAACCCTATTTCGAATCCCCCATTGATGATGTAATCCTGCAGCGTTATGAAATCCTGCCCGCGAGCAGTCTGGTCAGCGAATTGCAGCCGGGTGGAGATTGGGTGATCACCCAGAAAGCCCCGGTGAATCCAGCGCTGGACCTGCGCGAGGCCATGGACCTGAATGGAGGGCGTAATGCCGATGAAAGAGTCACCAACCGCTGGACCCTGGTCCATTAATCATCTCCAGTGCTTCAAGCTTCTTAACCATGACAAAACTCAAAATCATCTCCATCGCAGCCATCGCCATCACCGGCGCGGCGGCATCGCTGATGATTCAATCTAAATCTCAGGTCAAATTCCGCGAGAGGGAAACGTTGTTGCAACAGCAAGACAAACAACTGGCCGCATTAACCGCGGAAAACCAGCGTCTTTCAAATCTGGTCGCCCACGCCAATAACGCGCCTCCGGAGAACCACACGGCTGAACTTGCGAAACTTCGCAGCGAAGCCGAAGCGCTTAAAAAGCAAACGAATGACCTCGGCAGGCAATTGGAAAAGAGCCCTGAACCGCAGCCAGCGCGGCCCGCGCCGGTTCCGGAAACCCACACGCCAGAATACTGGGAGCAACTGCACCAAATGGCGGGCGGTAAAACAACCGACGCGATGCGCCTCGCCCTTGGATTTTGGTACTACGCTTCCGATCATCAAGGCCAATGCCCTTCAAATCTCGACCAGATTGCCCCTTACCTGGCAAAAGAAAACTTGTCTTTGTCGGGAACCAATCAATTTGAAATTGTTTACCAGGGATCACTTGATAACTTAAAAGGCCTTCCGATCGGAACAATAGCGGTCATTCGTGACCAACAGACCTGGGTGGGCCCGGACGGAAAGATGATGAGAGTTTATGGCATGGCAGGTGGCGTCGGACAAATTGTGGCATCCGATGACAACTTCCAATCTTGGGAAGCGCAGCATGTCATTTCACCGCCGAAGGCCGGTCAATCCGGGAAATAAAACATCGTTTGCTTCGAGGACTTTTTTCATGTCCGTCCGGGAGTGCAACCGGCATGGCGCAGAAGTTGAAAGCGGGGGTGGATCAGACAAGTGGCCGGTTTGTCCGAGCATTGGAGTAGTCCGCTGGCATGAATGCCGCACGATGGTTTCAGCGCCGGGAAGATTATCAGCCGCTCCAAACGCCGTCGGAGAGTCCATTTCGCAAGTTCGACGTGAATTACAGCTATGCTGTCCCAATTAAAAAAATGCACCCGCGCGTTGACTCATGGCAAAAC
>DLMG01000066.1 GCA_002479245.1 Verrucomicrobia subdivision 3 bacterium UBA7542 | reverse complement strand
ACAGGTGGATGGAGAAAAACGCGGTGCCGGGCCGGTTGAGTAAAATGGCTTCGGTGCCGTTGCCGTGATGCACGTCGAAATCGAAAACCGCGACACGCTTTGCGCCTGTGGCTGCGGCTTCGAGCACGGCGATGGCGATGTTGTTCAAGTAACAAAAGCCCATTGCCCGGTCGCGGGTGGCATGATGGCCGGGCGGTCGCATCAAACTGAAAACGCTTTCGCCATTGCGCGCGGCGGTCAGTGCGGCGAGGGCGGCGGCGGCGGAGGCGCGGGCGAAATCAGCGATGTTTTCGTAAAACGGCGTGTCGGCATCGAAATCCTCCGGCTCGTTCAAGCGCGCAAGATGTTCAGCCGAATGGGCACGAAGAATTTGCGCGTCGCTCACCCGGCCCGGTTCAGCCCATTCAATCGGCAGTTCGGTCTGGTTGCGCAGGAGTTCGAGTGTGGCGAGGATGCGCAGCGGGCGTTCGGGATGGCCGAGGCGCGAATAACCGGCGCAGCGTTCGTCGGTGATGATTTTCACGCGAAAATTTAACCACGAACCCGTCCTCCGTAGCAACACTGCGCCCGTCCTCCGTAGCAGCACTGCGGAGGGTGGAGAGGATGGATGAACACGAAGGGACACGAATTTGTCATCAGGTAAATTTGGCCTGGGAGCGCCGGCGTGTGACAGCGAAACTGGCCGGCGAGACGCCGGCGCTCCCAGGGGCCAATCTTCGGTTCGCCGCCACCGATCGCGATTTTTACCGGCCCCAAGCCAATTCGTTTTTGCAAAGGCAGCAGATTCTTTTTTGCATAAGCGGCGGGTTCCGCTAACGTGGTGTGCATTAAGGATTCATTTATGCATCAAAAATTACTCACAATTGCAGTGGTGCTGGGGGCGTTGACTTTTAATGCCGGGGCGTGGGATTACGAAGGGCATCACGCCATCAACGAACTGGCGCTGGCGTCGTTACCGGCGGATTTCGGCGGGTTCACCCTGACGCCTGAAAGAAGGGCGCGCATTGCGTTTCTCGCGGGCGAGCCGGATCGCTGGCGGAATGTGGGCGATTTGCCACTGAAACATTTCAACGGGCCGGACCATTACATTGATTTGGAGGATTTGAAGCTTTACGGCCTGACGCCGGAGACGCTGCCGTTGATGCGTTACGATTTTGTCGCAATCATTGCGCGGGAGCGGGCGGCGCACCCGGATAAATTTCCGTTCATTGATCCGGCCAGGGACGCCGACCACACGCGCGAATTGAGCGGGTTCCTGCCGTGGGCCATCACGGAATATTACGAAAAACTGAAATCCTGCTTCAGCTACCTGAAAACGTTTCAGAAATACGGCGGCACGCCGGAGGAGATCGCCAATGCGCAGGCCAACGTCGTCTATGTCATGGGCGTGATGGGGCATTTTGTTGGTGACGGTTCGCAGCCGCTGCACACGACGATGCATTTCAATGGCTGGGTGGGCGACAATCCGCACGGTTACACGACCAGCCTGAAATTTCACGCGTGGATTGACGGCGGGTACTTTCGCCAGACCGGCGGAATAAACGCCGGGAAACTGGCGGGGAAAATTCATCCCGCCGAGCGCATTAAAAATGCGGGCCAGCCGGACGGCATGTTCCGCGACGCCGTGAGCTATATCGTCGAACAAAACAAACTGGTCGGGCCGCTTTATGAGCTGGAGAAGGAAGGCAAGCTCACCGGCGAAGGGGACAAGGGCTTGGAGGGCCGCGCGTGCCTCGACGGCCAGCTCGTCAAGGCCGGCCAGATGCTGGGCGATATCTGGTACACCGCCTGGCTCGAAGCCCCGGAGGACCAGTATCTCCAAAAATCGTTGCAGGAACGCAACGCGGCGCTGGCGGGAACAGGGGAAAAACAGTGAGTTAATCCGGTTTGCCCGCCTTCGCTGTCGCTACGCGCAGCAGCCCCGAATGCGTTCGGGGTTGGTCCTCGGTTCAAATCCGAGCGGGCCCACCAGCCCCGAAAGCTTTCGGGGCTGCTCAAAATGGAGAGTTACTGCCGGCGTTGTTTCAACAGGAAGAGTGCGAGGCGCGGGTTTTTCTTTCGTTTCAATTCGCGCTCCAGTTTTCGTGTTTCGGCCAAGGGGGCGACCTTCAGAGCGGCGGCCAGTTCAAGAGGCATGCCCAGGCGCCGGGTGGAATAGTTGTGGCCGTTACGATAGCCAGTGTACGCCCCCCCAGCGTGCCTTCTAGTCGCGCCAAGGCCCTGCGCCCTTAAACGTGGAAGTTTTCCGTGACGACAATTCCTAGAACCACCGGCTGTCCGTCAGAGATGAGTGATCGCTGGTTGGCGGGCAATGTGGTGAGGGACCGCTTTGCATATTTGTGATTTTGCCCTCATTGGCTCGTATATTTCGTTTGCATAATGAACCGTCTGACGATACGATACGCAAATGAAAAAAGAGCCTAAACACTCCTTGACCTCTTGAGATTGCTTGTCTGGTGATTTCATTTCAGTCACGACAATTTCGAGAATCACCGGCTGGCCGTCTGGGATCAGTGACCGCTGATTGGCCGGTGACCCATGCCGGTGGTATCTGAACGAGCACTGAGGTCGAGACCGTCAGGCAGACTCTCCACGAAGGAAGGCGAAACCTTCATGTGAGGTACAGGCCCCCTTTACCTGTGCTGGGCTGTTTGGATCACGCCCACAACGGGCGTGCCGTTCCCGAACCGAGCCGACCGAGAACCTGAAAATTGGCCAGGAATCGGCCAGGCACGACGAAGCCCCAGGTGCCGCCACCGAACCTAACGTGGCGAGATCCTCCCGTCCCAAGCTCCGTTCCAATTGCTGGGAAACTCAACTCCAACCTCCCCATTCCTCGAACGAGGTGAAGCACCCTGTTTGAAAATCAGGCAGTTTGTTCTTGCTCTCGCGTTCGTTTCGGTATTAGCTCTCCCGTTAGAACACATTTTGTGGCTTGAACCAAGCAAGCGTCAGATATGAACCAGACCACTCGCATACTCGTGGTGGATGACGAACCCGAAATCCTAGGAGTCTTTACCCTAATCCTTAACGCCGCCGGGTACGATGTGTTGACGGCATCAACTGGCCAGCACGGTCTTCAATTGGCACGCGAAAAGCGCCCCGATCTGGTCCTGCTGGATGTCATGCTGCCTGACCTCAACGGAATGGAGGTCTGCAAACAAATCAAGAGTGACCCTGATCTGCGGGATGTTTTTGTCGTTCTGATTTCCGGCGGCGCTACGAACGCCGCCCACAAGGTCGAGGGCCTGGAATCTGGTGCGGATGATTACATGGTCAAACCTCTGGACTCGGAAGAATTACTGGCGCGGATTCGGACGATCGTGCGTCTCCGCGACACCACCGCCGCCCTGCGGGCCAGCGAGCAACATTATCGGCGGTTGGTTGAAATCCTGCCCGACGCCGTTGGCCTGATTGACCTTCACGGCCGGCTGACTTCGGCCAACCGGCAGGCCGTGGAAATGCTCGGTTATGCAGGCCCGGAGGAGTTGCTGGGAAAAAGTGCCTTCGACTTGATGCCGCCGGAGGAGCATGAGCGCATGAAGGCGGACCTAACCACCATGCTCGAAACTGGTGTCATGAGAAACGCCGAGTACAGGATGCTCAGGAAAAATGGCAGCCGTTTCCCGGTGGAATTAAGTGCCGTCGTGTCAACAGACGTGGACGGCCAATCCCGCGGGATCGTGATTGTGGCGCGTGACATTACTACGCGGCGGCAGGCCGAAGCAAGGATCCGGGAACTGCTGCACATTCTCGATCAAGCACACGACGCGATCATCATCCGCGATGTGGAAGGGCACGTTCAGCATTTCAACAAAGGGGCCGAGCGTCTATTGGGTTGGACTGCCGACGAAGTTAAGGGCCGCACCACTGATTTATTTTTTGCGGATCCTTCGACATTTGCCGAAGCGCAGAAAATGCTGCTGCAAACCGGCGAATGGAGTGGCGAGGTGCAGGCGGTGACCAAAGCCCGGAAGCCGATCATCCTTCACAGCAGATGGACATTGGTGCGCGGGCACCACGGCCAGCCCCCACATGTCGTGAGTATCAGCACCGATATTACCGGGCACAAACAGGCGGAAGAAGCGCTCCGGCAAAGTCAAGAACGCTACCGCAGTCTGGCTGAATCTTCTCCCGACGCGATCTTCATCCTGGATCGAGAGTCAGCCATTCAATATGTGAATTCTGTTGCCATCCAGTGGCTGGGCAAGCCTGATACGGAGTTGTTGGGACACCCGCAGACCGAGTTTTTCCCGCTGGAGATCGCTCGACAACAGCAAGAAGTTGTGCAACGGGTCTTCGAAACGGGAGAGTCCACGCGCACGGAGCAAGGCCAGCCGTTCCGCGGGACCGAGAAATGGGTTGAGACCCGCCTGGTGCCGTTGCGAAATCCGGGGGGGGAAGTCCTATCCGTGATGGGGATTTCCCGCGATCTCACCGAGCAGAAGCGAATTAAGGAGGCGCTCAAGGAACGCGAGGAACTGAGTCAAAAAATCATTGGCGCCGCGATGGAGGGTTTCTGGATGATTGATCTTGAAGGGAATCTCGTGGACGTGAACGAGGCCTACTGCCGCATGAGCGGTTATTCCCGCGAGGAACTATTGTCCATGCGTGCCAGCGACGTGGAGGTCAACGAGCCTTCTTCGGAACTGGTCGTCCAACACGCACAACGCATTAGCCAATCCGGGAGTGACCGTTTCGAGACTCGCCACCGTTGCAAAGATGGACGGATCATCGAGGTGGAAGTCATCGCGACGTTTCTCCAATTGCGGGAGCCCTGCGTGTTCGCTTTCATGCGCGATATTACCCAGCGCAAGGAAACGGAGGAAGCGTTGCGGAATGCGGAGGCCCGGTACCGCAGCATCTTCGAGAACGCAACTGAAGGAATCTTTCGGACGACGCTGGAAGGCCGTATTCTCATCGCCAACCCGGCCTTGGCCCGGATGTTCGGATACCCATCGCCCCAGGAAATGATGTCCAGCGTGACCGATGTCGGGCAACAGATTTATGTCTCGCTCGAAAAACGGGCGGAAATGAAACGTTTGCTGCTGGAACAAGGGGCGATTCAAGGATTTGAAGAGAACAATTACCGCAAAGACGGCAGCATAATCTGGGTCAGCTTGAACGCGCACGCGGTTCGTGATGCCAGCGGTGCCGTTCAATACATCGAGGGGACCATCCAGGACATCACCGAGCGCAAGCGCGCAGAAGGACAGGTGGCGATGCTGGCTCACGCCATCGAAAGCACGGTCGAAATGATTTGCATTACGGACATGGAGGATCGGTTCACATTTGTGAACCGCGCCTTTTTGGAGGCCTTCGGTTACACGAGGGGGGAGATTTTGGGAAAGACCCCCCACATGCTCATTTCCCCGAACAATGACAATCCCCCGGTGCTGATGTCGGAGATTCTGGAGCAAAGCCACCTTGACAGCTGGCGTGGCGAGGTGCTGGACCGCCGGAAAGACGGGACGGATTTCCCGATTTTTCTGAGCACTTCAAAGATCGTGAATCCGGACGGCCAGGTGATTGGGTTGATGGGAGTGTCGCAGGACATCACCGAGCGCAAGTGGGCCGAAAGGTGGCTCCAGACCCAGCGTGACTTTGGCACCTATCTGAGTTCGAGCATCGGTTTGAACGCCACGGCGGTGCAGTTGCTGGAGATCGCCCTCCAGAGCGAAGGCATTGACTGTGGCGGGGTATTTTTGGTGGACCCGGAAACCGGGGCGCTGGATCTCATAGTGCACCGGGGGTTTTCAGCCGACTTTGCCAAACGCGCCTCGCATTTTGCCGCAGACCCGGTGCCAGCGCGCCCAGACGGCACGGGCCGGGCCAGCTCCCGCCCGCCCGGTGGACCGTTGACCGGTATTGTACAGCAACTCAAGCGTGAAAGTCTGCTGGCCATGGATGTCCTCCCGGTCCAACATAGCGGAGAAGTGGTTGCGGTGCTCGGTGTGGGTTCCCATGTTCGTGGGGAGATACCCGCCAAGTCATGCCAGGCGCTGGAGGTGATTGCCGCTCAAGCCGCCGGCGCCATAGCCCGGATCCGGGCGGAACAATCGTTGCGAGCCAATCGCCGACTGCTGGAGAAGACGCTCCACAGCCTTCGCTCGGCGGTCTTGATTGTTCATGCCGATACGATGGTCATCGAGGAATGCAATCCAGCGACGACCCAAATATTTGGTTACACCCGCGACGAAGTGATTGGGCGGACAACCGCCTCCTTGCATGCGAATGAAGCAATGGCGGAACAGTTTGCCAGCCATCTGCATTCCGCGGTCGAACACAAAGGGTTCCTGAGCGACTTCGAGTTCAAGATGAGGCGCAAGGATGGAACCGTGTTCCCAACCGAACATAGTATGATGCCCATCAGGAATGAAGTGGGTCGGTTGGTGAGCTGGGTGAGCGTCATTCAGGATATCACTGAGCGCAAGCGGGTCGGAGAGGAATTGCGACAGTTGCCCTGGCGCATCATTGAGGCACAGGAAACCGAGCGCCTGCGCGTGGCCCGCGAAATGCATGACGGAGTGAATCAGGTCATTGCTTCCGTCAAGATGAGGCTCCGCAAGGTGGAAAGCCATGTTGGGACACTGAACCCGGCGGCCAGGGAGATTCTGGCACGCTGCGACAATTTGCTTGTCCAGGCTCTGGAAGAAAACCGCCGCATCGCACACAACCTCCGCCCCAGCGACCTGGACGAGCTCGGGTTGGCCTCGGCTTGCCGCAATTTCTGCAAGGAGATTCAGGCACGAACGAATCTGACGGTGAAATGCATCATCGCCCCCCTTGGCCAGCGCCTGCCACCGGCGGTTGAGCTGAATCTCTTTCGGATCGTGCAGGAGGCCCTCACCAACGTCGAGAAACATGCCCAGGCCAGAACGATCCGGCTGCGACTCTCATTCCAGGGCGACTCCGTCGTCTTAAGAATCCAGGATGACGGGCGCGGGTTCGCTCCGCGGCGATCCAGGGCGGGCAAGGGAAAGTGGCGTGGGATCGGTCTGACGAATATGCGCGAGCGGGCTTTGTCTTCGGGCGGAACCTGCGAGGTGCTGTCAACGCCAAAAAAAGGAACGACCATCAGCGTCCGCATTCCCTGTCCGCCCGCCGGTTGATGGGCGGTGGCTCAACACGAAGTGGCGTGGCGCTCCTGCTGCCCGCCGGCCATTGCGAACCGGAACCGCCGGTTTATGAAACACCATCTTCCACCCAAAAGGCCGCGAAGCGGACGAGCGCATTGTCGCTCTTCAGCCTTAATTGTCTCCTCATCTGCGCGCAATGAGCAATGATCTTACGGACATCGAAATGGAGTTGACGGGCAATTTCCTGGCTGTTTTTCCCCCGGCCGAGCAATTCCAGGATATTGAGTTCCAGATCGGTGAGTTGATCAAGCGGTCGCGTTTCCGGCTCGGAAATACGTTTCAGTGAAACTTTCGCCGTGCTGGCCAAAACTTCTTCGCTCACGTAGATATGCCCGCCCAGCACATCGCGAATGGCGTGGACGATCTCTTCCGGATCCACCTGTTTCATGATGTAGCCGTCCCCTCCGGCCCGCAGTACTCGGTCGACGTAAAGCGCTTCGTCGTGCATGGACACAACCAAAATCCTGACTTTGCGGTTCCGCGATCGAAGCTCTTTGATTAATTCCAGGCCGCTCTTTCCCGGCAACGTAATATCCACCAACACCAGGTCCGGTTTGAGACGGGCAATGGCTTGGAACGCGTGTTCTGCGTCACCCGCTTCGCCGCACACACTCAAGTCTTTCTCACCGCTTATGATTTGCACCAGCCCTTCGCGAAAAACCGGGTGATCCTCGACGATGAATATCTTTCGGCGGGAGCCGGGGGGCTGAGCCTTCAAATTTTTCGCCATTGGTTTGACACGAGATTTCATATGACGACCATTCCTGTTAATTCAGTGGCGTACTGCTCGCAACATGGCACTTTAATTTCTTTACCACAAACTTGAGCCGGCGATCCGCTTTCCTCACAAATCTGCGGCAAGGCAGGCCAGCCGGCCGGCGTTGCTTGCGCTCTTCGGTAACGCGCGCGACTCGACAGACAGTGAAACTTTAGCCCGGCATTGCACGAAGTCAACTTTCAATCTGATTCGGAACTCCGGAAAAGCAAACCATGGCCATTGCGTGCCGGGCTTGAAAACGCTATTCCGCCAGCCGGCCTGTCTGCCTGAAAGTGAATCAAGATGTCCCAGGATTGTATAAGCAGATATTAGCCCGAACACCGAAATAGGAATGGTATAGCAATTCCAATTAACCTAGGCACAGTTTGATATGCCTCTGGGAAAA
>DLMG01000139.1:274-5722 GCA_002479245.1 Verrucomicrobia subdivision 3 bacterium UBA7542 | reverse complement strand
TGGAGGCGAGGGTCGGAATCGAACCGACGAATGAGGCTTTTGCAGAGCCCTGCCTTACCACTTGGCTACCCCGCCACACAGAACAGTCACACTAATTTCGTTTCATGCCCGAAGCAAGTTCAAGTTTCGCCCGCAACCGTTTCAAATGGTGAAACCCAGCTTGCGCCGTTGCGGCCAAAGCTCCTTCGGTTTGAAAATTCCCACCGGCGTGATGATGCCCGTGATCAATTCCGGCGGCGTCACGTCAAAGCCCGGATTCCGCGCACCACTCGCCGGATTGGCCACGCGAACGTAAATTCTTTTTGCGGACTTTGTACTTTGGACACCTGCTCGCGCGATGGCGGAGTTGGACTTTGGACTTGATTCCACGCCCCATGCGCCGAGGACTTCGCTTTCGTGACGTTCCTCAATCGGAATGTCGAAGCCGCGTTTCAAATTCCAGTCAATCGTCGAAAGCGGAATCGCTACGTAAAACGGAATCCCATGCCGTTTCGCCAAAACCGCCTTGGTGTAGGTGCCGATTTTATTCGCAACTTCGCCGGTGCGCCCGAGCGTGCGGTCGCTGCCGACAATGACCAGATCAATTTCGCCGCGCTGCATCAAATGTCCAGCGGCGTTGTCGGCGATGACCTGGTGGGAAACTTTTTGCTGCGCGAGTTCCCAAGCCGTCAGCGTCGCACCCTGTGAACGCGGTCGTGTTTCGTCGCAAAAAATGTGGAACTTTTTGCCCTGCGCCTGCGCGGCATACATCGGCCCGGTGGCGGTGCCGATGTCCACGCACGCCAGCCAGCCGGCATTACAGTGCGTGAGAATCTTCATGCCGCTGCGAATCAACCGGGCGCCGTGCCGCCCGATTTCCTCGCAATGCCGCACGTCTTCACTGGCAAATTCCTCGGCGGCGGCGAGAGCGAGCGATTGCTGCTCGGCAACGGTTTTCCCGGTGCGCATCACGGCGCGGACACCGTTCATGGCATTGACCGGATCCACCGCCGTGGGTCGCGCGGCCTTGAGCGTTTGATAAACGATTTCGATGTGCCAGGAAAATTTTCGCTGGTCGCGTCCGCGAAAGGCGAGTGCGCCCTGGGCCAGGCCATAAGCGGCGGTGGCGGCGATGGCGGGCGCGCCGCGCACAATCATGTCGTGGATGGCTCCGGCGGTTTCGTGGAAATTTTTCGTGGCGACGATTTTGAATTCATGCGGGAGCAGCCGCTGTTCGATGAGCAGGACGGCGTTGCGTGCGCGGTCGAAGGCGACGGTGCGGTAGTGTTGCGTGCGGCCGCGGACGGTGACATTCATGGAATACAGATTGTTTTAGACACGGATGGCACGGATTCCCACGGATTTGGCTTTGAATTTTATTCGTGAAAATTCGTGAAATTCGTGTCTCAGCCGACTTTGACTTTCATCCGTTGGATTTTTGCCTCGAGGTCGCGGTAAATGGGTTGCTGGCGGAGCTGGTGGAGGTCGGGGTCCCTGGCCAGCCAGCGGAAGTCCCGGTAGCCGAGTTGCAACGCCTTTTCCAGCGCGAGCGCGGCGCGGTCGAATTGCCCGATGAGCGAGCAACTGCACGCGAGATTGTAAAAAACCAGCGGGCTGCGCGGTTCAAGTCGCGCGAGATGTTCATCCACCTTGAGGCCCTCGGCGTAGCGACCGCGTTGCGTGTAGTGGTCGCCCAACAATTGCAGCGCGTCCACGTAATCGGGATCGCGCCGGACCAGCCCCTCCATGAATTCGATTGTGACGTCAAGGTCGCGCTGGCTGGCACGACTCAATTTTTTTCTGGCACTGCTTTTGACCGGCATACAACACAGGCAGTTTTTCCAAGCCGCCGCCTCAAGTCAAGCGGGGGCGCGAAATTTTTTATGGAATCTTCCGGTGTATTGTTGTAAAAATGTGTCAGAATCTCCTGCGGTATTATGAAAGCTTTTGTCACGGGCGCCTCCGGCTTCATCGGCTCGAACCTCGTTCACGAGCTGGTGGCGCGGGGGCATCGCGTGAAGGCGCTGCTGCGGCCGAACAGCGATAAACGCGGGCTGGCCGGAGTCGAGTTCGAGCGCGTGACCGGCGACGTGCTCGACGGGAAATTGTTGGAGCGCGAAATCGAAGGCTGTGATTGGTGTTTTCACGTGGCGGCCAGTTATCATTTGTGGATGCGCGACTATGCGCCGATGTATGCGGTCAATGTAGAGGGTACCCGCAATGTCCTCGAAGCCGCCGGCAAGGTCGGCTGCCGGCGCATTGTCTATACCAGCACCGTGGGTTGCATCGGCCTGCCCAAAATGGTGAATGGGCAATTCACCCCGACAACGGAACTGGACACGATTGCCAACGAGCAACTGACGAATCACTACAAATGCTCAAAATGGCAGGCGGAATGTCTGGCCGTGAAGCTGGTGAAAAACGGGCTGCCCATCGTCATCGTCAATCCCACCGCGCCCATCGGTCCGCGCGATGTGAAACCGACGCCGACCGGCCAGGTGATTGTGGATTTTCTGAACCGCAAACTGCCGGCGTATCTCGACACCGGATTGAACTGGGTCCACGTCCGCGATGTGGCCGCCGGGCACATCCTCGCGGCGGGAAAGGGGGAGATTGGCGAACGCTACATTCTGGGCAACGAAGAGGGCAACTGGACCATGCGGGAAACATTGGCCGTGCTGGAGGAAATCACCGGCATTCCTGCGCCAAAAATTCAAATTCCATATTGGGTTGCACTTGCGGCGGCGCATGTCAACGAGTGCGCCGCCTTTTTCACCGGCAAACCGCCCCGGGCGCCGCTGGCGGGCGTGCGCATGGCCAGATACAAAATGTGGTTCAATCCGGCCAGGGCGATTCGGGTGCTCAAGCTGCCGCAGACGCCGCCGAAACAAGCGCTCGCCGACGCCGTCGAATGGTTCCGGGCGAATGGATACGTGAAATAAATGATTTGGGACACTGTGGGAATCGTCCCTACCGGTATGAAGTCACCGCCGCGAAATGGTAGGGACGACTTCCACGTCGTCCCCATTATTCTGGAAAAGGGATGAAATTTGGGACGCGGGTGGAACGTGTCCCTACCAACTGAGGTCGTGGATTCGCCCTTGGTAAGGCCATTCCTCCGGCTTCTCCGCCAGCTTTTTTCTCAGCGGATTCTCCCGCACATAGGCCAGCTTTTCCTCGTATTCAATCCGGTTGCGCAGCCGGTGATGAAACGATTTCCGCTGCCACGACCATGGCTGGTCCAGATGTCGCCGGCTGAACTGGCGTTTCCAAAACTCCACCCAAGTATCTACGTCGAAATGCAAATCGTGCGGCGCGCAAAAGAAATGAAGATGATCCGGCATGAGGAGGTAATGGCCCACCCGCCACGCAGTCGCTTCCTTGCTCCAGATTTCGGTGAGCGACTGCTGGACGGTCGCTTTGGCCATCCACGGGATGGCGTTCTTTGCGTTGACGGTGACGAAGAAGATGTTGGGCTGGCCGGAGAAAATGTGTGCGCCAGCGGTGGGCGTTTGGCGTCCGGTATCGCGATGGATTCCTTCGCCAGTGGCCATGCGATGAAAGTGCGGCGGCGGCGGCGGTTTTGGAAGGAGAAAATGCCGGAAAATTTGGGACGCGGCATGATCGAACGCGTTTCACCGCGTCCCGTTCTTTTCGGGAAGGGGGAATAAGTTTGGGACGATGTGGAAATCGTCCCTACCGGGGGCGGGCATCCGGGCGACGGATGCAAATAATGCGGTGAGTTTGGCAAAACATGGCTTGCCAACCCCTCAACCTTGTGAAAAATTTCACCCATAATTTATGGCACACGTCAAACTACACATACCGGGGCCGATCGAAGTAAGCGAAAAAACGCTCAAGGCGTTTCGCTCGCCGATGATCGGCCATCGCGGCCAGGGTTTCAAAGACCTGTACGCGAAAATCCAACCACAACTCCAGCAACTGCTTTACACGAAGCAGCAGGTCTACATTTCCACCTCGTCCGCCTGGGGCGTGATGGAAGGCGCGATCCGCAATCTGGTTTCCAAAAAAGTCCTGAACTGCATGAACGGCGCGTTCTCGGACAAATGGCTCGACGTGTCCAAGCGTTGCGGCAAAAACGCCGAGGGACTCCAGGTGCCGTGGGGTTCGCCCATCCGCGCCGAGGCCGTGGACAAAAAACTTGCCACCGGCCAGTTTGACGCGCTAACGGTGATCCACAACGAAACTTCGACGGGGGTGATGAGCCCGATCGCCGAGATCGCCGCGCTCAAGAAAAAATATCCCGATGTCATGTTCATCGTGGACACCGTCAGTTCGATGTCAGCGGTCAAACTGGAGTTTGACGCGATGGGTATTGACGTGATGCTGGCCGGCACGCAAAAGGCGCTGGCCCTGCCGCCCGGCACGGCCCTGTTCACCTGCTCCCCGGCGGCGCTGGCCAAGGCCGCGACGATCAATGACCGCGGATATTATTTCGACTTTGTCGAATTCCAGAAAAACGCGGAGAAAAGCATGACGCCGAGCACCCCGAGCATCGGCCACATTTTCGCCCTCGAATCCAAGCTCGAGGACATTTTTGCCGAGGGACTTGAGGCGCGTTACGCGCGTCATCGCAAAACAAGCCAGATGTCCCGTGACTGGGCAACCAAGCATGGCTTTACGCTGTATCCGGACAAGGGCTTTGACTCGCTCACCCTGACGTGCGTGAACAACGGCGCCAAACCCGGCGGCCGTACCGTGGACGTGGAGAAACTGGTGAAGCTCGTCAAAGGCCAGGGCTTCCTGATTAACGGCGGTTATGGAAAAATCAAGGGCACCACGTTCCGCTTCTCGAACATGGGCGATGAAACCGAAGCCACGATGGGCCAGCTTTTCGCCGCGATGGACAAGGCGATGGCGCAACTCTAAACGGCGCAATATTCTCACCGGCAATCCGCACCCGCGGGTTGCCGGTTTTGCTTTTCGTTTGTTGCCGGTATTGCAAAATTCTGGTAGGGTCGTTACTTGAATTTTCGGCCGAGAATCGGAGCGCGAGTTGTCTCAACTCGCAGCTTTTCCCAACCAATCCAGACGCTGCGGATTGAGGACAATCCGCGCTCCGGGACAAATTAGGAAAAAATCTGCCGTGCCAAACAGCTACTCGCTTGTCTATCTGCGCAACGGCGCGTGTTCTGTCCGTTCGCTGGCCGAAGACGAGACGTTTCATCCCGTCGTTGGGCCGGCCATCGAGGCCGAAGCACTTTACGTCCGGCAATTGCACCTGCCGGAACGCGTGCAGGCGACGCCCGGTGAATTTGTGATTTGGGATGTCGGGCTGGGCGCGGCGGCCAACGCGCTTACGGCCATCCGGCTCATTCGTGGAAGTTTGAAAGGAAAACCGGCGCAGCTCCGTCTCGTTAGCTTCGACCACACCAGCGCCGCGGCGGCGTTCGCGCTCAAACACGGCGCGGAACTGGGTTATGTCGCCGGATACGAATCCGCGCTGGC
>DLMG01000139.1:0-173 GCA_002479245.1 Verrucomicrobia subdivision 3 bacterium UBA7542 | reverse complement strand
GTAAAAAATCATTCCGTGAAATTCAGCGATGATTTGCTTCAGGTCGAATGGACGTTGGAACCCGGCGATTTCCCGGCATGGCTGAAGCAAAATCCGGAACGCCGGCTTCCAACACGGCCCGAATCTGTTTTGTCATGCGAACACGCCGTGCCGGAGGCCGGCGTTCCACCGCC
>DLMG01000285.1 GCA_002479245.1 Verrucomicrobia subdivision 3 bacterium UBA7542 | reverse complement strand
TTCCCGCCGCAGTCCAAAATCTGTGGTTGCGGCGATAGCCGCGTTAGGTGTATCCGTGGGTAAAATGAAAACAGTTTTTATTTTTGCCGCAGTTTTCCTTTGTCTACTGGCCGGGTGCCGCACGAATCAGAAGGCGGATGACTTCAGCACCAGCCGGAAACTTGAGAGCCGGGACGATTTCAAAATCGAAATGGCGGTTTACGGCTATTTGCTGGAAAAACACCCTTGGGACAACAGCGAATACACGGCGGTTTTCCTTGAAGGCAACGATGCCTGGGTGGCGGCGCTGATTCGGAAATTTCCAAATCATGTTCCGCCCATCAAGCTGAGCAACCGGATGCAACTTCATCCGAACCAGGCGCCGATAGACAAGGACACGGGCAAATCGGCGATAATCCTGAGCGCGAAAGCCATGGACCCGACGAACGATGTGTCCGAAGCCATCGGCACCTGGTACGCGGGCGAGGCGGTGTCGGGGTTGTCTGCCTTCGTGCTGGTGAAAGTGGATGACAGGTGGACCATTCAAAGCGTGAAGTAGCGCCACGGGGACGCAACCCGGAGGCGTGGCGCCCGGACGCGATCATTGTTCGCCGTCATATTTTCGTTATTCATGGGGTCGTGTTTTGGCTCACACAATCACCCGGGGTCGCTGACCAATTCCGGTTGCGTCAGGTTCACAACGAAAGGTTGAGTGCGCCAATTGCGTGCGTGGCGCAAATTCACCGGCGAGGATTGAAGATGGCGAACCGGTGCGCCGGACTAATGGTTGAGGTCTTGTCTCACAAAAAGGATCAGGCCGGTGCTGAAGGTGACGACGGCGGACACTCCGGACAATTCGATCATCATCCAGACTTCGGGGCGCCATTGATAATCCATTCCCTGGGCGATCTGCAGGAGGTTCAGCCAGGAGTAATCGATGTAGCGGGTGAAGATGTAGGGATCGAGTCCCACCAGGTGCTTGGTGAAATTGATGAGGAACAGAGAGCTGATGCCCACCGCCACGGCCACGCCCGGATTGCGAAACATGGTGGAGATCAGGAGGCCGTACATCACGAGGGCCCCCAACGGTATCCAACTGAGCGCGCATCCCAACAAGAACTGTTGCATCGCCTGGTTCCGGCTATAGACAACTCCCATGGAATCGCCCACCGCGCCGAAGTGGTAATGGATTTTGGCTAGCGCCGCAGAGAACAGCAGAGCGGCGGCGGAGAGGACCATCATGTAAAGCAACCCGGTGACCGCTTTGGCCAGGTACAACTCCCAACGATGCACCGGAGCGGCCAGCGCGGCGCGGATCGTGCCGGTGCCCGTTTCTTCCGCCATCAACATGGCCGCGAACGCGATGATGGAAATCGGGCCAATGTCCGTGAAGACCATTTGCATGGAAAAACTGACATAGCCCCAGGCGTTCACCGTGGCTGCATTGCTGAGCTGCCCGGCGACAAAATAAATGATCACACACACCAGTCCCACGCCTAAAATGCCGAAGTAAGACAGCTTGCGGCGCGCCGCCTTTGCGACCTCGTTTCGCAGCAATGGTACGAATTGGCTTTTCATGAACGACCTCATCGTAGCGCAGACATTCTTGTCTGCGGGTTCACGGGACATTCTTGTCCCGTGTTTCTGGCGGCCAGCAACTGGGGACTGGAAAGTCCCCAGAACCCGCAGGCTGGAAAGCCTGCGCTGCATCGCGGTTTATGGCCCCGATGTGCGATGTTAGAATCCTGTAGGCTACTCATAGGGTTTGTCTCCCGTGTGCGCGGCCGGAGCCTGATCCATCTTAAGCGGCACTTCGGCGTGGCGAAGGCCCGCCTGCGTGGCCGAGGCCTGGCCCTGCGACGCGCCAGACCTGGTTTGCATGGACGAAGCCCGGTCAATCGAAGGAGACATTTCAGCGTGGCGAAGGCCCGTGATGGAAAGGAAAAACTCTTTCAAGGTCTTTTGTTTGGGTGCAATGGCCGAAACTCTGAATCCCGCCTGCTGCAGACATTGGTTCAGCCATGCGGAATCGTCCTGGGCCAGCGTGATCTCCACGGTGTCCGCCGTCACGGATTCCACGTTCCGAATCTGTTCGTGGCGCGAAATGAAATCGCGACCGGGAACCTTGCCCTGGAAGGTGACCCGCACGATCCGTTCATGCGGTTTCAACAACTCCTTCACGCTGCCAGAAGCAACCAGATGCCCGCGATTGATGACAAAGACCGTGTCGCAAAACTCCTCGATTTCGGACATCAAATGGCTGGAGATAAATATCGTAAGCCCGTCGTTACTGACTTTTTCGCGCAGGAACGAGAGCACTTCGTGGGTTCCCTCGGGATCCATCCCGTTGGTCGGCTCGTCCAGGATCAGGAGGCGTGGCCGACCCAGCAATGCCCGGCCGATGCCCAGGCGCTGTTTCATGCCGGTCGAATAAACCCGCACGCGATCATGCTGCCGCTCCGCCAGGCCGATCCGTTCCAGAATTTCGTCGATTTCATGCGGGAAGACGTTGTCGAGCAAACGGGCGGCGAGTTCGAGGTTCTTCCGGCCGGACAGGTACTCGTAAAAAGCCGGTGTCTCCACGGTGATGCCCACCGAGCTGATTGCCTTTTTGTAATCTTTCCAGATATCCACGCCGAAGAGGCTGATGCGACCGTTGGTGGGCCGCACCAGCCGGGGGATCATATAAAGCGTGGTGCTCTTGCCCGCTCCGTTTGGCCCAAGAAACCCGGCCAGGTGGCCGGGTTCAACCTGCAGGGAAAGATGGTCCACCGCCTGAATGCGCCCAAATCGCTTGGAGACGTCTTCCAAAGCCAGTGCTGGCGGAGATTCCATCATGGGTTTTTACCTTTTGCCTGGCGTGGTGGCGACATGAAAATTGAAAGGTTGGGCTTGTCCCACTCGTGCCAGATGACATCCGACAACCCATCGCCGTTCAGGTCCTTGATTTCAATATAGCCGTGCACTGGCACGTCGAAAGTCATTGCAGGTTGCGGTGCGAACCAGTGTCCGTTCGTCGTGCTGAGAAAAACATTCCATTGAGTGTCCGAACGTCTGACCAGAAGATCGAGGCGGCCGTCGCCATTGAAGTCTCCTTGAATAAGGAACGGCCACCCGGCCAGAATTTCCGACGGCAGGATCCCCGTCACCAGCACGGACGCGTCCGGACTGCGGGAAAAGGCACCGTGTTGGAACGACCGGATCGTGAGCGACCAATCCAGTCCGTGCGAGAGCACTGTTTCCATCAGCCCGTTCGCGGAGGTAATGCTGGTCTTGAGTTCGAGCAGAACCAGTTCACAAATGCCATCGCCATTCAGATCAATCACGGGCGATGGCCTTACCGTCGAACCGATGGGAATCGGCAACCCGCGACAGTGCAGAACTTGCGTTGGCCGCTCGGGCAACTTTTGGTCCACGCCGCGCAGGAAAATATAAACGTCGGTTTTGAAATCCAGCTTGCCGCTGACCTGCCACAGAACCAGGTCTTCCCGGCCATCACCATCCACGTCCACGCGGGCTGTGTGTGGCGGACTCGCCGCGGCGTTTTTTTTCATGTCGGCGATGATCTTCCGGATGGCTTCATTCTCCGGCTCCTGGTCCCGCTCCTGTTCTGGTTTGGCCTGAAATGATTGTTGTACGCGCAAGTTGTGTGCAGGGTTTGCTCCCAACGCCCAGGGGTCGCGCCACAGGTAACGGTTGGCGGACCAAGCCGTTTGTTTCACATTGAGGGCCAGCGGCGATCCGGGATTCCACTCATAAGCACTGTTCCGATGATACAGCACGGTCTGCCCCGCGGAAATCACCGGGATTAAATCGTTCGTTCCGGCTTTGTTCGTGGTCAGCAAAGTCAGGGTTGGCAGGTCGTAGTTGGTGAATACCTGGCTTACCTCGATGAGCGGGTGTCGCTCTGATTCGAACAGGCCGGCGTTCTGCCGGCAATAAAACAACCCGGTGGCGGTGGACATCAGCAGTTCAAGACCCGGATGCGCATCCACGTCGCACGGGGCGACCCAGGCGGTTTGTGGCGGCAGGGGAATGACCTGATCGGGTGAGTTGGTGAAGCCGTCCGGGCGCTGGCGATAGTTCAGAAGTTTTTTCTCCCCCGTATCAATCACGAGCAGATTACAGCGTCCATTCCCTTCGATATCAACAAAAAGCGGCTCCCCGGCGCTGGCTGGAAGTGTGATTAATTGGCGCGACAGTTCAACCGGGTCGGCCCGGACCGCATTCACAGTGTCGAATATCAGCAGAACCAGCCCAAATATTCTCCACGCTGATTGAAGTGCAGACAGCCTGTAGCAGCCGACGTGAGGAGGCTCTAACTCTGCCCGGCAGTCCAGCGCACGAGAAGTTGGAACCTCCTCACGTCGGCTGTTACGGCGAGCGAGAAATATCCGGGTTGGCGGTAAAAAAAACATGGTTATTTCTGGCTGATGAATATTCGATAGCCCTTTTGCTTCGCCAGTTTCACGATCAGATCACTGACGCCATCGTTGTTCAGGTCCGCAACCTGCCATTCGTCAATCGGCTCCGGGCAACTGAATCGCAGGTCCGGTTCCAGGCTGAACCCTTTCTCCCGAGAAACAAAAAAGTAAACCGAGATGTCATCGCTATGGTCCCGCACCAACAAATCCGTTTTGCCATCCCCGTTAAAATCGCCGCCGAGCTTGACGTAGCGCCCGAAATATTGAGCCAGCTCCTCCTGCATCTCGGCTCGATCCAGATGGATGACAACGTCGCGTTGACAGTCCGCCTCTTTTGGAAAGCCGGCTCCTGGCCGGTAGAAGTAAAACCGGAGACTGTAATCGAGCTTTTTGGCGGTGATCATCTTGCTAAAGCCCTCCCTGTCCTCGATGTGACTGTAGCCCAAAACCAGGTCCATAAAACCATCGCTGTCCACGTCCACCACCGGCACTGCGGGTGTCCAGTCGTTCTTGCGAAAGACCTGTTGCGGTTCGGCCGGAATCCGGCCGTACTCGTCGGCAATATAAGTGCTCACCAGCACTTTGCCGGAAGGAACCGCTGGTATGAATGAAGGCTCGTTCAACCAGACGCTCTTGATCAGATCCACTTTGCCGTCGCGATTGAGGTCGGCCCAGCAAAGCCATGAGAACGGTTCCACCTTGTCCGCGTAGGTTAACGCCGGTTCAAGGGCGAACAGGCCATTGGTCTGCTGAAGGTAAAGGTTGTAGGTATTGGTCCAGCCATTACTGCGTCTTACCATCAGATCCTCGCGTCCGTCGCCATTGACGTCGCCCACGCTCAGGTCGAATCCAAGCAACATGGTATATCCGGGATTGGTCACTGACAGTTGCAGGCCGGTTTCGATGGCATGGCCGATGACTTGTACCTGACGCCACTCGTCGCGATGTTGCCCGTCCTCTCCATTCTCCATAGCAGTACTACTGCGGAGTACGGGCGCAGCAGCACTGCGGAGGGTGGACCAGACCTGAAGTCCGTCCGCCGCCGGCACCAGCAGCAGCGGCCAGCCGCCGCCGGCCTGCGTGGCCGTAGCCCGATCCAGATCACCTCCTGCGGCTGCTGCGGCGCGGCGAAGGCCCGTCTCGACCGACAACGGAAAGTAAATCGCGTTCGTGCCTTCCGCCGCATCCATCGCCTCCGGAACAATCGTGGCTTGCCTGATGATTTGCCGGATGGTGGGAGGACCGGTTCGATTGGTAAAACAAAGCTCGGTCACTCCGTCGCTGGTCATGACGAGCAAACTTTCGGCCGGCCCGCCCAGTCTGGCCGCCCAGACCAGACACGGCCGGGGCTCGAGACGATAGGTTTGTTGCGGTTCGCGAGTGAAGCCTCGTTTGGGATCCTGGTAGAAGATGGATAGATTGGTGTCGTCCATCAGAACCAGATCCTTGAGACCGTCGCCGTCCAGATCGCAAATTATCAACTGCTGGCATGGGCCGGTGACTTCACTTGCGTTGAACTTCGGTTTAGCCTGAGCTGACGAGCAGGCCATAAGGGAAATGCTCAACAGAACTGTCGGGAGTACTCTCAGCTCCCGTCCTCCGTAGCCGTGGCGGGAAGGGCGAGCCGGCACTTCAAGGGCGTCACTGGGAACGGTGGATGCATTGTCGGCAGCAGCACTGCGGAGGGTGGATGACCTCACTTTGTTTTGGCTCATTTCAAGAATATTTGACCAGACCAGACGGCATCCGTCACGCGGTTGAACAGCCGCGAAGAATGTTGAACTGCGGCTGGGGCTTTGTCCATCCCTGACATGGAGAATTGCGGCATGGATAATGAGGGGTCAACCCGCGCTCCATTTTAAAGTCCGTTCTTTCGGACCATACGCCCGCAAATGGCTCGCCGCGTTGGCCCGGAGGAAAAGGCCGAAAAGAAGAAGGTGGCGTTTCTGCGCCGGAGTTGGCAGATTAACCCCGTCACACGCGGGAAGGAATCGTCGAAACGGTATTCGCGCCTGTGCGTTAAAATTTTTTTGAATGAGCAAGAAATTAAGATTCGGTCTGCCAAAGGGCAGTTTGCAGGAGGCTACCATTGAAAAAATGGCCAAGGCCGGCTTTAACATCCAGGTCAGCACCCGTTCCTACATCCCCTACGTGGATGACGACGAGCTGGAAATCCGGCTGATTCGCGCGCAGGAAATCAGCCGCTACGTCGAGCACGGCTATCTCGATTGCGGCATCACCGGTTACGATTGGATCATCGAGAACGGCTCGAAGGTCCACGAGGTGGGCGAGTTTCTGTTCAGCAAGGTTTCGCGCCGCCCGGCCCGCTGGGTGTTGTGCGTGCCGGAGGATTCGCCGGTGAAATCGGTGAAGGACCTCGAGGGCAAGCGCATTGCCACCGAGGTGGTCAACCTGACGAGGAAATATCTGAAGAAGAACGGTGTAACGGCCGAGGTGGAATTTTCCTGGGGTGCGACCGAGGTGAAGGCGCACGAATTGGTGGACGCGATCGTGGAAGTCACCGAGACCGGCTCGTCGCTGAGGGCGAACAAGCTGCGCATCGTGGACGAACTGCTCAGTTCCACGCCGCGGCTCATCGCCAATTACGACGCGTGGAAGGATTCCTGGAAGCGGAAAAAAATCGAGACGCTCTCGATGCTGCTGAAGGGCGCGCTGGAGGCCGAAGCGAAAGTCGGTTTGAAAATGAACATTGCCAAGAAAAATCTTAAGAGCTTGCTCAAGAGTTTGCCGGCGTTGCGCAACCCGACCATTTCCAACCTGAGCCTGAAGGGCTGGGTGGCCGTGGAGACGATCATTGACGAGCACGTCGTGCGCGAATTGATTCCGCAACTCAAAGCCGCTGGCGCGGAAGGCATCATCGAATATCCGCTGAACAAGGTGGTTTATTGATTTTGGCCTGTTTTGGCCTGTCTCGACTTCCGCCAATAACGCCAATGGAATAGCCCACTTTATCACTTCGTTTGTGTTTCCTTGTGTGTCCCCGTGTTGACCTGCCAAAGTGCAATCAAAACGCAATCAATTTGAAATCAGTGGTTTTAACGCTGGCGTGGCGCAGGACGGTTTGGGGGCATGTCTCTCAGCCCCGACCGGCGAATCAAAGCGCGTCCTGCGTAAAGGCACGCCGCAAAGGCGAGCCACTCCAAGGCAATGTGAGGTGATGAGGCGGGCCGCGCAAAAACATATTAGGCCACACCCCCTTCACTTTTACGAAGCAGGGCATGAATTTTTCGGGCCTATAAAAACACCTCTGCCGATTGTGCTACGGCTGGCCTCCTCGGTGTCGCCGTAGGAGTGTGCTTTGCACGCTCGTCAGTTACAAAGGCATTGTGGCGAGTGTCCGGCAAATGAGGACTCTCTTGTTTTTTGGCCGATCGTCATGGCGGGGTGGTGCGGTAGGGAGCAGAATCGCGTCCGCCGTTCGTGTGTGAATTCCCCTCCTTTTTGCGAAAGGCCGTTTTGGGAACTGTCTGCACCGAGTTAATCAAAGTGTCAGACACGGGTTACGGGAAGAGTAAAGCCGGCGATTCTTGCGCCCTCAAGACAACGGTGAACCCGTCCGAATGTCGGTCACCACTCGCTCTAACAATTATCCCGGCACGTCAGGAAATCTTCTTTCACCAATCCGGTCAGCTTCAATTAATTATTCTTAACCTTTTCATTAAAACAGCTTGCGCTTTTGTGCGCAGTATGTACATTGTCATTCGGTGGGCGATGTCGCTCAAAACCAAAAACCAAAACCAGGCGCCTTGCGCCTGAAGAGAAAGAACAAATAATGAAACAGCAACTCACACTAAGTAAGCTAATACCCCGGCCCGTTCGATTCGGTTCGGCTTTGGCGGGTCTCCTGCTGCTGGTGATCGCAGCTTCGTCCTCGTCGGGTCAGGTCCTCCCGCCGTCGTCACTGCCTTATGGACTCAGTTACCAGGAATGGTCGGCCAAGTGGTGGCAGTGGAATCTGGGGCAGGACACGAACTATGTGGAATTGGTGGGTGAGCCGGGCATTTGCACCGGACCCGCCAGCCGCGTGCTGTTTCTGGCTGGAGCGCCCGGAAGCATCACTGTAACCAACCATGTCATCATTCCCGCTAAAACCCCGCTGTTTTTTACGATTCTGAGCGCCGAGGCGGATAACACCGGTTGCCCGATGACTTCGCTTACAGCGGATGAACTGGCGGCGGAGGCCACGGGAGCGTGGAGTGCCGTCACGGCGACCACCTGCACCATTGATGGAGTGGCGGTCGCCGGTCTGGACAACCCGACCAACACAATCTATAACGTGGTGTCTCCGCCTTTCAGCTACACCACGGCGGAGCACGGCAACTTTCTTCCGGTATTCAATGGTGTAACGTGCATTCCGGGGGGAACGACCATTTATCCCGCAGTGGCGGATGGAGTGTATCTCATGCTGTCCCCGCTTTCGCCAGGGAAACACAAGATTCACTTTGTCGGGGAGGTCGGCCCTGGCGGCATCTATGTCACGGAAGACATCACCTATGACATCACGGTGCTCCCGAACTGGTAACCTCACGGTGCGCCGGGACTTCTACCGCGACGGCAAGCGAGTAGAATGAGAAGTATTCAATCGCCCCTGGTCTTGTGGGAACACCCCACAAGATCAGGACTTTTTTGCTCCAGGCCAAAAAGCCAAAGCGCTTCTTGCGCCGTTATCAGACAGGGGCCAATTATATCGAGTGGAATGCACGCGCCGGCCGCTCACGACGGTCCTCCTCGCTGTCGCCGTAGGAGCTTGCACGCTCGCCCAGTCATACAGGCAACGTCTGCCGATCTTGATAAAGGGCAGCATTCCTTTAGCTTTCCAGTTGCCCAGAGTCCGGCGGCTCACGGGCAGCCGGACCAGCAGTTGCTTTTCATCAATGAAACCTGGTTCGCCCCGCACGCTGTTTTCCAGTGCGTCCAAACTGGCTGGCGGCGTGACTCTCAAAAAATCTTTCTGTTCACCATTCATGCAACGGAGACTTTATGCGAAGCTGAGTCAGGGCGGGTGTGTCACACACGCGGGATTTCAAGAGCGGGTGCCCGTGGGCTTTTGGCATTGAAGATACAGTTGCTTCACTGAACAACTATTCGCTACAGCCGGCCTGGCAACTGGACTACGTGTTTCAACTGGCCGAACAACGCGGCATTTACCTGCTGCTTTGCCTCGATTACCACGGTATGTTCGCAACGGAGCCCGATTATTGGGGCGGCAATAATGTCTGGCCGCAGAATCCTTACAACATTACCAACGGCGGACCCTGCACGACCGCGAACGATTTCTTCACCAACGCGACAGCCATAAAAATTTACCCAAAAGCCTGCGCTATCTCATCGCCCGCTACGGTTATAGTCAAAATCTGCTTGCGTGGGAATATTTCAACGAGATTGACAACGATTACGCCTATCTGAACTCCACCAATGTCGCGGCCTGGCACGGTGTGATGGGCGGCTGGATGCACACCAACGACTTCTTTGGCCATCTCGTCACGACGAGCCTCACCGGCAGCAGCGACCGCCCGGAAATCTGGTCACTGCCGCAGCTCGACTTTGCGGCTTATCACTCCTAGGGAGAGCTTGGGCCGGCCACTCAATTGTCCGGGGTCGCGCAATCCTTTCTGCAACGTTACGGCAAACCGGTGATGATCGGAGAATTCGGCACCGACTGGCGAGGTTGGAACCGCACCAATGATCTCTATCTGCGCGGCTGGCGCGAAGGCATCTGGGGTGGTGCGCTCGGCGGTTCCGTCGGCACCGCCATGTCGTGGTATTGGGAGATCATTGACAGCGAAAACGACCATCCGGTTTATTGAGCACTCGGCGCCATTTTGAATCGCACCGGCTGGGGACACGGCACGTGGATAAATATTAATTTTCAAACTTCGGGCACGCCGCCGTCAACGGTGGGTGATCCGATACCGGGCGGCCAGCCGTTCAACGTGCAACTCCCCTTGGATGGCGGATGGGCTGATATGACCCCCGGGCAATTTGCCATTCCAAACGCATTCGCCGCCAATTATTCCGCAGGCAAGCTGAACAGTTTTGTTCATGGCATCTGGCGCTCGGATTTGAAACGCCGTTCCAACTGAGCGCGTGGTTCACCAACAACGCGCAGTTGGTCATGCACCTGAATTCAGTATCGGACGGCTCAATCATGGTCGTGCTCGCGGACAACACCCAGCTTTTCAGCACCAACCTTCCGAACCTGGATGGCGCTTATGACGTGGACGAAGAATACAACACCGACATTTCGGTCAATCTGCCCGCCGGCAAACACATTATTACCATCACCAACGCGGGCAACGACTGGTTTTATCTCGATTGGGTGCAGCTCAACCAGGTTCTTCCAGCGACCTATGCCGCCAACTGGCAGCCTTCACCCGAGGCCATCGGTATGCGCGGTTCGCATGAATCATTGCTTTACGTGGTTTAGCCTGACGCCGCCTTTCCGGCTGGCGGGACAAACGCGACCTTGCCCTTGCAGCACGGACAAATGGTGATAATGACCAACTGGCCGGCAGAAAACTTTTTTACCGAATGGTATGACCCGGCCAGTGTGGCCTTCATCGGAATGACGGAAGCCGCCACGATCAAAGGCAGCCTCACACTCCCGCTGCCGGATTTTTCGGAGGACCTGGCCGGGATCGTTTATCCGCCGCCGATGCTGATCTCCTTGGGTATTGACGGCACGCACACCTATCAATTCGAGTTTAACTCCGAAACTGGTGGCCGGTATTTCATTGAGAAATCCACCGACCGCCTGAACTGGACGCCATTTCTTGTGCTGACCAACAACCTGGGGGCCCTGCTCCTGACCGATCCGTCAGTCAAAACAAACGCCCGCGCGTTCTTCCGTGCGAAACAAAACCAATGATTTTCCCGCCCGGGCGGGGGACATCGCTTCCGTGAGGCGTCGGGTGGATCCGCCGGTCAAGCCAGCCGCGGCAATGGGCCCAAGTTGAGGGGAAGGCGGACCATTGAAAATTTATTTTGAAAATTTGGTTTGCATTACTCCAATTCTCCATTACTCCATTGGGGCAACACGTTATGGGTTCATTAAAAAAACGCCGCAAGGCAAAAATCAACAAGCACAAACGGCGCAAGAAGTTGCGCTTGAATCGTCACAAGAAGCGCACCTGGCAGCAGTAATCTGGCTTGCGCATTGATTCATCCGTTCGCGTGCGGTTGCCCACCGCGCCGCCGCGAACGGCATTTATTTCACCAGCCGGCCGGGCCCAACCCATGGAACATCGTTTTGACAAACATTACACCCGCGACGAGGCGCATGCGCTGTTGCCGCAAATTCGCAAATGGCTGGAGCGACTCAACCGGCTGCGTCATGAATTGGAACGCTTCGACAAACGGCTGAGCGGTTTGACGGAGCAGGGGAACGACATCGGCGGCGAAACGGTGAACAACTGGATTCGCGCGCTGGCGGACATGCAGGAGGTTCTCGGCGAATTTCAACGCCGCCGGATTTACATCAAGGATTTGGAGCGCGGCTTGATTGATTTTCCCGCCATCATGGGGGGCAAGGAGGTTTTCCTCTGCTGGGAACAGGACGAGGAGGAGATCGAATTCTGGCACGACCTCGACACCGGCTTCAGCGGGCGCGAACGGCTGTAACGCTTGGGGGCGCCGGCCTCCCAAGAATTGCGCTCCACCCGATGGCTGCCGGAAATCGGGATAAACCCTGGAAGCCGTTCAATTCACTCTTTGCACCCGGCCGGTGTGTCGGGCGTTGGCGCGGAACATCGGCCATGAACTTTTTGCCGGCGGCGCCAGCTCGTTGGTGGAATTGATGGCACGCAAAAACATGCCGTCGCAGACATAAATGGTTCCGTCGTCGCCAATGACCGGCGAAGCGACGAGATTCGCGGCCGTGGAGAAGTGCCACAAATCGGTGCGGTCGTTTTGAAAGGCGAACAGGCTCCGCCACGGCGCGGAAAAATAAACCTCGTCGTTTGCGGCCACGGCGGGAGTGGCATCTACGGGGACCGCCGAACAACAATCCCACCGTTTTTTTCCGTTCCGGTCAACCGACCAGAGACAGGCACCAACCGCCAGGTAAAGGTTCCCGCTTTCGTCGAGGACCGGCGAGGACTCGGTCACGCCGCCGGTGTGCAAACGCCAGCGTTCCGAACCGTCCGGTCGCAGCGCGTAAAGATTGCC
>DLMG01000105.1:15213-15508 GCA_002479245.1 Verrucomicrobia subdivision 3 bacterium UBA7542 | reverse complement strand
CGAATTGCTCCCGCGCTGGCGGCGCGCGCTCATCGCGACGCTGCGAATGTTGTCGCGTTACTTTGCGCTCTCGTTCGCGGCCTGGGTCGGCTCGATTCCGCTGGCGGCAAAGTATTTTCACCTGTTCAGCCCCGTTTCAACGCCTGCGAACATCGTTGCCGTGCCGCTCGGCACGCTCGCGCTGATGAGCAATCTGGGCAGCCTCGTCTGTGGCACGTGGTTCCCGTGGGCGACGGAATTGTTCAATCACAGTGCGTGGTTTTTCATGTCGGCGATGACGGCGGTGAGCGAATTC
>DLMG01000105.1:1443-15086 GCA_002479245.1 Verrucomicrobia subdivision 3 bacterium UBA7542 | reverse complement strand
ATTTACTACGCCGTGCTCGTCGGCGCCTTGAGCGGCTGGCTTTTCGCACCAAAACAAAGAATCTGGAGCGCGACGGCGCTGGTTCTAATTGTCGCCGGTTTTGCCTGGCACTGGCAAACGACACGCGGCGAAACCAGATTGACCGTCCTTCCGCTCAATGGCGGTCACGCGGTCTTCGTGGATGCTGCCGGACGGAAAAACGACTGGCTCGTGAATTGTGGCGACGAAAGTGCCGTGAACTTCACGCTCAAACCGTTTCTCCGCGCGCAAGGCGTGAACCGCGTTCAAAGACTCGTGCTGACACACGGTGATTTGCGAAGCTGCGGCGGCGCGGAATTGCTCAACCAACTTTTCGGCACCGGTGAAATTTACACCAGCCCGGCGCGTTTTCGCTCGATGGCGTATCGCGAAATCATTGCAGAATTCGAAAAGCAACCCCGGCGACACCGAATCATCAATCGCGGCAGCACTGCCGGTTGCTGGCAGGCTTTCGCTCCCGACGCCACGGATAATTTTGAGCGCGCTGACGACGCATCGCTGGTGCTGTTGGGAAATTTTTACGGCCCGCGCGTCCTCCTGCTGTCCGATTTGGGTCGCGAAGGACAAAACGTCCTGCTCTCACGCACGAACAATCTGCGCGCGGACATTGTGATTGCCGGTTTGCCCGACGAAGGCGAACCGCTTTGCGATGCGTTGCTCGATGCGGCACAGCCAAAAGTCATTGTCATTGCCGATTCAGAATTTCCGGCGACCCGCCGGGCCAGCCCGAAACTGCGCGCCCGACTGGAGCAAAGGGGGGGTCCGGTTATTTACACGCGCACGGCGGGCGCGGTGACAATCTTGTTGCGATCGAACGGTTGGGAATTGCGCACGATGGACGGGCAAAAAAATTCATATCGAACCGCGAACGGGAATTGAGCGGATCACTACCACCGCTGCCACCACCAAAATGGCCGGTTATAGCTTTCGGGCAAAGGCCGCTGTTTCGTGAGGCTTACGGAAACATAACGGGCCTCCGGAATCGAAAATTTTTTCACTTCGATTGTCACACTTTCGGGGTGGAATTCCGATAAAATTTTGTCGGCAACGTCCGTTGCCACGGACTCTATCAGCCTCCAGTTCCGCGTTTCGCCAAGTTTCAATAGTCGTTGGGTAATCTCATAATAATCTATGGTCCGCCCGATGCGGCCACTCACTGCCGCTGATGAAAAATCGAACTTGACATCCAACGTCAGCAACAAGCGTTGCGGCTTGGCGCGTTCCTCTTCAGAAATGCCGACACGATAAAAAACTTCCAGGTCAACAATGGTGATAAAAGACATGACGATTCTTCTGATTTGTTTTGCGTCTGCGACCGAACGTTTTTACTTCCCGCTTTTTGGTTTTCTGCCTTTTCCGCCGTTCCATCACGGCGTTAATCAGGACCCGCGTCGGCATATTAAGTTTCATTTTGCCGGCTTCGGCAAGCGTAACCCACCGGAATTCGCGGGCTTCGTGGTTCAACTTCACACGCGGTTTGCCGGCGCAACGGCAGGTGTAATTCAGCAGGACGAAATGCGCGTCGCGGTAAAACTCCCGGGAGTGGATGCAATCCTGCACGAGCACAAATTCAATGTCCGTCACGTTGAGGCTGGTTTCCTCCTTGATTTCGCGGCGGAGCGCGGCCTCGGAGGGTTCGCCCCATTTGATTTTGCCGCCGGGAATGCCCCAGAGATTCGACCATTTGTGGGTGCGGATCATCAGCACTTCGCCCGCGCCGTTGAAAATCAGGGCGCCGACGGTGGCCAGCGGCGGATGGGTTTCCTCAAAGTTTTTCACCGCCGGTTTGAGGTGGAAATCATTCTGCTCCAGCACCCGGCGCAATTCACCGAGATGCTCGACAATCAAATCCGGCTGCGCCGCGCGCAATTGCTCCAGCGTGTTGTAGCCGGTGAGCACGGCGCAGGAATGGACGCCGCCGTGATGCGCGGTTTCGATGTCGTGCTGCATGTCGCCGATGAACAGCGTCTCGGCCGCGCGCAAATGATTTTCGGCGAGGATTTCGTGAATTTTTTCCCGCTTGTCCCAAACGTCCGTGTAGGGCTTGTCGAGGTAGGCGCCGAATCCGGTGACGCGGCATTGCGCCATGAAATGATCGCGATGCACCGTGCTCAAAAGAAAAGTGCGTAACTTCTGCGCGCGGCAAAATTTGAGGAAATCGCGCGCATAAGGCAGTTCGCTGACGGAATCCTGTGCTTGCCGGAAACTGCTGTGGAACCAGTCTTCAAGCTGGGCCATCGGGACGTGCGGTGTGTGGCGATCGTAAAAATTCGTGAACGGCAGGGAAAACTCGGCGCGAAATTCGTCCAGCGACATTTCCGGGCGGCCGGCCTGGGTGAGGACGAAATTTGAAGCCTTCAAAACGGCGGGCAAATCGTCCACGAGAGTGCCCGACCAGTCGAAGATGATGTTGCGAATCACGAAATTGATTTAACCACAAAGAACACATGGAACACAAAGAGAAATGAATCCTCCCCGCCGTCGCGGAATGACTAATTCCTAAACCATAATGACGAAAGAAACCCAAAGTCCGACCCGTCCTCCGCAGTAGCCCGCTACGGAGGGTGGAAGCTCGAATGCGCGGTGAGGTTGGCCGGTTTGGTCATTTGGATATTTGAGCATTCTTTAGTCATTAGGGTTTCGGGTTTATGGTTTTAATCGTGGTTTTGTCTCCCTCTGCCCACTGGCTTTCATCAAACTGACCCATCACCCAATCTTCTTGAAACCTGACACCTGACATTTGAAACTCCAGCGGTGCTCATCGCATTCAACAAACCTTACGGCGTCGTTTCGCAATTCACGCCCGACGGGTCGCCCAATCGCACACTGGCGGAATTCGGTTTCCCGAAAAATGTTTATCCCATTGGCCGGCTCGATGCGGACTCCGAAGGCTTGCTGCTGTTGAGCGACGAGCCGGCGTGGAACGAACGGCTGCTGCACCCGCGCCATGCCCACGAACGCGAGTATTGGGCGCAACTGGAATGCATTCCAACACCCGAAGTTTTGAAGAAGCTCGAACACGGCGTTGTGGTTCAAGGCCGGAAAACATTGCCCTGCCGGGCGTGGATTCTGGAACCGCAACCGGAAATAATCCCCGCCCCCGTAGCGGCGCCTCGGCAGAGCGCCGCTGATTATCTTTCCGAAAAAATGGCGGCGCTCTGCCGAGACGCCGCTACGCCAAAAATCCCACCGCGCGACCCACCCATCCGTTTCCGCAAAAGCGTGCCGGATTGCTGGATCGGGCTGGAACTGATCGAAGGCAAAAACCGGCAGGTGCGGCGAATGACTGCCGCCATCGGCCATCCGACTCTGCGGCTCATCCGCGTGCGCATCGGACAACTTAAGCTGGGTGATTTGCCACCCGGCCAATGGCGAATTCTGACGGCGGGAGAATGCGCGTTGGTTGGAAAGAGTGGCACAGGCCTCCGGCCTGTGTGCTGAATTTCACAGGCGAGGACGCCTGTGCCACGCTACAGAAATTGACGCCACCGGTTCGCGGCGGTAACTTCTTGTGATGATTGGTATCACTGAAATTCAACCGCGCGGCGCGATGACGAAGAGTCGGTTTAAGCCGCTGGCGAAGGAAATATTTGCGCTCAAAAAACAGCTCCACGCCGTCATCCTCGCCCACAATTATCAGGTGCCGGAAATCCAGGACGTGGCCGATTTTGTGGGCGATTCGCTCGGCCTTTCCCAGCAGGCCGCGAAGACGGACGCGGACGTAATTGTTTTCTGTGGCGTGCATTTCATGGCCGAGACGGCAAAGATTTTAAATCCGAAGAAAATTGTCGTGCTGCCGGACAAGGACGCCGGTTGTTCACTGGAAGAAAGCTGTCCGGCGGACAAGCTCGCCGCGTTGCAAAAGACCAACCCGAATTTCTGGACCATCGCCTACATCAATTGCAGCGCGGCGGTGAAGGCGTTGAGCGACGTGATTTGCACCAGCGGCAACGCGGTGAAAATCGTCGAGGCCGCGCCGAAGGACAAGGATTTGCTGTTCGTGCCGGATGAAAATCTCGGCGCGTGGGTGATGGAACAGACTGGCCGCCCAATGACGCTTTGGCACGGCGACTGTTATGCGCACGTGGAGTTCAAGCGCGATCAAGTGCTGCGATTGCGCGAAAAATTCCCTGACGCGAAGGTTGTCGTTCATCCCGAAAGTTTGCGTGAAGTGCGCGACCTGGCCGACGCAATTTGTTCGACGGAGAAAATGATCAGCTACTGCAAATCGAGTCCCGCCAGACGATTCGTCATCGTGACCGAGTCGGGCATCATTCACCGGATGCAGAAGGAATGTCCGGGCAAGGAATTTCTCTGTGCGCCGGTGTTTGATGTGATGCGGATGCCGTCGGACAACTGCCGGTGCAGCGAGTGCAAATACATGAAGTTGAACACGCTTGAGAAGGTGCGCGACTGCATGAAAAAACTCGCCCCGCGAATTGAATTGCCGGAGGATATTTTGAGACGCGCCCGCCTGCCGATTGAGCGGATGCTGGAGATTTCAGCCCGACCGGCTTGAGCCGTTCCCATTTGTCACGGCAATTTCACTGCGCCGACATGTGTTCGGCATGAGCGTAATCCAGTTCTCCCTCGCTGGCATTCACAAAGGAGGCTGAAGCTGCAGGTTGATGGTTTTGATTCAAAAAGTCGGCAGCACTTTACGCGAAACGCCACCCTTTTTTCAATCCCAAGGCAGCCTCGAATCTTTTTGCTGGCATGCCATTCAAACCAAAACCCACCCAGGTTTGAAAACAAGTTAAGTGGGTATCGCCGTTGGCAAAGAACATTTAGAATCTCCAGGTCAAGTCCAGTTGCAACACATTGTAATTTTTTATTGGGTTGATGCCCGGAATATCCAAATTGTTGCCACCCGTGCCAAGGTTGGCTTGGATCGGGTTGGCGTGGCCGAAGCGAATGGTGCCGATAATGTCGTCGGTGAAGCTATAGGCAAATGCCGAGTAAAAGCCTTGCAGATTAGCCCGGCCTTCGAAAAAGTCGGAGTCAATCAGATTCACATCCAGGGCATATTGTTCGATATGCTGCCAGTAGAAGCGGGCTTCCCAAGTATTTTTCTTCGAGGTAGAACCATAAACCAAACCTTGGACCGGCCCATAAACCGGCCCGGCGCTGCCAATGCCAATGCCAACTTGATAGGCCTTGACCTGATCCGTCTCGGGGCCATTCACCCCCGGGAATGCCCCAGGACCGCCGGCTTGGTAGGCGGCACGCGCGCGATCAGCACCATCAAGATTGTAGGCAAAATCGCCGAAGATTCGTCCCTGCAAGGTTCCCAACGGGGTTTTCCAGATTTTGAAATCGAACTCGGCGGGAATTTCCAAGATCAGGAGGTCATTGATGCCATTTTGGTTGTAAGCATATCCACCCGGATAATTTACATTCACACCGTGACTCCCCTGCCCGGTGTAGGGTTTATTTAGTCCATTGGCACTGCCTCCGTTAGTGCTGCCTATGCCAGTATAGGTGTAAAGCATGGGCGCAATCTTGACTGACATGTCCTTGCCGATTCTCACATTGGCGCCCGCCTGCCAAGTCAGCAAGAACGTGTCACTGGAAGGAATCTCTGTGGCTTGACTCGGGTCCTGATAGTCCCATTGTCCGAAATCCACGAACAGATCCACGTTATCAATTGTATATTTGAATTTTTCAAACGCGCCTTCCGGATTGATGTCCGAATCCCAAACCATGGGCGTGGTGTAAAGTGGCATGGCCATTCGACCCACGGTCATCTCATACCAGTCGGTCGGATGCCAGCCGAGATAAGCCTGGCCAATGTAAATGCTACTCTGACTTTTGTCCGAGGGAGAGACCGAGCCGCTGGTGGTATTATTGCCGAAAGTGGACCAAGGCGAACGCGGATTGCTCGACGTTTCCAATCGGATTCCATAATTAAAGTCATCCACCAGATCGCCCCGCAGACCAATACGGAGAGCGTAACGAAATCGTTCGCGATAATACGTATCCGGCGTTGCCTCGGGAACATTATCCACCCCACGATATTCGTAACGCAATCGCAAGTCGCCGAAAAGCTGCATGCTCTTAATAGCATCGGACATCTTCCATTTTGAAATTGGCGGGTTGTTCACCGTGTTGGTTTCTCGCGCTGCGGTTTCGGCCTCGATTTTTTTGGCCTCATCGGCGGTCAAAATGCCTTTCTCGATGAGCGTGTCCACCAGCGGATTTCCCGACGACGCCGGCGGCAGTGATGCTGGCGTCGTTTGCGCTCGGGCATTAAAGTTGAATATGACCAACATTCCTGTCGCAATTGTCGCTGCTATTCCGAATTTTATTTTTTTCATTTTTTTCATAAATGGATTCCGAACCTAGACAGCGGCACTATTGAACACCGATGTTACAAACATAATTCGGATTTGTTACGTTTCTGTAACAAATCCCGGCAGCAGGCTGGGATGCGGCTTGACTTGCCCGCAAGACGGAGGGCAAAGGATGCAAACCGCGGCAAACAGGCGGTCAGCGCAATGCGCCGATCTGGTAATCCAAATTCGCCTGTTGAATCAGCACATCGTAGCGGGCATTGGTGTTGGCGATTTGCGCCGAGGTCAGGCTCAACTGTGCCTGACTTAATTCGACTATTGAACTGATGCCCGTTTTATAGCGCGCCTCGGCCAAATCGTAAGCCTCGGCGGCATGCTTGACCAATTGTTCGGTGGTCCGAAGCTGTTCCAGTGCATTGTTCACGTTCAGCCAGGCGATGCGCACGTCCCGGATCACGTTGTCCTCCGCCATGCGCAGCATTTCCGCGTCGGCCTGCGCTTTCAGTTCGGCCTCATGCTGACGTGCCGTGTAGAGGCCGCCCGCGAACAATGGCAGACTGAGTTGAACCCCACCGGCGGCGTAGTTGTCAGCCAACCGGTCATCGTGTATCGGTGAATCACCGGCCACACCGATGGCCGAAACCGTCGGCAATCGCGCATCTCTTTCCGACCGTGCAAACCGCAGCGCCGCATCCCGCTGATCCCGGAGGCTTAACAGTTCCGGCCGCCGGCTCAACGCGCTTTCGATGAATTCGGAAACATCGTTTGTGGCCGTGCTCACCGGCAGCGATTGTTCGACGAGTTGAAACGGTTTGAATTCGTGATAGCCCAGCGCCGTCGAGAGTGATGCCATGGCCGCGTCCGCGTCGTTTTGAGCTTTTTGCAGAAGCAATCGGCCTTCTTCGAGTGCGACCTGCGCGAAACTCACGTCCAGCTCGGACCGCAACTTGTTCGTGGCCAGCGCGGTAACCTGATCGAGCAACAATTGTCGTGTGTCAAAAGTTTGTTGCGCGACGTGCCGCACCGCCTGCGCTTCCAACGTTCCGAAATAACTGATATTTACCTGCAACAAAACCTCCTCCCGGGTGGCATTGGCATTCTGGTTTTCAGCCTGCGCTTGAAATTTGGAGCTGGCCGTGAGATTGGCCGTATGGCCGAAATCGGTGATGAGCTGGTTGACAGCCAATCCTCCGGCGGCACGGTCAAAGACGCTCGGGTTGTTCAACCCCCCGGCCATGATGCGTGTATTATCGGAACCCGCACCGACGGCGGTGGCATACAGATTGGCCGTCGGGAAATAACCGGCGCGAGCCTCCTTGACCGCCTGTTCCGCAGCACGCGCGCGGTAATTCGCGGCGGCAATCTGCGGATGATTGTGCAACGCCAGTTTCTGCGCGTCGGCCAAAGCCAAAACGGGCGGCACGTTGGTTGTCTCGTCCGCAACAATTTTGCCGGCAAAAAGGATGCAAATGGTCACAGTTAAAATGATTCGTTTCACTTGGAGATTTTTCAATGCGAAATTGTTTCCGGTGCGTTCGGGGAATCTTTTACCGCCGCTTCTTTCCGGCGGTAAAGAATAAAATATGCCGCCGGCACGATGAAAACGGTCAGCACCACCGAAACCGCCAGGCCGCCGATGATGGCGCGGGCCAGCGGAGCGTAGGCTTCGCTGCCCGTGCCGAGTTTCATGGCCATCGGAATCAGGCCCATCAGCGTGGCGAGCGATGTCATCAGCACCGGACGCAAACGCACGCGGCAGGCGAGGGAAACGGCTTCGCGTAATGGCCGGCCTTCTTCGCGCAGCCGCCGTGTGAATTCGACGATGAGGATGCTGTTGGAGACCACGATGCCGACCATCATCACCACACCCATCAGCGACATGACGTTGAGGGTTGTGCCGGTGGCAAAAAGAATTATCAGCGCGCCGGTCAATCCGGTCGGCACGGCGAGCAAAATCAACAGCGGGTCGAGAAACGATTGAAATTGCGCGACGAGAATCAAATAAACCAGCACGGTCGCCAGGATCAAGCCCAGGCCGAAACTGCGGAACGAGACTTGCATGGCGTGCGCCGAGCCGCGCACCTCAACGCGGACATTTGACGGCAGGTTCAGGGCGCCGACAATTTTTTGGACGCCCTTCAAAACTTTGCCGAGGTCTTCGCTCGTGGGTGAAACATAGACATCCATTTCACGGCGTAGTTGATAATGATCCACCTCGGTCGGCGAATTGCGGTGACTGATGGTGCTGACGGTGTCGAGCCGCGTCGGCAGCGGGGAATTTGCGCCGCGCAACGGAATGGATGACAGGTCGGCAAAGTTCTTCACGAAACCTTCGGGATACTGCACGGTGAGGAAATAGTCGTTGCCACTTTTCGGGTCCACCCAATAGCTCGGCGCAATCATCTGATCGGAAGTCAGCGCCGTGATAACGTCGCCAACGACTTCTTTTTCATTCAGGCCAAGTTCGGAAGTGCGCAGCCGGTCAATGTCCAGTTGCAGCGCCGGATAATCAATGTCCTGCGGCACTAGGACATCACTGACGCCCGGCAATGCTTGGGCTTTTTTTGCGATGTCCGTTGCAATTTTATGGGTGCTGTCCATGTCATTGCCGGTAACTTGAATATCCAGTGGCGCGGGCATTCCCAGATTCAGAATTGCGTCCACAAGTCCGCCGGTTTGGAAATAAGCGGCGACTTGCGGCAATTCTTTTTTCAGCCGCGCGCGCACCAGGTCCATGTATTGAAAGCTGCTCAAATGATGACCCGCATTCAAGCCCACCTGGACGAACGCCGTGTGCGGGCCGGAATTGGGTGTGTAAATCGAGGAGAAACCGGGCGTCACGCCGATGTTCGAGACGATGATTTTCAAATCTTTCGCCGGCACAACTTCGCGGACAATTTGTTCCACTTTCTGCACCAATTGGTCGGTGAGTTCGATGCGCGTGCCGGTCGAAGCCTTGAGATTGATGACAAATTGGCCGGGATCGGTGCGCGGAAAATACGCTTCGCCGATGAGCGGATAAAGCGCGAGGCTCAAAATGAAAATGCCCGTGATACCGAGCACCGTTGCCAGAGGGCGAATCAACGCCAGGTTCAGCACGCTTTCGTAGCGGTCGAGCATCTGCTTGAACTTATGGTTGAACCAGCGGTTGAAACGCGCGCCCCAACTTTTTGACGCGGCGGCTTCACTTTCATCGTGGCCGTGATGGCCTTTGATGAGCTTGGCGCAGAACAACGGCACAACCGTCATCGCGACCAGATACGAGGCGAACAACGAAAGAATCACCGCCAGCGCGAGCGCCATGAAAAGAAATTTGCTGACGCCGTAAAGAAACATCACCGGAAAGAAAACGATGACCGTTGCCAGCGTCGCAGCGAGCACCGGCAGCGCGACTTCGTGTCCGCCGCGTTCGGCGGCGACTTCGGGCGGTTCGCCCATTTCCATGTGCCGGAAAATGTTTTCCAGCACAACGACGGAATTGTCAATCAGCCGCGAAAATGCCAGCGCGAGTCCGCCGAGAATCATCGCGTTGATGGTGCTGTTGCCCAGGGATAACGCGATAAAAGCGGCGAGTGCGGAAAGCGGGATCGAAAGAAACACCGCGACGGTGGCCCTCATACTGCCGAGGAAGACCAAAATCATCACGCCGGTGAGCACGAGGCCGATCAAACCCTCGTGGATCAGGTTTTCAATGGCGTTGCGCACGAAAACGGATTGGTCGAAAACGACTTTCGTCACGAGTTGTTTGGGCACGTCGAACAGGTGCGAAATCGCGTGTTTAATGCCGTCCACGACGGCGATGGTGTTCGCGTCGCCGCCTTGCTTGAGCACGGGCAGATAGACCGACGGCTGGCCATCCACGCGCACGACATTGTATTGGATTTCCGAGCCGTCCTCCGCATGGCCGACATCGCCGATGAGCACGGAAGCGTTGCCAACGGTTTTCAACGGCACCTGGTTGATGTCCTTCATGTCGTTGATCTGGCTGTTGACGTAAAGGTTGTAATCGTAAGGGCCAATCTTCACGTCACCAGCAGGCAGGATCAAATTCGCCTCGTTCACCGTGCGGACAACGTCCATGACGCTTAATTGATGTGATTCCAGCTTGAGTGGGTCCACGTAAATCATGATTTGCCGGTAACGTCCGCCGAACGGCTGCGGCACGGAGGCCCCTGGCACATTCGCCACCTGGTTGCGTACGTCGTACTGGCCGAGGTCGCGAAGTTTCGCCTCGTTCAAGCCTTCGCCTTTCAAGGTAATCAAACACACCGGCAGGCTCGACGCGTCGAATTGCAAAACGACCGGCGGCAGGGTGCCGGGCGGCAGTTTCCGCAAATCGGCCATCGCCAGATTCGCAATGCTCGTAACGGCGGAGTCGGCGTTGAAGCCCGGTTGAAAATAAATTTTGATCAGGCTAACGCCCGGCAGCGAGCGCGATTCGATGTGATCCACGCCGCTGGCAAGCGTAAAAAATCGCTCAAAGCGTCCGGTGATGTCCGTTTCGATTTGCTCTGGCGGCATCCCGTTAAAAAACGTCGCGACGACCACGACCGGGATTTTGATCGGTGGAAACAAATCCACCGGCATCCGGACCAAGCTGGTCACCCCCACCACACAGGTGATGAGGCAGATGACAATGATGAGATACGGCAGGCGGATGGCAAATCGAGACATGGCGATTAGGCTGTAGGCTTAAGACCGGTCTTTTGTGACGGCCGCCCGCAATTTCTCCATGGAAAAGTTTTTTGATTGGCACAGCGCAATTAATTCCTGCTCCTTTGCCTTGATTCGCTCCGCCACCGGGGGAATTTGGCCGGCAATGTCGAGGGGAATGGATTGGACACCGTGCAAATCGCCATGAAGCAAATCGCCGGACTGGATTTTCAGTCCGGCGATTTCAACCGCGCCCCCCACCTCCACGATGTGAACATAGGCGTGGGAAACTGAAATATTGCCGGCAAAGAGATGAAAGCCCAGGCTCTCGGCCGCCGGGATGTCACGCACGGAACCGTTGGTCACCGCACCCACGCAACCCAGAGCATGAAGAATATTGATATGCACCGCTCCCAGCAATGAACCCAGACCCGCCTGCGTGGCCACGTCCTGCACCACCAACACCCGCGGTGCCGGCAGTGAAAGAATGTAGTCCCACCAGTCGGTGCGATCGGGATAATGGCCGGCCGCCATCGGCGGCGCGGAGCCGCGGATTTTGATCGTGGCCGCGTAACCCACCATCGGTTTCAACTGTGGAAACAGGCAACGTATGGAACCGTCAGCAAAGCCTTCGTTGCGCAGCCGTTCTTGAAAGGTCTCAATGGCGTTGGCCACGGTACAGGCATCCAACCGGCCCAAGGTTTCGAGTTGTTCCGGGGTCAAAGTGGCATTCATGCTCAAAATAAATTGGTGGCTTCAGCCGGTCTGCGATTTGTTTCTTGGCGTCGGTCGGTCAACCAGGCGTGGCGGCAGGATTTCGACAAGCGGAACTTTTCCTTTAACGGCCGCCAGACCAGTTGTGGTGTGAAACGGGTCTGGTGAATGAATGGTTTGATCTCAATGTTCATAAGGCGGAGGTGACCTTGATATATTTGGGGTCCACTTTTTGACCGGGTTGAAACTGGCTGCGGTTGCCCATCACCACCAAATCGCCTTCGTTCAGGCCGGAAAGCACCTCATATTTGTCCGGTGTCTCCAGACCCAGCGTCACGGTGCGTTCCTCAATTTCATGATTGGGGGTGACGACATAGACGGTGTTTTTTTTGCCACCGGCAACCGCTTCGGTGGGAATGGCCAGAGCTTGGGAGCGCTTTTCCACCTTCAAGACCACGGTAGCATACATCCCCGGCACCAGTTCCAGATCCGGGTTGGGGACCTCGATTTCGGTGATCATGGTCCGGGTATTGTCATCCACGTCGTGGGTGAAACGCGAAATGATGCCGGTGAAAGTTTTACCGTTGAGAGAATCCACACGCACTTCAACTGAATCGCCAAGTTGAACGTCTTTCACATAGTCCACCGTGACAGGGAAATCCAGCCGCAACTGGTAATTGTCCGAGACACGCAGCAACGATTTGGCTTGGGTATCTGAAGAAGTGCCGGCCTGAATGAGCGCGCCCGGATCGGCATAACGTCGAGTGACCACACCATCAAATGGGGCTGTAATACGGGTGTAATCCACCATCGTCTGAAACTTTTTTACATCCGCCTTCGCGGCGGCGACGGAAGCGGCGGCGGCAAGGTCCTTGGCTTCGGCGGTATCCAGGTCTTGCTGGGCGACGAGATTTGGATGTTCCTGGTTCACGGCAACGAGCCGGGTATAATCAAGGTGCGCATTTTTGTAATCGGCTTCGGCGTGTTGTTCGGCTGCAAGCGCACTGTTGAGTTCATCTTGCAATTCGGGAACTTCGAGCGTGGCCAGAAGTTGTCCCGCCCTCACCTTGTCGCCGAAGTCCACGTTCATCTGATTCACATAGCCGGAAACTTTCGCATGCAACTCAACTTCCTGATACGGGCGGAATTCCGCCGCAATCGTCACTTGCTTGTAAAGGTCTTCCCGCGTCGCTTTCGTCACGGCCGCCGTCGGCGCGCCGGTCAAATCAGCATTCACGGGAGCTTGCGCGCGCGCATGATGCATCGCCCACAACACGCCCAGGCCGATGACGAAAGCCACCGCCAGGATTTCAAAAAAAATTCCGAACCGGGATTTCATAATTTTGAATTTCATGGGTTGATGGAAGATTTTTAGTTTTTGGCCAAAGGCAGTTTGACGCGAAAACAACTGCCGCTGCCAACGACGCTTTGCGCTTCCACTTCCGCGCCGTGCGCGGTGCAAATGGATTTGACGATGGAAAGTCCAAGACCCGCGCTTTCGGAATCGGCGGAACGAGCCTGATCAACACGATAAAACCGCTCGAAGATGTGTGGTAACGCATCGGGCGGAATGCCGATGCCATTGTCTTTCACTTCCAGCACGGCGTGGCCGTTGACGGCGAGAACGCGCAATTGAATCGCGCCTTTTTCCGGCGTGTATTTGATGGCGTTGTCGAGCAGATTCACGACGACTTGTTTGAGCCGCACGTGGTTGCCTTTCACCGGCATCGGCTGGCTGGCGTCGCAGGAAATGGAAATGCCCTTGTCCTCGGCCAGCAGGCTCATTTGGTCGGCGGTTGTTTTGGCCAGTTCACTCAAATCAAAGCGCGTCCATTCGGTTTGCGCTTCGCCGGCGTCGAGCCGCGAGAGCGTGAACAATTGCTCCACGATTTTGCCCAAATGCACGACTTCCTCCAACATGCTGCCGGCACGGTCGCGCAATTC
>DLMG01000105.1:0-1317 GCA_002479245.1 Verrucomicrobia subdivision 3 bacterium UBA7542 | reverse complement strand
GTGAGCGGCGTGCGCAAGTCATGCGAGGCATCGGCGACAAACCGTTTGGAATTTTGAAAGGCGTCGTCCAGCCGGGTAATCATGCGGTTGAGCGAAACGGACAACCGCTCCAATTCATCGCCGGTGCTTGAGACCGGCAAACGTTCGCTTAAATTGTACTGCGTGATCCGCTCGGCGGCACGCGTGATTTGTTCGACCGGCGTCAAGGCGCGCCGCACCAGCAGATAGCCGCCAACGGTAATGATGATGACCGCCAGCGGCAAACCCAGGGCAAGTTGCAAAAACAGGTGGTTGAGCATGGATTCCACCGGATCGAGCAACGCGCCAAATTCCACCAGGTAATCAGGATTGCCGGACGATTTGAAATTCAACGCGGCGACGAGCAAGGTGTTGCCTCCTGACAATTTCAACTTGTGGTAGAATTCCGTTTTAGACGACAACGGGAAAGGGGGAACCTCCGTAGGGTCGAAACTTCCGTCCTTGGGCGCGCCGGAAACGTAAACCAGAGTGCCATCGGCTCGTGTAATCCGGATGAAACGATCGTTGATTTCCGGCTCATACCAGTCCTTCGTCTGGCTGGCAACGTAAGCTTCGCCGGTTTGCCCGACATGAATGAGCAGGGTTTGGGAAATCTGGCGCGCGCGGCGCGCCTGGGATTCACGCAGGTCGTTTTCCAGGAAATGCCTCAGGTTGAGATACAACAGCGCGCACAACAGCAGGAAGATGCCGGTGAGCAGGCCGGCATACCACGTAACCAGACGAAACTTGATGGAGCGTATGTTCATGCCTGCGTCTCGTCGTTCAAGCTGTAACCGACACCACGCACGGTGCGCAGCAGTTTGACGGGAAACGCGTCGTCCACTTTTTCCCGCAAATGCCGCACATAAACGTCCACGATGTTGGTCAACCCCTCGAAACTTTGATCCCAGACATGTTCAATGATCATGGTGCGCGAAAAAACGCGGCCCGGATGCGTCGCCAGATATTCGAGCAGCGAGTATTCCTTGGCGGTGAGTTCAATTTTTTTGCCGGCGCGTTTCACATTTTGCGAAAGGCGGTCAATTTCCAAATCGCCCACCCGCAGCACGCTGGAACGATTGACCGGCCCGCGCCGCAACAATGCCTTGATGCGCACCTGTAGTTCGGCAAATGCAAACGGCTTGGTAAGATAGTCGTCCGCGCCCGTTTCAAAATTTTTAATTTTGTCGCCCATGCCGTCGCGCGCGGTGAGAATCAGAACCGGCACCAGCGAATTTTTGCGCCGGACTTTTTCGAGAATCTCCGTGCCGGTCAGTCCGGGCAGCATCAAATCCAGAA
>DLMG01000037.1 GCA_002479245.1 Verrucomicrobia subdivision 3 bacterium UBA7542 | reverse complement strand
ATGGCAGCCGCAGCCGTGGCCGCACGAACCTTCCTCCAAATCCATCTCGCCAGGGACCCGGCCCAGTTCGAGAGTTTTGGAAATGTGCTTCTGAATCGAATGCTGCATCTCGTGCAACTCCTCCTGCGCATCGAGAAATCCACGCGCAATGGAATTCTGCATCAGGGCGTCGCGATGTTTTTCGAAGTCGGCGATTTCAGCGCTTGCGAGCGGATGCGACCGCGCCTGTTTTTCCTGAAGCGCCTGCCCTTTGCTCATCACCGCTTCATATTGGCCGCGCGCGCCGGGGTCGGACAAAAAGGTGTCAATGCGCTTGCGGATGGAAATCATTTCCGGCTGGTCAATGATGGTTTGGCACAGTTCCCTGGTCTTGGCTTCAATTTTTGTGGGCATAAAATTCAATTCGCGGCACAATAAATCACAAGTTCCGGCGGAAAGCAATTGGTTTGACACCGACGGCAAGAATCGGTAAAAACCGCGCCACACATTATGCAAATAATTAATCTTGCGTGGGTTGATTACGCGATTTTAATCGCTTACGTCGCGTTTGTTCTGGGCATTGGCTGGGCGCTCGCCCGCTACATGAAAAGCTCCTCGGACTTCCTCACGTCCGCGCGTTCGATTCCGACGTGGGTCACCGGCCTCGCGTTCATCTCCGCCAATCTCGGCGCGCTGGAACTGGTCGGCATGGCCGCCAGCGGCGCCAAATACGGCATCGCCACCGCCCACTTTTACTGGGTGGGCGCGATTCCGGCGATGATCTTCCTCGCCGTGTTCATGATGCCGTTTTACTACGGCTCCAAGGCGCGGTCCGTGCCGGAATATCTGCAAATGCGGTTTAATAAACCGGTGATGGGATTGAACGCCATTGCTTTCGCCGTCATGACCGTGTTTGCCTCCGGCATTTCCATGAACGCGTTAGCCAAGCTGCTCAACCAGCTTTTGGGTTGGAATTATCACGTTGCCCTGTTCGTCTGCTCCGGCGTTGTGCTGGTTTACGTTTTGAAAGGCGGATTGACCTCGGCCATCTACACCGAGGTGCTGCAATTCTTCATGATTGTCCTCGGTTTCGCTCCGGTCGTTTATCTCGGCTTGAAAGACGTGGGCGGCTGGCACGCGATGAACCACTCGTTGCAGAGCGTCGCCACCGATCCCTCCGCCCTCTACCTCAAGGGCGCGGGCATAACTTACGCCGCCGATGCGTGGACCAGCGCGTGGAAGCCGGTTCTCGCCGGTCCAGCCAATAATCCCATGGGCGTGGACTGGTTCGCGATTATCTTCGGCCTCGGTTTCGTCCTTTCGTTCGGTTATTGGTGCACCAACTTCCTTGTCGTCCAGCGCGCCATGGCGGCGAAGAACATGGCCGCCGCCCGCAACACCCCGCTCGTTGCCGCCGTACCCAAGATGTTGTTTCCATTCCTCGTCATCGTGCCCGGCATGATCGCCGTCGCCTTGACATCACTCCCGGATAAAAATTACCGCATCCCCCCGCCGATCCTTTCCCAGGAAGTCTATGCCAAGGCCATTGATGCGGTGAAAAGTGCCAGCCCGGCCGATTCCGCCGCCGGCGTCAAAGCGGTTGGGGATGCGCTCGGCAAGCCGGTGAGCGCGGAAAAGATAGCTTCGCTGATTGCCGCCAACGCCGCGAACAAATTGTCGGACGAGCAAATCGAAAAGGGCATTTACAACAGCATTGCCGAGAACGATTACGACGGAGTCATCCTTTCACTCGTGAAGAAATACTGTCCGCCCGGCCTGCTCGGGCTTGCGCTCACCGCCTTGCTCGCCTCGTTCATGTCCGGCATGGCGGGCAATGTCACCGCCTTCAACACTGTCTGGACTTACAACCTCTACCAGGCCTTCCTCGTCCCCAACAAAAGTGACGACCACTATTTCTGGATGGGCAAGTTCATCACCGTCGTCGGCATTGGCTTGAGCATCGCCTGCGCCTATTTCGCCCGGCAATACAACAATTGCATGGACATCATCCAGCTCGTGTTCGGCTTCGTCAATGCGCCCCTGTTCGCCACCTTCCTCCTCGGCATGTTCTGGAAGCGCACCACCGGCACCGGCGCCTTCCTGGGTTTGCTGGGGGGCACCGCCACCTCCGCTCTTTTCCAGGCGCTGTCCAACGCCTCCGGCAACGCCCTGGGCATCAAGGGCGGCTACCTCTGGCTCTGGATGCATAAGTCGCTCGCCGATATTCCCCAATGCCTCCAGTTCCCCAGTGACATGGCCCAAAACTTCTGGCTGGCCAGCTTCGCCTTCACCGTCTGCTTCGTCCTGACGCTGGTCATCTCGCTGGCCACCCGCCGGACCAAGACCGACGAGGAACTCAAGGGCCTGGTCTATTCGCTGACGCCAAAGCTCAAGGACGACGAGCAGGCCTGGTATTTGCGCCCGGCGGTGCTGGGCGTTGTCCTGCTCGCCGCCTGTGTGATCCTCAACCTCATTTTCTGGTAACATGAAAGGGCGCATCTTGACACTGCCACCAGCCCCCGCCTCAATCTCCCTCTCCTCCTTTGGAGGAGAGGGTTGGGGAGAGG
>DLMG01000054.1:1456-6422 GCA_002479245.1 Verrucomicrobia subdivision 3 bacterium UBA7542 | reverse complement strand
ATTTGGTTTCCGGCGGCGACATCACCCGCACGATACAAACCGTTCACCGCCGCTTCAACGGGAAAGGAGCGCGGACAGCTTGTCCGTCAGTTCGGGGTAGATCCACGCGGACCGGCTGTCCACGCTCCGTTCGCACCAGATCAAATTTCTATGACTGTGATTTCCGGCCGGCAATTAAAACGAATGGGCACGGGATACCAACCGATGCCGGAGGTCACATACAATGGGCCTGATTTCGTTTGGAATAATCCGAGGTCGTATTCGTCCACGCCATAGGGAACAATAATCGGACCGTAAAAAGGGATGCGCACCTGTCCGCCGTGCGAATGTCCCGCCAGTATCAAATCAAATTTTTGACCCGCCAATTGCTTGACCCACGCGGGGTAGTGCATGAGCAGAATGTTTTTCCTTCCGGGATCGGCGGAAGGCAACGGATGTCCGGGACCAAGACGGGCCATGCCCACGAGATTGATTTTTCCGCCCGCAATCACCTGCTGTTTGTCAACCAACCAGGCTCCACCGGTCGCGGCAAAACATTTAATGATGTCGTTGAATGGCACGCGGCTCCAATAATCGTGGTTTCCCGGAACGCCATACATGGGTGATTTGACGCCGGATAAAATTTCGAGGGCTTCCGGCAGGAACTTTCCCTCTTCCATGATGTCGCCGGTGAAACACACAAAATCCGGTGACAACGAATTGATCATGTCCACGACGGATTGTGTATGTGCGCGGTCGCCTTTGTGATGCAAATCACTGAAATGAACGAAGCGATGAGTCGGCTGGTCGTCCGTCAGGCGCAGCCGGCGAATTTTGATCCACTGCGGCTCGATCCACCCGGCATCAGCCACCACCACGCACGGAGTCAAAAGCAATGTGGCCAGAATAAACTGGCGGCGGCTGACTTTGTTGAATTTCATTGGCAACTCCAAAACTACCCTAAAACCGAAGTCCAGCATACTGCAAGAATTGCGTCCGGCATCCTTCAGCGCTAGTTTGATGCCGTGCCCGCAAAATCCGTTCAATCAAAACCCTCGCCGCTGTGGTTGCTCGTGCGCGTCAACGCGCTGCAAAGCTGGCGGCGGCTTTTGTCCGTGCGCGATCAATCGCGGTTGCTTACCGGCATCATTGCGTTGTTCCTGGCCGGTTATCTTGTCGCATCGTTCGGGCTGTTCTATCACGGGCTGAGATTCATAGCGAAATTTCCGGGCCTGGGTGCGGTGCTTACGGAACGGCTGATGTATGTGTTGTTCGCATTTTTGTTCGCGCTGCTGCTGTTGAGCAATCTCATCATCGGCTACACAAATTTGTTCCGCAATCGGGAGACGGCGTTTCTGCTGACGCTGCCGGTTCCGACCCAGACCATTTTCCGCTGGAAATTCATCGAATCCACGGTGCTGGCGTCGTGGGCGTTTGTTTTTTTGATTGCGCCGTTGCTCGCGGCGTTTGGTTTGTTGCGCGGAGTGCCATGGCATTTCTATCCGGTGACGCTGGCGCTCATCGCATTGTTTATCGTGCTGCCGGGCGTGCTGGGCGCGGTTCTGGCAATTTGGGTGGGGAGATTTTTGGACCGGCGCAGTTTTCAAATCGCCATGATCGGGACGGCCATCATTTTGCTGGCATTGGCGGCGTTCTGGTGGAAAGCCCAGCCGGTTGACGACGAGTTGCTCGACAAGCGCACCCTCGAAGCGCTCGATCTGCTGCTCACCAAGACGCGATTCACCATGTTCCCGTTTCTGCCGAGTTACTGGCTGTCGTCGTCCGTGTTGCAATGGGCCGAAGGCATCCTGCGCGGCGCGGCATTTTTCACGCTGGTGCTGTTGAGCTACACGCTGTTTTTCGGCGGAATTGCGTTCACACGGTTTGGCAACGTGTTTTACCGCACGGCATCGGCGGTCCAAAGCCGCGCGGGCAGCGGATGGAATTGGTTTCACGCCCGTCAGAACCGCCGGCATTCCACCGGCCGGCTCGAAAAAATCGCCGCGAAATTAGTCTGGCTCAACCGCGATACGCGCGCGCTGGCGGTCAAAGACCTGCGGATGTTTTGGCGCGACACCACGCAATGGGGCCAGTCGGTGATGCTGTTCGGCCTGCTGGGCGTCTATATCATCAACCTGCGCAATTTCACGCACCAGTTGACCAGCCCGTTTTGGGTCAACCTGGTCGCATTTCTGAATCTCGGCATCTGCTCGCTGAATCTTGCCTCGGTGACAACGCGGTTTGTGTTCCCGCAATTTTCGCTCGAAGGCCGGCGGCTGTGGATCATCGGCATGGCGCCGATGGGCATGGCGCGCGTGGTCAAAACCAAGTTCTGGCTGGCCAGCATCTCGTCGCTGTTTGTCACGTCCGGCCTCATCACGCTGTCCTGTTATCTGCTCAAGATGAGTTGGGACCGCGTGCTGTTTTTTGCCGCGGTGATTACCGTGATGACATTCGCGCTCAATGGCCTCGCCATCGGACTGGGCGTCCTTTATCCGAACTTGAAGGAGGTCAACCCGAACAAAATCGTCAGTGGCTTTGGGGGCACGCTCTGTTTTGTGCTGAGTTCGTTTTACATCCTGGCCTCCGTGCTGTTGCTGTTTTTTGGCGCGGCCGGCCTGCACGCGCACGAAAGCTGGGCGGCGGAAGGCATCACCGGCTTTGTGCTGCTGTCCGTTTGCATCGGCTGGCTGCCCCTGAGATTTGGGTTGCAACAATTGAAAAATTTCGAGGCGTAATCATTGGAGCGCCGGCCTCCGGCACGGCGTGTTGAGGTTTGTTTCACCATCGCGCCGTGCTGGAAGGCGGCGTTCCATGGTCCGCAAACAAGCAGTATTTCGGTTGATTGAGTGCTACGAGGAATGCAAAAATTTGTCCAGCGCTTCAAACAACAACGGGGCACTCGACAGATGCACCACGATGCCATCCCGCGCCACCCAACCAAAGCCCTCACCGTAAGCCGGACCGTTCGTAATGCACAAATCGGTTGAACATTCGGCAATTTGCCGTTGGGCGGCGCTGATGGCATCGGCGCGCGCGCCGTCCGCCTCGAATTTCCATCCCACGATTCGCGTTTGCGGAAACCAGCCGCGCAGCCCGGCAATGATTTTGGGCGTCGCCACCAGCTCGACGAGCAACTTGCTTTGCCGGGTGGGAATTTTATTGACCGCCTTGATTTCGGCGAGTTTGCCGGATTCGTTGGGCGTGAAAATTCTTCCAAACGCAAAATCGCCGACCGCCGCCGCGTGAAAAATCGCGTCCACTTTTTTGGATGACACCGCTTTCAGCTTTTCGCGCAGATCGGCCGCCGTGGTGAACGTCTCCACTCGCTGCGCGCGCCTTTCACCGCGATGCGTGGCCATGGTGCCGATGAGCAGAATCACCTTGTGACCGCGCGCCGCGAGAAAATTGGCCAGCTCCGTGCCGAGGCGGCCGGTCGAGAAATTCGTGAGCCGCCGCACGTCGTCCAGCGGCTCGTAAGTTGGCCCAGCAGTGACGATGCAGTTCATGCGGCGAGGATAGTGGATGGAAGATGGAGAATGGAAGCGAGAATCGCGCCCATTGATCCCGTAGGAGACGACGTGAGGAGTCTCAAATTTTCGGGAATACAGTTAGAGACTCGTCACCTCGTCTCCTACGGCAGAAGAATCACGTTGAGATTGAGCTAGGCGTAGCGGCGGCTCGGCAGAGTGCTGCAAACCGAACGGGAGCATTCCGGATGGCGGCTTTCTCCCGAAAGCCGCTACGCTGCGCGAAACTATTGCACTTTTTCGACGACGAGCATTTCGACTGGCTCGTGGCTCGGCACAAGTTCAAGGCCGAGCTGGTCAAGCATGGCCTTTTTGAGAGTTTCGTTATGTTCGCGTTCAGCTTCGAGAAAAGAATACCCCTTGGGCACATGAATGCGCTTCATCTGCCAATCCACAACCATACCTAAATTATTGGTTATGCCCGTTCGGTCGATGACCGGTCTTCGAAAAATATATTCCAGTTGCGATTTCAGTGCCGAAAGCGTCGGGAAACCAACGTAATTATCCTTATATATATTGGATTTTTTCACATGTCTAATCCGGTCCGCCTGGTTATAGCGCTCGTTGCTTGCCTTCAATTTGGTCAGCGCTTCAGGATTCGCCTTCAGCAAAAAAACGTCTGCCGTGCGAACTTCTCTTCGTCCCACATAGCCGGTTACTTTTTGAATTTCGGCCTGGAATTTCTCATGCGCTTGATTGGTCACGGTAACCAGATAGTCGTAACAGTTCGTTGGAGGATCTGTCGTAAAAAGGATATACGGCCATTTAATGTCATACGCCGTTGACATCATCATCCTCAGATCGACCAGTCGTCCGACCATCTTTCCATTCGCAAAGCCGCCGCCAATGAAGGATTTCCCATGCCATTCTTTGATATGGGTTGGTTGAACGACTACAAGTGGGGGTGCTTTTAGGTAATCAGTCATGTCCGGTTTGGAAAGGTAAGCATCGATTTGAGACGTTTTGGATTTATCTAAAATGACAATTGTTGTGCTGGCAGTGAGCATCACGGCTGTTGCTATAATTGCTGCCATTTTTACTTTTCCCCACGTCATAAGATTCAAAGCACCCTTGACCAGTGCCAATGTTGAACCGCCGACCACCGCGCCTTTCACCGCTGCCGCCGTGACCGTCACCGCCAGTCCCACCGGCGCGGCTTGCACCGAGTTCGCCGCCACCGCTCCGGCAATGACCGTGGCTGTCAGCGTCACGCCGCGTTTCATGAAAATGGCGCGCAGTTTTTCCAGCGCCCGCGCCACGCGTTTCTGCGCTGAGGCCTCTTCCATCCGCAAAGCCCCGGCAATTTCGCGGGCGGTTTTGTCTTCAAAGAACCGCAGCACCAACGCGGTGCGGTCGGTTTCGCCCAGTTCGGCCAGGGCGTCATCCAGCAGCGGCGCAAGTTGCGCCCAGGCGTCCTCCTGCGGTTCGTTCAAAATGGATTGCATGTGCGCCTCCTG
>DLMG01000054.1:286-1323 GCA_002479245.1 Verrucomicrobia subdivision 3 bacterium UBA7542 | reverse complement strand
CGCGTGGTGCGATACAGCCACGCGGAGAGAACGGTCTTCGCCCCGAGCGACGCGGCTTTGCGCGCAAGAATGATGAACACGGCCTGGGTGATTTCCTCCGCCAGATGCGCGTCGCCCACCTGTCGCAGCGCCGCCGAGTGAATGAGGGCAATGTGTCGTTCTACCAACGCGGCAAACGCCGGTTCGGATTGATTGGTGGCAAACTCCCGCACCAATGTCATGTCATCGCTCATCATCTATTCATGGCCGCCCAATGCGGATTCGGACAATTTATTTCAGCCACCACGCGAGCAGCGGCGCGACGGCGAGTCCCGGCAGAAAATTCGCCAGTTCCACCCGGCGGACCTCAAAAATCATCAACGCAATGGCGCACGCAATCAGGCCGCCGACGGCATTGACCGGATCCACCAGACCGTGCGCGGCGAGAAACGGTTTAGCGTAAAACTGGCAGGCGAACGTGATGGCGCTGAGAAAAATGAAGGCCGGAAACGCCGACAGGGCGGACGGCCAGCCGAATATTTTCACAAAACCGGTCATGGCCAGACCATCCATCACGGCTTTGACCGCCAGCAGCCAAAAGTAACCGAACTGGCCGTCCTGGGGTGGCAAGCCATCCGTCACCGCGCCGAGCAGACCCAGCGGAGCGGCGCAAAATAAAATTGTGCAGGCGATGAAGCCGGCGCCGGTTTTGCGCGGTGCGTTTGCCTGCGCGGATGAGATCAAATGGCCCGCGTAACGGCCAAGACGATTCGACAATTTTTGCAGGCGCAGCAATTTGCCAATCCAAAAACCCAGAATTATGGCGAGCGCAGCGATGAACAGTTGCTTCAACACCGGCCGGAACGTTCCATTGACACTCAACCAGACGAGTTGCAGGCCGAAGAAAATGGTGAAGGCGCCGAGGGCCGAACGAAAGAAAACCTGCGTTCGGACGGACAGCGATTTGGGCATCGCCAGCCCCAACAGCCCCCCGATCAAAATGCCCATTGCGTTGAGAAATGCGCCGGTCATGTCCTGACTCAACGCAGGGTGCGGGC
>DLMG01000054.1:0-201 GCA_002479245.1 Verrucomicrobia subdivision 3 bacterium UBA7542 | reverse complement strand
AGTGCAAGCCGGAAAATTTTTGCCCGGACGACCTTAACCTGTTACTCAAACAGGAATGGCCGACGCTAAAATCAGTTCCCGCACCCGCCTGCGTGGCCGTAGCGTGGGCCGAAATGACGATGAATGCAAAAAATTGATCGGATGAAACAGCTTCGCGATACACTTCGGCGCGGCGGAGGCCCGTGGTTTTGGATTCCCACG
>DLMG01000240.1:2417-10573 GCA_002479245.1 Verrucomicrobia subdivision 3 bacterium UBA7542 | reverse complement strand
GCCGAAATTGACCCGGCGAAACTCGCCGCCGATTATGTGAAACATCTGGCGCAGCATCCGCTCGACACGGAGGTTCGCGAAAAGCTGGCGATCGTTTACGCCGACCACTACCAGCGGTTGGATTTGGCAACGGGCGAATTGGAACAAATGATTGAAGAGCCGAACCAGCCGACCAAGCGCGTCGCGCACTGGCTGAATTTATTGGCGGATTTGCAGATCCGGCATGGCGCAGATTACGACACCGTGCGCGGAACTTTGGAGAAAATTGTGGAACGGTTTTCTGATTTGGCCGTCGCGGAAATGGCGCGAACACGGCTGGCGCGTTTGAAAACCGAGCTTAAAGGACATCAAGCAACGCCGGATGTGAAGCTCGGCGTTTATGAACAAAATCTCGGATTGAAATACGGCTCACCACGCCGGTTGTAGCGCGATTCCCTTTTCCAAGTGCGTAACCGGACACCGCCACCCATGCACGATGCCGCGTCCGCGCGGAACGCCGGATTCATCCGGCAGATGTGCAACCGGCGCGTGTTGCTGCCGGATAAATCCGGCGTTCCGGTGGCGGTGTCGAGGTGCACCCCTTTTCCAACAACGGTGTCTTGCCGGCGTGACATTGGCGCGCGAGCGTTGTCTAATTGGCAGTGAAGACACTCATGAACGAGCCGGCCGCAGGATGTGAGTTTGTGGAAGAGTCGCCAGCCGACCTGGCGTCTTCGGAGTTTTCCAGTCTCTATGCTGAAAACAGCCGCGCGATTTATTATCTTGCCTTGCGTTTTCTCGGCGACCCGCAAAAGGCCGAGGACGCCACGCATGACGTTTTCCTGAAGGCTTTCCGCAAACTGGATCAATTCCGCGGCGAGGCGTCCCTGCGCACGTGGCTTTACCGCATCGCCATCAATCATTGCCAGAACCTCCGCCAAGCCTGGCATGACCGCCACATGTTCTCCAATGCGGACGACGCCGTGTGGGAAAACGCCGCGGCCAAAACCGATTCGCCCTTGCGTGTCCTGGAAATCAAGGAACTGGGCCAGCGAATCCAGAAAACGCTCGCTGGTCTGCCGGATGAATACCGGCTCCTGTTGCTGCTCGTGGCCGACGAGGAATTGAGTTACGAGCAGGTTGGCACGCTGGTCGGGCAATCCCCCGACGCGGTGCGCGGGAAATTGCATCGCGCCCGCAAAACTTTTGCCGCTCTTTTTGAGAAAACCGCCTGAAGCTGAATTATGAAACACCAAACCAAACTTTCCGAGGAACAACAGCAACCGTCCCGACAGGTCGGGATTGAGCAGCAGACGCAGCAGCAATCCGCGCGCGAATTTGCGAACGCCGAAGAGATGCTGCGCTACGACGCGGCACACACCACCGTGCCGCCGGGCATTGCCCAACGACTCCAAAAATCCACCGGGCAACCCGGCGCGCCGCCGCCACGTTCATGGTGGAGAAATCTGCTCGGCAGATAATTCCATGAAACACCTCTGGCATCGTTTTCTGGCATCGCTCACGCCCGGCGTGCGGGTTTTGCTGTGCCTTTTGTCGGTGGTTTATCTGGCAGCGGTGATTGGTAAATTTTCCCATGCGTATGACTTGAACCGCTGGCTGGCAGTGAGCGGCCCGAATTTCTGGCACGGCCAGGTCTGGGAGTTGATCACTTATCCGTTGTTGCCGATGGCGGTCTTTGATTTTGTGTTCAACAGCCTGATGATCGTCCTGCTGGGTGGGTTGCTCGAACGAATCTGGTCGCGCGCCGAATTTTGGACGTATTGTACCGTGGCCGCAATCGGAGCCGGTTTGGCCAAGGTTGTTTTGCAATTTTCCAACCCTTTCCCGATGACCGGCATGGCCCCGGTTGTTTTCGGATTGCTCGCAGCCTGGGGAAATCTTTTTGGACACGAAAAAGTTCCGTTGGTGTTTTTCGGTGAAATGACCGTGTGGCAACTGGCTTTACTGGCCGCAGCGATCAGTTTTGTCACGACGTTGTTTTCCGCCGGGCTGGTCAACGCGCTCATCATGCTGGCCGGCGGGTTGACGGGATTGCTTTATCTGTGGCTGCGCTCGAAAATACTCATGACGCGTGAAAGCCGCGTCGTCCATTCGGAACGCATAAACCGGTTGGAACTATGATCCGATCAACGATTTCAGGATTGCCGGGCGTCAATGCTTTCAAAAGAACCGCGACCGGCTTTGGACTGCGGCGGGAAGCGAAGCGCCAGGCCGCTTTGGCGGGTGTTGACGAGGTCTCCAAAAGCGGTGTCGCCGCTGCGCTCTGCCACCGCAGTCCAAAATTACGTTCCGTTCTGGCGCGCGAACGGGCGCGGATCGCGCGCGCGATGCTGGCGGATTGCCGCTTCTGCGCGCACGACTGCCGGGTCAACCGGCTGGCGGGTGAAAATGGCCTGTGCCATGCCGGGTCGGAGGTGCGCTTTTTCTCCGCGCAAACCGAGGTTTCGGATGAATTGGAATTGACCCCCGCTTTTAACGTGGCGTTAAGCGGATGCGATTTGCGCTGCGACTTTTGCATCACGGGAGCGTCGAGCTGGAATCCGCGGGCGGGCGCGGGCTTTGATGCGCGCGCCATGGCGAAGCAGGCCAAGGCGGCGCTGGAAGGTGGCGCGCGGACGATCCAATTGCTGGGCGGCGAACCGACGGTTCATTTGCCGGCCGCGCTGGAATTTGTGTCGTGGCTGCCGGAAACGGCCCGGCTGGTTTGGAAGACCAACGCGCACGGGTCAGCCCGGGCGCGCGAATTGCTCGACGGCATGTTTGACGTGTGGCTCGCAGACTTTAAATTTGGCAACGACGCTTGCGCCCAACGGCTGGCGAAAGTTTCCAGCTATGTCCGCATCGTTCAGGAGAATCTGTTGTGGGCCGATGAACACAGCGAATTGATGGTGCGCCATCTGCTCATGCCGGGGCATGTGGAATGTTGCTGGCAGCCGGTGGCGGCATGGCTGGCTGAAAATCTGCCCGGCGTCAAAGTGAATTTGCGCTCCGGTTTCTGGCCGGCGTGGCACACGCGGCAACACGAAGAACTATTAAGCCCGATTTCCAGAGCCGAAGCCGAGCGTGCCAACGAGATGGCCAGGGACTACAGGCTGAATTTGGTGGAATGAAAAAATTAATTTTGCCATAACAATTTTTAAAACATGCAATCCGGAATTGAACTATCAAAATCGTCGCCATCCTCAAACCGAATCAACGGCCAGGGACCGGAGTTTCAAGTGGAAGGAAACATTTTCTATTTGACTGAATCTCGCCGCCGACATTCTCCCGAGCCGGAAAAAATTCAATGGTCAAAACAGTTCATTGTCACCAGAAAGGGACGACAGTGGAAAATCCGAACGACGAACCTGAATGAGGATGCTATTCAATATGAGGAAATGGGTTGCGACGGTACGAAAATTTTCCAATTGCGGCAATGTAATGCAAATAAATTCCCTGAAAATACCGATGACAAAAATTTCATCACTGCTTCGGGGCGGGTATTGAATGGTAATTTTCCGGTCGGTTTTGACTCGAATCTCATCTTTCCCCTTTGGCTTGCCTACTGTTCGTCCGACTATTTTTTGTCCCGGAAGGATGATCGAATTGTGACTCCTTTGTTTCTTGTTGGCGATTTTCTAAGTCAAGCCGTTCCACCAACAATGCCCTTGCCCGCCAAATGGAAACTTAATGACTCAAATTTCATCAGCGAAATCACTTGGTATTCCGAAGGCACATATCTTCATGAGGAAGACGGCGCCAGTCGGTTTGAAAAATATCCGCCGCCATTTGATGTTGGTTTTCTTCATGCCAGTTTTAAAACCACAGATTGGACCAGTTTTTCCGAAATACTTATGCCAAGAGGTTTCGTATTAAGAGTGTTTGCGCCCAATTGGCCGGAAGAGGGAGAAGCCCAGTGCGTGGTAGCCTATACCATTGATGCGAGGGTTCAGACCGTTCATCCTGTGCAAAATTTTTCTTGTTTGCCAGAACTTATGAGAAAGACAGGGATTACCGATACGCGATATCGCCTTGGCAACTGTTCTGGATGCCTTCTTCACTATGGCAGTTCATCCAGTTGGGATACCGAAGAGGAAATTGAAGCCAAATTAAAAAGCCGAGGAATAGAATATGAGAAGCAAACCTCGCAAGGCTGAATCAAACATGTCTGAAGTAATGATTCTGGCCGACGGCAGGATTCTGGCGCATAATATCACGCCGGTAATGGCGCAGGTGCTGGCGGAATTGAACCCGGCAGACGAGGCCATGAACCAGCGGGCGATGCAAAAAAACACTTTGAAACATGAACTTCCAAACTGAACTTGAAACCCTCATCCGGGCGCGTTATCCGATCCTTTACATCATTTCGAGCGAGGAAATGCGCGTGCAAAACGTGGTGGTCGAAATTGCCGCCAAGCGGCAGAAAAAAGTCTTCGAGTGGAGTTACAACACCGGCATCGTGCCCGCCGGCACTTCCATCCAGTCGCACAAAAATCGCAACGTCACCACCAAGGACCCGCTCGCGGCGCTGGACCAGGTCATCGAGCAGGTGGAGCCGGCCATTTTCATCTTCAAGGATTTCCATCCGTTCCTGACCAAAAACAACTTTGCCATCGTCCGCAAACTCAAGGAAATCGCGCTGCATCTGAAAAACAGCTTCAAAACCATCATTCTGGTTTCGCCGGTGCTGGAAATCCCCACCGAACTCGAAAAAGAGGTCACCGTGCTGAACTACCCGCTGCCGGCGCGCGAGGACTTGAACGCGCTGCTCGACAAGATCATCGCGGACGTGAAGCAGTTCGCGCAGGTAAAGATTGATCTGGACGACGCCGGCCGGGAACGCCTGCTGCAGGCGGCGCTGGGCCTGACACTCGGCGAGGCGGAAAATGTTTTCGCCAAAATCATTGTCAAGGACGAGCGCTTGTGCGGCGATGACGTGATCGAGGTCTTTGCCGAGAAGCAGCAAATCATCCGCAAGAGCGGCCTGCTGGAGTATTACACGACGGAAGAAAATTTCGCGAACATCGGCGGCCTGGCGGTTTTGAAGGATTGGATGGACAAGCGCGCGGCGGCGTTTACCAAAGAGGCCCGCGCTTTCGGCCTGCCCGCGCCCAAGGGCATTTTGATGCTCGGCGTCCAGGGTTGCGGCAAGAGCCTTTGCGCCAAGGCGGTTTCAACCCGATGGCAACTGCCGCTGCTGCGATTTGACATGGGGCGGATGTTCGGCAGCCTGGTGGGGTCATCGGAAGAAAATGTGCGCCGGGCCATCGCCGTCGCCGAGTCGGTCGCGCCGGCGATTCTCTGGGTGGACGAAATTGACAAGGCGTTTGCGGGTTCACAGGGTTCCGGCGCCACCGACGGCGGCACCACCGCGCGCGTTTTCGGGACCTTCCTGACCTGGCTTTCGGAAAAGACCGCGCCGGTGTTTGTGGTGGCAACGGCCAACGACATTTCGCAACTGCCGCCCGAGCTGCTGCGCAAAGGGCGGCTGGATGAAATCTTTTTTGTGGACCTGCCCAGCCAGGAAGAACGCAAGGACATTTTCCGCATTCACCTGAACCGGCGCGGACGGGCGGCGGACAAGTTCGATTTGGAGGCGCTGGCCGGGGCAAGCAAGGACTCCAGCGGCGCGGAAATCGAGGAGGCCATCAACAGCGCCCTTTACGATGCGTTTTACGCCAAACAGGACATCACGACCGAATCCGTCCTGGCGACCCTGTCTCAAACCGTGCCGCTGGCCAAAACGATGGATGAACAGATCAACCGCCTGCGCAGTTGGGCGGAAGGCCGCGCGCGCAACGCCAGCGTGCCGCGTGACACGCAAAAGGCCAGCACCACCCGGCGGATGGAATTGTAACGTTTATGGAAACGCGAAATTCGAACACATAAAACAACGAGCCAGATGAATTCTTTTTGGGGCAACCGGTATGATACTTTCAAAGACCGCCGTTACGCGGCTCTTTTCTTGATCGCCCTCGGCGCCCTCGCGTTGTTGCCGATTTTGTTGCCGGTGATGGGACTGTATGTTTTGGCGCGGGGTTGGTCGGCCTTTTGCCTGGCCCGGGCCAACCGGCGGAACAAATTGCGGTATTCCCCCTTGTCGCGTGACGAATTGCACAAAGCCCGGTCAAAGCTGGTAGGAAATTAAAATTTTTAAAGCTTATGGGCGCAGTCAGCATTTTGGCTCCGGTGGTCATCGCGGCATGGCCGGCTTTCAGCGCGGCGGTCGTGGCGGCCGCGGCGTCGCTCGGATACCAGGTCGCATCCGAAGCCAAAAACCAGGCCGCCGCCGCTGCTGCACAAAAGCAGGCCAAACCGGTCCGGCTGGAAATTGAGCGCAGCGAGGTCGTCACGGATCAACTGGGCCGTGACCAGCACATGACCGTCACCCGCAGCGGCGTCACCGTGACGTTCTCCCGCGACGCGCGCGGCAAGGCGTTGTTACTGGTGACCGGCACCGGCCAGGGCCAGGAGGAATTGCGCGCCCTAGGCGAGGAATTGAGCCAGCGTGTCGTCCAGCAATACGTCTATCAGAAATTGATGGACGAAATGCGGAAGCGGGGCTTCAACGTCGTGGAAGAGGAACAGAACGAGGACCGGTCCATCCGCCTGAAGGTCCGGCGTTGGGATGGGTGAATTTATGAAGGGAACATCCAACATCCAACATTCAACGTCGAACATCCAATGGTTGCGATTAGGGCATTTTTGGATGTTGAGCGTTGGATGTTTTTGAAAAACCTTATGCCCCAGCGCGAATTTGACATTACCATCGGCAAGACCGGCGAGGTCGAGTTGCACATCAAGGGTTACAAGGGCCGCGCCTGCCATGAAGCGGTGAAGATGTTCGAGCAAATCGTCGGCGAAATGAAGTCGCAACGGGAGACCAGCGAATTTTACGAGCCGGAGGAGCAGGTGCAGTTCAACATCGAGCAGCGACATTGACGGGGATTGGAGTGATGGAGTGATGGAATATTGGGGTGTGCGATATTCCATTACTCCAAAACTCCATCACTCCATTGCCTTCATGGCCAGAACGAACATAACGGAAGAGACTTCGGCCTACTATCCGCCGCGGGCGGGTTGGTACAGTCCGTTGTTTGCCTTCGGCGCCAGCGTCCGGCGGCGGCTGGCGCTGGATCGCATCCATCTGCCGCAAAGGATGACCGTGATCGGGCTGGTGGCCAGCTTTCTGGTGCCCGGGATGGGGGTTTATCTTCGCGGGCCGCGACTTTGGAGATGGGCGGGCTTTGCCGGGTACGGGCTGCTGCTGCTTGCCTTCTTCGCGGGATTCGGTTATCGGGCGGGCAATATGGCTTTCGGTTTGCTGCTTTCAATCCACGTCACCGGATTTGTTTATTACTGCCAACCGTTGCTGGGGAACGAACCGCTCCAGTCCCGCCTGGTGTTTACGCTGCTGGTTTTGATCGCCGGCCTGCTGTTTTATATGCCGGCGCGGAGCTACATCCAACGACATTGGCTGACGCCGCTGCACGTGCGGGGTAACGTGTTAATCGTGCAACGGCTGGCCGGGGCGCATGGCATCAAACGCGGGGATTGGGTCAGGTATTCGCTGAAAGATGCCGGGATGGAAGAATACGCCGGCGGCATGGTCCAGGTTCAGGACGGTTACTGCTGGGGGCTGGTGCTGGCCGGGGCGGGAGACCGGGTGGTTTTTTCCGCGGACTCCTTCAAGGTCAACGGCGAAGCGCAGCCGCTTTTGCCGCACATGCCGGGAAGCGGCGAGGTGGTCGTGCCCGAAAAGCATTGGTTCATCTGGCCGAACCTTGATATAAGCGGGCATGGCTACGTCGGCGAGGGGGCCATCTCGTCCGCAATGGTGCAATTGGCGACCGTTTCCGAAAAACAGGTCGTCGGGACCGGGAAGCCGTTCCAACGCTGGTTTTGGCGGCAGCAAATGAAAGCAACCCCATGAGCCGGTTTGTCAATCTTGAGTTCGGTGACGAGTCCGCGGACCAGTCGCAGCAGACGGAAAAGGCGCTGGTCAAGGATGAGGCGTATTATTTCAGCGAGGCGCGGACGGCGTTTGAGACCGGAAACTTTGAGCAGGCGCTGCGGTTTTATTCGAAGGTCCTGGAATTCAACCCGCAAAACGCCGCCGCCTGGACCGGGCAGGTGCGGATGCTGATCGAACTGGGTGAATTTCGCGAGGCGAAGCT
>DLMG01000240.1:0-2290 GCA_002479245.1 Verrucomicrobia subdivision 3 bacterium UBA7542 | reverse complement strand
GGCCGCAGCGGCGATTTGCAGGGGGCGCTGGCGTTCTCGGACGCCTCCATCGAGGAGCGCGGCGACACGCCTTACGTCTGGCTCGCGCGCGGCGACGTGATGCTGGCGCGCGACGAGCCGCGGGCGGATTATTGCTTTGAAAAAGCATTGTTGCTCGCACCCAGGGACTGGTTCACCGCCTGGCTGGCGTCCCGGATCCGGTTTTATTATGAACAATTCGTGCTCGCGCTGAAATTGCTGCAACAAGCCGTCGAATGGAACACCGGCAATTTTCTTTTATGGCTCGAACAGGGCCAGTGCCAGCAGGCGCTCGGTTTGATTGGTCCGGCCAAAAATTCGTTCTTGCAGGCGCAACAATTGAACCCGCATTCTCACGAAGCCGATCTGGCGCTGATCCAGCTTTCCCAGAAAGGGCTTTGGGCGCGCGTGCGCGGCTGGTGGCGGCAACTTTTCAACCGATGAGCTTAAAAAACCTGAATCAGCTTTTGTCCGCCGCCAATGAATTTGATGCTTCCGACCTGCATCTGGTGGCCGGGGTGCCGCCCGCTTTTCGCGTGAACGGCGAAATCATCATTGCCGATGAGGACGCGCTGACCGAGGACGAAATCACCGCCATGTCGAACAGCCTGCTGAATGAACAGCAGCGGAAAAAATTCGGGGAGGAATGGGAGCTTTGCATTTCCCTGCTGCACAGCGTGGCGGGGCGCGTACGCGCCACGTTTTACCGGCGCAACGGACATCCGGAAATGAGCTTCCGCTTTTGCGGCGACAAGGTGGCCGCGCGCGAGGAACTCGGCCTGCCGGAGAAAATTGATGATCTGTCGCGCAAACCGAACGGATTGGTCCTGATCACCGGCCCGACGGGGGCGGGCAAAACGACGACGCTCAATTATATGGTCAACCTGATCAACAACGAGCGGCGTTGCAAGATCGTCACCATTGAAGACCCGATCGAATTCGTTCATGAAAACAAACGCGCCATTGTGGTGCAACAGGAGGTGCTGACCGACGTGCACTCGTTCAATCGGGCGCTCATCCACGTGTTGCGCCAGGACCCGGACGTGATTGTCGTGGGCGAGATGCGCGATCCCGAGGCCATTGCCACGGCCCTGACCGCGGCTGAAACGGGACACCTGGTGCTGGCCACGATGCATTCGCCGAGCGTTTCGCACGCGATCGAGCGCATCGTCGGAGTTTTCGAGGGAAGCGCCCAGCGGCAGGTCATCATGCAGTTGTCCAACGCGCTGCAGGGAATCATTTCCCAGGACTTGCTGCCGGCGGCGGACCGCACCCGCCGCGTTCTGGCGTATGAATTGGTCGTTGCGAATGGGGCCGTGCGGAATTTGATCCGTGAAAACCAGCTTCACCAATTGGAAAACATGATCCAAACCGGACGCAAGGACGGAATGGTGCTCATGGACAATTGCCTGTACGACTTGTACTGCAAGTGTGCCATTACCTACGACACCGCTGTCAGCCGGGCTCACCACCCTGACCACATCATCCGGGAAAAGTCCCGGAACGTTTAAAACCCCGGCTCAAGCAAAAACACCGGGCATGAAGCCCGGCGTTTATGAACAAAATATCGGGTTGAAATACGGCTCACCGCGCCAGTTGTAACGCGATTTCCTTTTCCAACTCGTGCGCGAGGTCAATGTCCTTGTTGCCCCATTTCGTGCGGGTTTCCACGATAACCGACGTGATTCTGGGCTCCACCGCTTCGACGCGCATCCAGACATTACACTGATCCACCTTGCCCTGCAACGAGCGCACGCTGTTGGTGGTGTCGTGGGGAATAAATTCCGTGACGACCGCGCCATTATTATTCACCACCGTAACCGCCGCCTGATAGACCTGATCCAGGGAGCGCGGATAACGCCCCTCGACACTGTCCTTGCCAAACGAGACCGTCGCCGTGTGCGTGTCGCTCACCGTTTTGACACAACCGGCGGTGACAATGGCAATTCCGACCAGCACCGCAAAAATTTTCGTCTTCATATTGATTACAATCCAATCGAAAAAGCCGACCGCGTCAAGCACGATTGCAATCTTTTGTGCGGCTCGACAAGCGCGTCAAAAAATGCGAGTTTGGGAACGTGTCAACCAACAAGCTGGAACAACTTCGCGCCGCGTTGCGTGCCCATGGCTCGTGCCTCGTGGCATATTCCGGCGGCGTGGACTCGGTTTTCCTCGCGCGCGTGGCGCATGAAGTCCTGGGCCACCGCGCGCTGGCGGTGATTGCCGATTCACCGAGCCTGCCGCGGCGCGAATTGCAGGAGGCGCTCGAAAT
>DLMG01000363.1 GCA_002479245.1 Verrucomicrobia subdivision 3 bacterium UBA7542 | reverse complement strand
GTTACAGGATTGTATTACGGATGGACACGGATAATTTGTCGTTTTCCTTCTCCCATCCAAATCAGTCCGCACCAAGCTTCTCACCAGCAGTGGTTGGCGGTTCATGCTTCCGGCTGGCTGTCACCCGGCATAAAATTCGGATCAAGTTCCTTCAGGATTTCCTTGCGTGTTTGTTTGAGGTCCACCTTGAACTGTTTCAACACCCGGGCGGCCACGCCGTCACCTTCGCGTAGCAATCCTAGCAGGATGTGTTCGGTGCCAACGTAGGTGTGATTAAGCACCTTGGCTTCCTGCGATGCCAGCGAGAGAACGTTTTTTGCTCGTGGCGTGTGGGATTTTGTCCCTTTCGCTTCCGGTTCGGAATCTGTCCCGGTCAGCTTCTCGACTTCTGCGCGGGTAGTTTCAAGATTCAGTCCCTTATGCTTGAGCACATTGGCTGCAACTCCCCGTCCCAATTTAATCAGGCCAAGCAATAAATGGCCGGTGCTGACGCAACTGTGATGAAACCGGTCTGCCTCCGCCTGCGCCAATCCAAGCACTTGTCTCGCCCGGGGCGTGAAATTTCCGTGAGCCGACAGCAGTACTTCCGCCTGCAACAGTTCGGATGGCTTTATTTCTTGCTCACTACCACCCGGAATAAATTTCGGGTCAAGCTCCTTCAGGATGTCCTGGCGCGTCTGTTTGAGATCCACGTGGAGCTGTTTCAACACGCGGGCGGCCATGCCGTCGCCTTCACGCAGCAGTCCCAGCAGGATATGTTCAGTGCCGACGTAGGTGTGATTGAGTGCCCGAGCCTCCTTGACCGCCAATGCGAGGACTTTTTTCACTCGTGGTGTGTAAGGAAGATTGGCGGTGGCTGCCGATTGAGAAACCGGTCCGGCCTGTTTCTCGATTTCCCGGCAGACGATTTCAAGGTCCAGGCCCATTTTCTCGAGCACATTGATGGCTACGTCCCGTTGCAACTTGATCAGGCCGAGCAAAACGTGTTCAGTGCCGACGAAATGGTGATGAAGCCGATCGGCTTCCTTCCGTGCCAGAACCATTGCCTGTTGCGCCCGAGGCGTGAAATTGACGATGGTTTCATCCAAAAAAGTCGCTGCTCCCGGTGCAGTCGGCCCGGTCAACTTTTTCCAGAATGACTTGAACCAACTCATCGAAAGGAATGCTTTATTCCACCCAGCTCAGGATATTGTCCTTGTTGGCCCCTTGATTGGCCGGGAGGCCGGGGGCGATGGCTTTGTCCGGACCGGCGGACCAGACCATCACCTTGCCGTGATACAGGAAATTGTCGGGAGTGCCGTCCGGATTGACCAGACCGTTGAAACCCGGATTCGCGTTCGTTCCCCCAAGACCGGACACGGCGGCTCGACGGTAAAATTCGTCCCGGCACCGCTCGTCATAACTTAAATCCACAGTAATGATGTACGGCGTGCCCCAAGGGTCGCGATAGACCAAATCCGGCCCAACTCCCGGCAAAGTCGCGTCACTGACCATGTTGGCGGTGAGGAATACCCGCTGCTGCGTGTTCTTGGAATGATTCATATTGGCCGTCGGGCCGCCGGCCGGATAGTTGGTAATGTCCATCAGGATCGCCATCACTTCGGAATTGTTCGCCCCGTAACTGCCGGGACCCAGGGCCGCCGTCAGGAGCGCGTCGCCATAGGTGAAATCCTGGGTGCCAGCTGTGCTCTGGACACTGGCGGAAACGGGAAACTGGCCATAAACCGAATCATAGGCCTGAATTGCGGTGACGATGTCGGTTATGTCTTTCTTCGCCCTGACCTTCAAAGCCCTGTTCTTGGCTTGGTTCACAACCGCCAGCAGCATGGCTGCCAGAATTCCGATGATGGTGATGACGGTGAGAATTTCGACGAGAGTGAAACCTGACGATTTTCCGGTCTGCATTTTCATAGGTTGATCCACAAACAGTGACATAGGCGCTGATGAGGGTCGGATCAATATCCGTGAATTCCCCAATTCTGCCAACCAAAACCACCAAGCTTTTAAACACGGAATTTGCCACAAAGAGCACAAAAGGTGGGGCGAGCGTACCTGCGAGCCGTTCCCCTTGGCGCGGCGAAGCGGAGCGAAGGCGGCTCAACCCTAAACCCTCAACTTTTCCAGAATTCTTCGGATACTGGATTCTGGAAATCTCAACTCGTGCTCCCAAATCCGGACCATCCGCCAGCCGGTGGGGCGCAGTGTCCGATTGGTGAAAACGTCAGACATCAACGTATGCGGCTGTCGCCGTGTTCTGGCTGCGTTTTGGTTTCTGCTGGACGTAACATGCTGGCGGCGTACGATTGCTGCGTGCACGCAGGAATCGTTCTCTCGCGGTCGAGGTTCCGTTGCCTGAGAAACCGCTTGGCCTGGGCGGCCGCGACCGTGGTGGTTGTCATTTGCAGCGCCTTTGCCGCCCGCGCACGGATCTACCGCAGTTTTGACCACGACCAGTCGCTATACCTGCTCCCTTCATCGAATCAGTATAGTGGTGTCCTCGTTGTAAAATTCCGCAATGGTAGCAATCTTACAGCGACCCAAAATGGCTTTCAATCTGCCGCGCCCGGCGCCACCAAGGATCTGGCCTACATCCGCGAGGCGCTCATTCGAGCGAAGGCAAATTCTCCCGAGCGACGGTTCACGCGGCCAGCCAACGATCTCCAAGCAGAACGGACACTCGCCGAGCGCAATATCGGCGAGGAACTGCCCGACTTGACACAGTTCTTCACCCTCCCAGTTGCCGACTACGTGGCCAAAGGCTTCATCGACTTTGAAAGAACGTAAGGCCCGAAACGGTTTTGACGCACTTGAACCGCGTGGGACGTGGTGAAAGGTTTGCCGGTCGCGCTCTCCCCCCACCGAAATGGCAAACTGTACCACTACAAAAATCGAGTGTGGCGCGTCGGACCGGATGTTGCTATGGTTTCAACGCTGGTCGGTGAACGTGAATTCCAGGAGGCCGATTTTCCCGACCACAGCAACTGAAAGGAAATTGGATTATGATACAAATTGCACAACTGCTCGGCGACAAGGCCGATTATTTCCTCAATTTCAAAAGCCCGAAAATTTCCAAGGACCGGCTGCACGTTCCCGGGCCGGACTTCGTTGACCGGATTTTTTCCGTGTCCGACCGCAACAACCGCGTGCTCGGCAATCTGCACCGGTTGTTCGGTCATGGCCGCCTCGCCGGCACCGGATACGTTTCCATCCTGCCGGTGGACCAGGGCATCGAGCATTCCGGCGGCGCGAGCTTTGCGAAGAACCCGGATTATTTCGACCCGGAGAACATCGTGAAGCTGGCCGTGGAGGGCGGCTGCAATGCGGTGGCTTCCACGTTTGGCGTGCTGGGCGCGGTCGCCCGCCAATACGCGCACAAAATTCCGTTTCTGGTGAAGATCAACCACAACGAACTGCTCACGTATCCTAACAAGGCCGACCAAATCCTGTTCGGCACCGTGAAACAGGCCGCGGACATGGGCGCGGCGGCGGTGGGGGCGACAATTTATTTCGGATCCGAACAGAGCGGCCGGCAGATTGTGGAAGTCGCGCAGGCGTTCGCGCAGGCGCATGAGCTGGGGATGGCCACAGTGCTGTGGTGCTATCTCCGCAACAATGCGTTCAAGATCAAGGGCGCGGACGGCAAGGTGACCGATTATCACGTCTCGGCCGATCTCACCGGCCAGGCCAATCACCTGGGCGTGACGATCCAGGCGGACATCATCAAACAGAAGCTGCCCGAGAACAACGGCGGTTTCAAGGCGCTCAACACGGGCAGTTCCAGTTACGGCAAGTTCGACGAGCGGATTTACGTCGAACTGACCAGCGACCATCCGATTGACCTCTGCCGCTATCAGGTGGCCAACTGTTACATGGGCCGCGCCGGCCTCATCAACAGCGGCGGCGCATCCAAGGGCAAGGGCGACCTGGAACAGGCCGTCGCCACCGCCGTCATCAACAAACGCGCCGGCGGCATGGGCTTGATTTCCGGCCGCAAGGCGTTTCAACGCCCGATGAAGGAAGGCATTGGGTTGCTCAACGCCATCCAGGATGTCTATCTCAGCAAGGAAGTCACCGTGGCGTGATCCAGGGCCGGGCGTTCTTCCTGTCCACCGGCCGGTTCATCGTAGCCCTGGCGAAGTTGGAAGCCTTCGGTGTAGCGGGGGATGCGGTGATTGAATTGGCGGCAATTAGCCCGACTTTCTCAACCG
>DLMG01000206.1:2696-27299 GCA_002479245.1 Verrucomicrobia subdivision 3 bacterium UBA7542 | reverse complement strand
ACGAAATACGTCGGCGGTCACGGTACGTCCATTGGCGGCGTCATCGTGGATTCCGGCAAGTTCAAGTGGAACAACGGTAAGTTCCCCGAATTCACGGAACCCGATCCGAGCTATCACGGCCTGGTTTATTGGGATGCATTGAGCAACGTGCCCGGTATGGGCAACGTGGCCTTCATCCTCAAGGTGCGCGTCACCCTGTTGCGCGACATCGGCGCGGCGCTCAGTCCGTTTAACTCGTTTCTTTTTTTGCAGGGACTGGAAACGCTGCCGCTCCGCCAGAAACAACATTCCGCCAACGCGCTCGAAATCGCCAAATGGCTCAAGACGCATCCGCTCGTCAAATGGGTCACCTATTCCGGTCTGCCGGACGATCCCAGCCACAAGGTTGCCGCGAAGTATCTGAAACACGGCTTCGGCGGTCTGGTTGGCTTTGGCGTCAAGGGCGGACTGGAAGCGGGTAAGAAATTCATCAACTCGGTGAAGCTGCTCTCGCACCTGGCCAACATCGGCGATGCCAAGAGCCTGGTGATTCATCCGGCTTCGACCACACACTCGCAGTTGACGCCGGCCGAATTGGAAGAAACCGGCGCCACGTCGGATTATGTCCGCCTCTCCGTTGGTTTGGAAGACGTGGAGGACATCAAGGCGGACATTGATCAGGCGCTCCAAGCGTCTCAAAGTTAAGCCTGAAACATCATGTCCGACAAACTTTTTGACAGCAGCGACAACGCCCGGCACGCCAATCCGTTGCGGCATGTGCAATCAGTCGTGCTGGACGGCGTGTTGAAGCTGGAGCTGGGTGGCGAATTGTCGGGCGTGACGGTGGCGTACGAGACCTACGGTCAACTGAACTCGGCCCAAGACAACGCCGTGCTTGTCTGCCACGCCATCAGCGGCGATTCGCACGTTGCCCGGCACAATGATGAAGACGATCCCGGCTGGTGGGACATTGTGGTTGGTCCCGGCAAGCCGATTGACACGAACCGCTTCTTCGTCATCTGCCCGAATCTGCTGGGCGGCTGCCGGGGCACGACCGGCCCTGGCAGCATCAATCCCGCAACGGGAAAACCCTATGGCCGGAGTTTTCCCACGGTCACCATCGGCGACATGGTCGAAGTGCAGCGCCGGCTGCTGGAACACCTGGGCATCCGCCGGTTGCTGGCCATTGTCGGCGGCTCGGTTGGCGGACATCAGGCGTTAACCTGGGCCACGCGCCATCCCGATTGGGTCCGCGGCGTCATCCCCATTGCCACCTCGCCGAGACTGACCAGCCAGTCGCTCGCGTTTGACGTGGTGGGCCGCAATGCCATCCTGCATGATCCGCATTTTCACGGAGGGCAGTACTACGACAAACCGCACGGTCCCGACGTCGGCCTGGCCATCGCGCGGATGATCGGCCACATCACCTATCTCTCGCGCGAGGCGATGACCGAGAAATTCGACGCCAATCGCCTCCACCCGCGCGACGTCGCGATCCAGTTTGAAAAGAAATTCTCCGTCGGCTCGTACCTGGGTTATCAAGGCACGAAATTTGTGGAGCGTTTCGACGCCAACAGCTACCTGACGCTTTCGCTGGCCATGGATCTGTTTGACCTGGGCGGCATGCCCGAACAACTGGCCGCCGCGTTTCGCAGCGCCCGCTGCCGCTGGCTTGTGATCAGCTTTTCCGGCGACTGGCTGTTTCCGCCCGACCAGTCCCGCGACATCGCCCAGGCGCTCCTTGCCAACAATGCCGAGGTCAGCTACTGCAACGTCCAAAGCAACTGCGGCCACGACGCCTTCCTGCTGCCGGATGACCTGGCCGCCTATGGCGAAATTATCCGGGCTTTTTTGGACAACCTCTCCGCGGTCCCCAACGCGGCCGCCGCCGCACAAGACGAGCCGCACGCCCCGACCAGCATATTTCATCAACGCCGTCTCGACTACGACCGCATCGTTGAACTGATTCCGGGCGGCGCGAGCGTGCTCGACCTCGGCTGCGGCTCGGGAAGATTGCTGGCGCGCCTCAAGGAGAAAAATCACCGGCGGTTGGTCGGGGTGGAACTGGATGAACAAAAAATTCTCGCTTCCCTCCGCCGCAACCTCGACGTCGTCCAGGCCGATTTGAACCAGGGCCTGCGTTCTTTCGCCGATCAACAATTTGACTGCGTTGTGCTTTCCCAGACCCTGCAGGCGGTGCATGACGTGGAGGCCGTCATCAACGAAATGCTCCGCGTCGGGCGCACCGGCATCGTCAGTTTCCCGAATTTCGCCTACCACAAACTGCGCCGCATGCTCGCCGAGGACGGCCGCGCTCCCAAGTCCGCCGGCGTGTTGCATTATGAATGGCACAATACGCCCAACATCCGTTTTCTTACCATTGCCGACTTCGACGACTTCTGCCGCAGCAAGAACGTCCGGGTGTACCGTCGGATTGCCCTGGATACGGAGGCCGGGGTTGAAGTCTCGAATGATCCGAATCTCAACGCCGATCTGGCCATCTTCGTGATCAGCCGCGAGAGCCGGACAATGTCATCATCGGAACAGCGTCCGCCCGCCGGGGAGGCCCGCAGACAAGTTCAATTTTAAATGTTGAAGAACAAAAAGATCGTATGAACGAAACCCCCGCCACCAAGGTCACCGCCAACGAATTGCTCAAGGAAAACGGGCCTACCCTCGCCGGGACCGTCGCGTCCACGCTGGCGGACCCGCAGGCGAACCATTTTTCGGAGGATGACGTGCAACTCCTCAAATTTCACGGCGTTTACCAGCAGGACGACCGCGATTTGCGCAAGCAGGGCAAAAAATACATCATGATGATCCGCGGACGCATTCCCGGCGGCGTGATGACGCCGAAGCAGTGGTGCGTGTTCGACGACCTCGCCTCGCAATACGGCAACAACACGCTCCGCATCACCACGCGCCAGAGCATCCAATTTCACGGCGTCGTGAAATCCGGGCTGCGGGCACTCATCAAAAAAATCAACGAGTCACTGCTCTCCACGCTCGCCGCGTGCGGCGACGTGAACCGGAACGTGCTCGCGCCGCCCACGCCCGCCTACACCAGCGCACGCCAGCAGGTGTTCGAGGATTGCGTCCGCGTGGCCGGGGCACTGCGTCCGCAGACCAGGGCATATCACGCCATCTGGATTGACGGCGTGCAGCTCAACCTTGACGACCCGGCGAACAAGGATTTCACGGACCCGCTCTACGGCAAAACTTATCTGCCGCGCAAACTCAAAATCGCCTTCGTAATTCCACCGGTGAACGACCTGGATGTTTTCACGAACTGCCTTGGGTTCATCGCCATCGTCGAGAACAACCAGCGTATTGGTTACAACCTCGCCGTCGGTGGAGGCATGGGCCGCAGCCACGGCAATGAGCAAACTTATCCGCGCCTTGCGGATGTCATCGGCTTTTTCACGCCGGACAAACTCATCGAGGTTGCAAAGGCCGTGCTGACGATTCACCGCGATTTCGGCAACCGCGCCGACCGCAAGCGCGCGCGCCTCAAATACGTTGTGGCCGAGCGCGGCGTGGAATTCATGCGCGACGAAGTGAACAAACGCGCCGGCATCATGCTTGAGCCGGCGAAGCCTTACAAATTCACGACCACCAGCGACCTCTATGGCTGGTACAAGGCCGTGGATGAGAAATGGTTTCTCACGCTGTTCGTCGGGATGGGCCGGGTGAAGGACGCGCAGAAAACCGCGTTGCGCCAGATTGCGGAGAAATTTTCCGGCATCGAGTTCCGCTTGTCCGCGAACCAAAACGTGATTCTTGCGAACGTGTCCGATGCCGACAAGACCGGCATCAATGCGGTTCTTGCACAGCATGGCGTGAAGACCGAAAATCAGGCGAGCGTGTTGCACGCGGCTTCGATGGCCTGCCCCGCGCTGCCCACCTGCGGTCTCGCGCTGGCGGAATCCGAGCGCATGTTGCCCGGATTGATTGATCGCATTGAAAAGCTTTGTGCCGAAGCCGGGCTTGCCGGACAGGAAATCATCATCCGTTCCACCGGCTGCCCGAACGGCTGTTCGCGGCCTTACATGGCGGAGATCGCATTCGTCGGCAAAGCTCCGGGACGCTATCAGGTCTGGCTTGGCGGCGACACGTCCGGCACACGCCTCAACCGCGTTTGGAAAGACATGGTCAAGGACGCCGACATCGAAAACGAATTGCGCCCCGTCCTCGCGCGCTATGCGAAAGAGCGCAACAACGGCGAACGTTTTGGCGACTGGGTCGAGCGAGTGTTGTGGAAAGAGCAACCCGCCGCTGCGAACTGATTTTTCATGACTCCCGACCAAATCGCCAAAGCCAACGCCGAGTTGCGTTCCCAATCGCCGCTCGAAATCGTCCGCTGGGCCATCGTACAGGCCCGGGGGCGTGCGATTATTTCGACGAATTTTCGTCCTTACGAGGCAGTCATTCTGCATCTCTGCGTGCAGGTGCAGCCGGACATTCCGGTGCTGTGGGTGGATCACGGGTACAATCGTCCGGCGACTTACACGCACGCCGAGCAGTTAAAAAAAATCCTCAAGTTGAATCTCAAGCTTTGCCTGCCGAAAATTTCCGCCGCGCATCGCGATGCGGTTTTCGGACCGATTCCGACCACCGACGACGAGGCTGGACTGAAGACGTTCAGCGCCGTGATGAAGCTCGAACCATTTCAACGCGGCATGAAGGAATTGTCGCCGGACGTCTGGATTACTGCGCTACGTAAAGTGCAAAATCCAAGCCGGGCGGGCCTCGACATCGTTTCCGAGGACAAGAATTACAATACGCTCAAGGTCAACCCCGTGTTTTACTGGAGCGACACGGACATGGAGAATTATTTGAAGCAGTATAACCTTCCGAGCGAGTGGGATTACTTCGATCCCGCAAAAGCCGACGAGAAGCGTGAATGCGGTCTGCACGCAAGTTGGGGCGCGGACGCCGTGGTTTCATCCGGTGCTGGCATTTGACGGCTGAATCGGGAATCATCCGCGTAACCGAAAATGAATTCGTATCATCTCGACCATCTTCAATATCTCGAAGCGGAAGCGATTCACGTCATGCGCGAGGTCGCAGCGGAATTTGACCGGCCCGCGCTCCTGTTCTCCGGCGGCAAGGATTCCATTTGCCTCCTGCGTCTCGCGGAAAAGGCGTTCCGCCCGTCCGACATCCCGATGCCGTTCCTCAACGTGGACACAGGGCATCACTTTCCGGAGCTGAACGAGTTTCGCGACCGCCGCGCGCAGCAACTCGGCGCGAAACTCATTGTGCGCAAAGTCGAAGACGCAATCAGTAAAGGCATCGCCATTCCCTCGCCGGGTGAAATCAGCCGCAATCGTTTGCAGATTCCCACGCTGCTGGCCGCCATCGAGGAATTCCGTTTCGACTGCTGCATCGGCGGCGCGCGGCGCGACGAGGAAAAAGCCCGCGCCAAGGAGCGATTCTTCAGTTTCCGTGACGGCTTTGGCCAGTGGGATCCGAAAAATCAGCGCCCGGAAATCTGGAATCTCTACAACGCCCGCGTCAATCCGGGTGAAAACATGCGCGTGTTCCCGCTCTCGAATTGGACCGAGATGGATGTGTGGGAATACATCCGCAAAGAGAATCTGGAAGTCCCGATGATTTATTTCAGTCATCGTCGGAAATGTGTCCGCCGTCACGGCCAGTGGTTACCGGTAAATGACCTCGTGCCGCCACGGAACGGCGAGCGCGTGGAAGAACTCGTCGTTCGCGTCCGAACCATCGGCGACATCATCAGCACCGGCATGGTCGAGAGCCGGGCCGACAGCGTGGACGACATCATTGCCGAAATTGCCGCCGCGCGTGTGACCGAACGCGGTTCGCGGGCCGATGACAAGGCCGGCGATGCCGCGATGGAAGACCGGAAGAAAGCCGGGTATTTTTGAGTTCCGATTCCCCATCTCTGACCATGCATCCGATTGAAATCCTCCGGTTCAACACCTGCGGCAGCGTGGACGACGGCAAGTCCACGCTCATCGGCCGGCTGCTTTACGATTCCAAGAACCTCATGGAGGACCAGCTTGAGGCGCTCGAACGCTCCGCCGACATCACGGGCGGCGGCCAGATCAATCTTGCGAATCTCACCGATGGCCTGCGCGCCGAGCGCGAGCAGGGCATAACGATTGACGTGGCGTATCGTTATTTTGCCACGCCGCGCCGCAAGTTCATCGTCGCCGACACGCCGGGCCACGTGCAATACACGCGCAACATGGTCACGGGCGCATCCACCGCGAACCTGTCCATCGTGCTGGTGGACGCGCGTCAGGGAGTCATCGAGCAGAGCCGGCGACACACCTACATTTCAGCGCTGCTCGGCATCCCGCACCTGGTGATCGCCGTGAACAAAATGGATTTGGTGGATTGGAGCCGGGAGCGTTTTCGGGAAATCCGCGATCAATTTGAAGATTTTCTGCCGCGGCTCGATGTGTTCCGGGACGTGAAGTTCATTCCCATCAGCGCGCTCAATGGCGATAACGTCGTCGAATTCTCGAAACACACACCATGGTACGAAGGCCCGACGCTGCTCGGTCATTTGGAGAACGTCCACATCGCCAGCGATTGGAATTTAAGTGCATTCCGTTTTCCCGTGCAATGGGTCAATCGTCCCAACAACCCGCGCGATCCGAAGCTTCACGACTTCCGCGGGTTCAGCGGGCAAATCGCCGGTGGCATCGTGAAGATCGGGCAGAAAGTGATGGTGCTGCCTGGCGGATTGAGGAGCACCGTGAAGGACATCTGGATTTACGACGGTTCACTCCAGGAAGCCTTCTGCCCGCAACCTGTCACCTTGGTGCTCGAACACGACATTGACGTCAGCCGTGGCGACATGATCATCGGCCGGGAAAACCTTCCCGGCATGAGCACCGACCTGCACGCCAGAGTTTGTTGGATGCATACGCATCCGCTTCAGCGCGGCAAAAAATATTTCCTGAAGCACACCACGCAAACCGTCCAGGCCGTCATCACGGACATTGAAGATCGCATCAACGTCTCCACCTTCGAGCCGGAACCTGATGCTCCGGAACTCGCGTTGAACGACATCGGCGAAATCCGTCTGAAGACTTCCAAGCCGCTCATCTTCGACGGTTACGCGACGAACCGTCTGACCGGCTCGTTCATTCTGATTGAACCGGGCGCAAACGCGACCGCCGGTGCTGGCATGCTTTTCCCGCCCATGGAAATCGTGAAACCCGAGTACAACGACTTTGCGATTTGAAAAAGATCCGTCTATGGCAAACCAAGGCATTGTCTATCTGGTAGGAGCTGGTCCTGGTGACACTGGATTGTTCACCGTGCGCGGCGTTGAGTTGCTCGCCCGCGCCGAAGTGGTGATTTACGACGGCTTGGTCAACCGCGAACTGCTTCGCCTCGCGCCGGCCTCGGCGGAAATCATTTACGGCGGCAAACATGACCGTACCCGCTGCGTGTCACAGGATGAGCTGAACGCGCTCCTTCTTGCCAAAGCGCGTGAAGGCAAACGCGTGGTGCGACTCAAGGGCGGAGATCCTTGCCTGTTTGGCCGGGGCGGTGAGGAGGCGGAGTTGCTCGCCGAGGCGGGCATTTCATTCGAGGTGGTTCCCGGCGTTTCTTCGATCCAATCTGTGCCGTGCTACGCTGGCATTCCGCTGACGCATCGGAATCACAACTCCAGTGTCATCATCGTCACCGGCCACGAAGGACCGTCGTCACCGGCGAACAAAGTGGACTGGGCACAACTCGCCAACATTCCCGGCACGATTGTGGTGCTGATGGGATTGAGAAACATCCGCCAGATTGCGGCGACGCTGATTGCCCACGGGCGTTTGGCGGAAACGCCCGCCGCCATCGTCAGCCGGGGCACGACGAGCCGGCAAAGGACCGTTGCTGGCACGCTCTCCACCATCGCAGACCTGGCCGATCAGGCAAACCTTCCTCCGCCAGCGGTGACGGTGATTGGCAATGTGGTAAACCTGCGGGAAAAGCTAAACTGGTTTGAACAACGTCCACTGTTTGGCCGGCGCGTGGTTGTCGCGCAGCGGGCTGATTTAGCGCGTTCCTTGGTGGCCTTGCTCCACGAACGCGGCGCACAAGTGCTGGAAGTTCCTGCCACCCGCTGGAGGCCGCCTGCGGACGGCGTGAGGCTGAATCAGGCGCTGGCTGAATTGAAATCCTACGACTGGATCCTCTTCAGCAGCCCTGTTTGCATCGAATTTTTCTTCGCGCGTTTTTTCCAGACTTACGACGACCTGCGCGAACTCGGCAACGTGCGGTTATGCACGTACGGGCCGATGACGGCGCAGAAACTGCGCGAGTGGCGCTTGCACCCGGCGGCTGTTGCCGCCGATCACAAGACGCGGCTGATCATGGAGGCCATCAAGAAGTGCGGCGATATGCGCGGGCAAAGATTCCTGGTGCTTCGCGGCGAATCGGCGTGGGAAAAAGTTCCGGAAGCGCTTGCGGAATCAGGGGCCATCGTTGACGCGGTGGAGTGCTACGCCGCCAAACCGGAAATGAGCGACCCAACCGGCGATGTCGCCAGGCTGGTTGAAGAAGGCGCGGACTGGATTGTCTTCGCCAGCGGCCTGGCCATCGAACACTTCCATGCCCGGTTTGACCTGCCAAAGTTAATGGCGCGCTTCCCGGGCACACGACTGGCAATTGCCAATGTCAGCATCAAGTGGGCATTGGATAACCTGGGCTTGGAACCCGCGGTGATTGCCAGGTCCAACGATGTCGAGAGTCTGGTGAATGCGATCACCAAAGCCATACACTCCGACGATTTCTCCACGATCAGCAGCGGATCCCGCATGAACGAAACTGACCGGGTTACCGGGGGTTTGTACAATTACGTAAAATGAGAAAATGAAAACTGACCTGTTTGTCCGAGTAAACAAATACACCGAACACCAGTCCATCCGTTCTCCAGAACTGCAAACACTGTGTGCCGGCACATTTTCGCATCGCGGTTTCCCGCGATCCCCAATTACCTTCGGCCACTTCCGCAATATCATAAACCATCGCTAACAAACCATACGCATCATGAGCATTCAAACAAAAGGTTCCAACACGCTGGCGCTTCATGCCGGCCAGGTCCCCGATCCCACCGCCGGCCTGGTGCCCGTTACTGGGTGAAGAATTGCTTTCGCTGCGTTTTAACAACGATTATACCGCTGACAGACATTCGCATGGCAAAGAAAACAACCAGCGTGCTGCCCGGCTTCAAGCTGACGCTTGGCTACACCCTGCTTTATCTCAGCCTCATCGTCCTGATTCCGCTGGCCTGCACGGTTTGGAAAACCAGCACGCTGACGTGGGACCAGTTCTGGCATACCGTCACCGCTCCGCGCGTGATGGCATCGTATCGCCTGAGTTTCGGCGCGTCGTTTCTGGCGGCGCTGACGAATCTGTTTTTCGGCCTGCTCGTCGCGTGGGTGTTGGTTCGCTACCAGTTTTGGGGCAAACGGTTCGTGGATGCGCTGGTGGACCTGCCGTTTGCGCTACCGACGGCGGTGGCCGGCATCGCGTTGACGGCGGTCTATGCGCCGCACGGCTGGATCGGCCGATGGCTCGCACCGCTCGGAATCCAGGTTGCCTTCACCCGGCTCGGCGTATTCGTTGCGCTCACGTTCATCGGGCTGCCGTTCATTGTTCGCACCGTGCAGCCGGTACTGGAAGATTTCGATCTCGAAATTGAAGAATCCGCCGCCAGTCTCGGCGCGAACCGCTGGCAGACGTTCTGGCGCGTCACTTTGCCCATGTTACGGCCGGCGTTGTTGACCGGCTTCACGCTTGCGTTTGCCCGCGCGCTCGGCGAATACGGCTCGGTCGTTTTCATTTCCGGCAACATGCCGATGAAAACCGAAATCACGCCGCTGCTCATCATCACCAAGCTCGAGGAATTTGATTATCCCGGCGCCACGGCCATTGCGGTTACGATGCTGGTCGCATCCTTCGTGTTGTTGCTGACCATTAATTTTCTCCAATGGTGGAGCCATCGCCATCACCGGCCCGTTTGATCTATGACTCCTGCTTCAACCCTCACCGCTCCGCGCCGCGCTGCTCCCCGCCGCGTGACGGCCGAGCCGCCGTTCGTGCGCTGGCTGCTCATCGGTACCGCGTTGTTGTTTCTCGGTTTGTTTCTGTTCGTGCCCTTGGCGGCGGTTTTCGCGGAAGCATTTGCCAAAGGTATCGGTTTCTATCTTCACACGTTCGACGATGTGGACACCGTGGCGGCCATCAAACGGACTTTCATCGTCGCCGGCATCGCCGTGCCGCTAAATTGCGTCTTTGGCGTCGCGGCGGCCTGGGCGATCGCCAAATTCGATTTCCGAGGGAAGACCGTGCTGATTACACTGATCGACCTGCCGTTCACGGTTTCACCCGTGGTTGCGGGCATGGTTTACGTGTTGCTGTTCGGCGCGCAGGGGTTGCTCGGGCCGTGGCTGTTGGCGCACGATATCAAAATTATTTTCGCCATGCCGGGTATTGTGCTGGCGACGATGTTTGTGACCTTCCCGTTCGTGGCGCGCGAATTGATACCGCTCATGCAAGCGCAGGGCCGCACCGAGGAAGAGGCCGCGCACGTGCTCGGCGCGAGCGGCTGGCAGACGTTCTGGCGGGTGACGATGCCCAACATCAAATGGGGTCTGATCTACGGTGTCATCCTTTGCAACGCGCGGGCGATGGGCGAGTTTGGCGCAGTGTCGGTGGTCACCGACAAAATCCGCGGACCGGGGGGGACAAATACCATTCCGCTGCACGTCGAAGCTCTATATTATGATTACAATTTCGCCGGGGCCTTTGCCGTGGCGTCGCTGCTGACGTTTCTGGCGCTGGTCACGCTGGTGCTGAAAACCTGGGTGGAACGCAAAAACACCGCGCTGCGCGGAACGGAAAACTGATTAAACGCATGAGTGTTGAAGTCCTCAACGTCACCAAAAAATTCGGCCAGTTCACCGCGCTCGACAACGTGAGCCTGAAGGTCGAATCCGGCGAACTCGTGGCCCTGCTTGGCCCGTCCGGTTCGGGCAAAACCACGCTGCTCCGCATCATCGCCGGGCTGGAATTTCCCGACCCTGGCAATGCGCAGGTTTTGTTTTACGGCGAGGACGTGACCACGATTCCTGCCAGCCAGCGCAAGGCCGGTTTCGCCTTTCAGCATTATGCACTGTTCCGGCACCTGAACGTCTTTGAAAACATCGCTTTCGGCCTGCGCGTCCGTCCGCGTCCGGTCCGCCCCAACGAAGCCGAGATCCACGCGCGGGTGGAAAAACTGCTGAAGCTGATCCAGATGGAGCCGCAGGCCCGGCGCTTTCCCTCGCAGCTTTCCGGCGGCCAGCGCCAGCGCGTTTCGCTGGCCCGCGCACTCGCGGTCGAACCAAAGGTGCTGTTGCTCGACGAGCCGTTTGGCGCGCTCGATGCCAAGGTGCGGAAGGAACTGCGCCGCTGGTTGCGCCGATTGCATGACGAAATCCACATCACGACGCTGTTCGTGACGCACGACCAGGAGGAGGCGCTGGAAGTGGCCGACCGCGTGGCCATTTTGCGCGTGGGTCGCATCGAGCAAATCGGCACGCCGGAGGAAATTTACGACAACCCGGCCTCGCCGTTCGTTTATGATTTTCTCGGCAATGTGAACCTGTTCAGCGGCCGGGTGCGCGACGGCACCGTCGTCATCGGCGACACCAAAATCGCGGTGCCGGAAACCGCCGGCGAGTCCGACTCGGACGCCATCGCCTTCGTGCGGCCGCACGACATTCGCGTCACCCGCGAACCGGGCGGCCCGGCGACGCTGGCGGCGCGCGTCATTCGCAGCAACGCCGCGGGCCCGCTGGCGAATCTTGAACTGGTGCGGCTCGACACGGGCGGACAATTCACCGTGCAGTTGAGCAAGGAACAATTCCAGCAATTGCAGCCGAAAACGGGCGAACCGGTGTTCGTGGAATTGCGGAACGTGAAGGTTTTCGCCGACGATTATTCGATTTGAACCCGGCTGCAAACCCTGAGAGGCTGGTGTCGACGGACGAACTTTTTTGGAAATTATTATTTCCACGCCTGCCGCCCGATTTGCAAAGGCGCAAGATTAGCACCCTCCTGGCGGTTCTGTGGGTTGGCCTGCTCCTGGGCGGCCTGATTGCGTTGATGATGGTCTTACAGGCATAATATTGCCTACTTGCATTTCGTCCAGTTGCCATTCACCTCGTGTCCTTGCCAAATTGTGGCAAGCAATTCATTGAAGGAACAATTCCAGGCAGAGATATGGCCACTTCAATCTGGCCGCGCCCTTGCGGCAGAGGATTCTCGGTCGCTGGTTCGATTCCGACCCTCGCCTCCAGCTTCGATGCTTGGGCATCAACGAGTTGTGAAGAACCAAGTTGCAACTGCCAGCAAAACTGCCAGCAGACGGCGGACTTGGTGAAACTCGGCAACGACTCGCCAAAACTCCGCTGAAACTCCGGCAACACTCGCTGACAGGCAATTTGTCCGCGTCGGATTGTGTAAAGCTTACACAACGCGGAGCCAGAGCAGGCTTATCCGGCCGACCAGCCGTCCTGCCAGAGGTCAATGAGGTTACGGATCCCTGTCATCTTCTAAATTTTGTCAGATCCCGACCGTGAAAAACAACCATCGTCTTGGTTCGAGTTTGCTGCATCAAACAAACCGGAGCGGCCATTGCTGCTAAAGGATTTGATCCGGCAAGTCCGTGCTGAATTGACCGAGGGGGTCAATGAGCGCGAACGGAACAATGAGCCGGGCATGTTCGTCGTCTCGAAAACCTGACGTTGGATGTCAATTTTGTGATTGAAAAGGAGCAGACGCTCGACAGCGGAGCCTAGCTAAAAAAACCATTTGCCGAGAGATGTTCAAATTTTAACAAAAAGTATTTGTGTTTTTGACTGCCAGCAAATCACGCAGACGTTTGAGAACCATGGGCTGACCTGGTATCGGAACGAGGAGTTGAGCGAATTGTTACCGGACTGGAACAGGTCTTTGAACCGCATCCTCAATTAACGCATATACCATGCAAACCAAAGGAAACATCATCACTGGCAAATACATATCGCCTGAAAAACTATTGGACGTCCGCTGGCTTGAAAAGCGCATCGAAGTTTTGAAGCGCGATGGAGAGCGGTGTCAGGGCATGGATGAGTTATTTCAACTCGTTTGCACATGTGCCATGATTTGCTCAAGTTAAATCACAAAACGTGCGAAAGTTACTCTTAATACGTCATTTCAGCGCGGTATAAAACACCAAGGTCATTATGGAATGAGGATGACTGCTGGTTTCGGCCGCCTTGTCTTCTACCCACAGATAAAAAGGCTGTTCGGTTACCGACGTGTTCATAACGATCACGGCAACCCGGCCATCCGGGTTTAAAAAGGCGGTCGTCAGCAGGTCATCGGCGGTCGAAGAACTGATGATCCGGTGGGCGCCCGGACGGATAAATTTGGAAAAATGGCCGAGGTAATAGTACGAACTCATGTACGTCAACTCCCCAGTTTCGGTATTGGCGTGAATCGGGGCGAAGCAGTAATTATGGATATGATTCGGCCCGCCCTCCTGATCCAGCAAAACATTCCAATCTGTCCAACCTTCGGCGCCGTTGTTGAAATCGTCGATCATGGAAATTCCATACCTTTCGCCCCAGTGCCAATCGTGGATACGGACTGCGTCAAACGACTCGTTGCAACCTTCCGTGAACAGCAAATGCTTATTGGGAAAGGCCTCATGGACACGTTCCACGTTCTCGAAGTGATCGCCCACATACCAGTGAAAAGCCACGCCCCAGATGTATTGAGCCGCTTGCGGATCTTCCAATTCCACTTCCGCGCGTTGGTACATGATGTTCCGGTTATGATCCCAAATCATAATTTCTTTATCCTTGAGGCCGTTCGCCGCGAAGGTGGGGCCCAGATAATTTTTCACAAAATCGCGCTCTTCCTCAGGAGAGTAAACACACGATTCCCATTTCTGCACCGCCAATGGTTCATTCTGCACCGTCACGCCCCAGATTGGAACGCCTGCCTTGGCATAGGCTTTGATGAACTTGACATAATATGTGGCCCAAGCTTGGTAAAACTCGGGCTTCAGTTTGCCGCCGTGCAGCATGTCGTCATTGTCCTTCATCCATGCTGGTGGACTCCAGGGGCTGGCGAACAGTGTAAAATTATTTCGACCTGCTGTCGCCAGTACTCCCTTGATGAACGGAATTCGATATTTCAAATCATGGCTGATATCGAAGCTCGCCAAGGTCGTGTCGTCGTTCGTGACGTAAGTGTAACTTTCGCTGGAAAAATCTCAACTATTGATGGAAGTGCGCCCCAACGTATAGCCGATGCCTTTTTGCGGGTCAAAAAACGCCGTCAGGATTTCGCGCTGTTTATCGGCGGGCAGTTTATAAAACGTTTCCGCCGCAGAGTCAGTCAGAGCGCCACCAATGCCAAGCATGGTTTGAAATTCCTTGGAGGGATCCACAAAAATGCATTCCTGCTTTTCGGTATGTTGCGGCATATCGGTGAAACGCAATTCGCCGGTGTCGGCAAGCCGTTGCCCCGTATCCTTGGCCGTTACATAGACGGTGACCGGCCCTGCTGTATAATTGGCGGCTTGACTTACATCGACACCGAATACTGCGGTCAAAACAGTTGCGCCTGTAAACAGGCTCGGCATCATGGTGGGAATCAATCGGCTTATCATAATAATTAACCGGCTATTTCCAGAGCTTTTTTAACAATCTCAATGTCGCTAATTCCCCTGAACCCGCTAAATCCAACCGAAAGTTTCGACCCATCTTTTAAAGCAACCGGTTGGCCGCCTTGCCAGCCAATAAAATCGGGACGGCTTATCCCATAAATGCGCTCATCGATTTCGCCATTGAAAACTTTTTTTTCGTATTCGCCTGTGGCCATTCCGGTTATCCAGACTTGGCTGGCTTTGGTCCACGCAATTTGGTAGGTGCGGCGCGAGCGTGCTTTATCGTCTCCATACAATTTGCCATAAACATTGCCCTGCTCATCGATGATACAAAGCGCCACGTTGCCATCGGTAATTTTGCTGTCAACCGGACCCTCCATGTATTTGGGCAATAAACTGGTAATGGTTTCGATAATTTTCTCTATTTTTAGACTTAACGTGCTGTTTTCCATCCGTTTTTGTTTTTAAAATTGTTGTTAAGACTTATTTAAAGTAAATGCACCGGTCAAGGAATGGGCAATGGAGCACCATATTTCTGCAATGAAAAACGGAAAGGGGGAAACGGCCTAAGATTCACCCACTGTCATCCGGTTGCCGGGGGTGGAGAATTTGTGGCAGATGCTTACCAAGAGCTTTGCTCAAATGCAGCCGCGTGACCAGTGGCTCCACCATGTCCAACACCCGGCTCTCCTTCAGGTCCGACACCGAAATACGATTGGCCTCCCGATTTGTACACCGTTTACCCGAATGGAATCGGAAAAGGTCAATTGAAAGGTGGTTTTGGGCAATTCAGCGGTAGAAGTAGTTCCTGCATGCATGTAGCCTCAGAGAATTGTCTGCCGTTGGCAGACTTAAGTCCTGAAATGCGCACGATTCGCTTTACTTCCGGGTCACACCGAAATGGTTACCTTGGCGAGTTGCCGCGCGAGGCGAGATTTGCCCGGAAAAACCGGCCAAACTGGAAATCATATGAAAAAGTTCATTGTATTAGAGATGCTGCTTGCCTGTTTTTATGCAGTGGCCGGCAATGTGAGCGAAACGACGGGATTAGATAACGCTCGTTTTGTAAACCCATTCATTGGCACCGGATCTGCCGGGGGACCGGCGCTATGTGGGCCTGGGCATACCTATCCAGGCGCCATTGTTCCTTTCGGCCTGGTGCAAGTAAGTCCTGACACCGGAAACATCGGTTGGAACTATTGCTCGGGCTATCGTTATGAAGATTCGAGCATTATAGGGTTTTCTCACACTCATTTGAGCGGAACCGGATGGATGGACTTGGGGGACTTGAGGTTCATGCCATTTACCGGGAACGTACAGCAGGAGGATTATCGCAGCCGATTTTCGCATGCGGATGAAAAAGCCGATCCCGGTTACTATTCGGTGCAGTTGCCGGATTACAACGTCAAGGTAGAACTGACGGCCACCGAGCATTGCGCCTACCACCGCTACACATTTGCCACCAACACCGCGCAGCTGTTGATTGATCTGCGATACGGCATCGTGCCAACGAAGGAGGATTTGGAAACGCACGTGATTAAGAGTGAGATTGAATTTGAAGGATCAAACGCGCTTTCCGGTTACACCATCACCAAGGGCTGGGCCGGAGAAAAGCACGTCTATTTCGTGATTCAGTTCGGACAGCCGATTGCCGCCACCACTTGGTTGAGCCCAACCAACGCCACGCGCAATCAACGGTTGGTATTGACATTCCAGGACCAGACCAACGTGATGCTTGAAGCCAAAGTCGCCGTCTCCACCGTTGACGTGGATGGCGCGAAAAACAATCTGGTCACGGAGATTCCCGGCTGGAATTTTGAAAGCGTCAAGGTAGCGGCTTATCAGGAATGGAATAAATGGCTAGCAGCGATCCAAATTGAGGGGACCCCGGAACAAAAAGAAATATTCTACACCGCGCTATATCACACTTTGGTGGTGCCGAATAATATCGCGGATGTGGATGGGCGGTATCGCGGAGCGGACAACAAGGTGTGCGTTTCGAAGACCAAAACCTATTATTCCACCCTTTCGCTGTGGGACACGTTTCGGGCGAAGAATCCGCTCTATACCATCCTCTGGCCGGGCGTGGACAGGAACATGCTAGAGACGTTTTTGGCGCACTTTGACGTTCAAGGATATTTGCCAGTGTGGACTTTATGGGGACACGAGAATAATTGCATGATCGCCAACCATGCCATTCCAATAATCGCCGACGCCTATTTGAGAGGAATTTGCAAGGATGATGCGGAGCGGGCTTATACTGCCATGAAAACATCCTCGACGGTGAACCATCTTAAATCAGATTGGGACATTTATATGCGTTACGGCTACTATCCTTCCGACCTGATAAAGGAGGAGGCCGTTTCACGGACACTTGAAAGTGCCTTCGATGACTGGTGTGTGGCTCAGATGGCGAAGATGCTAGACAAAAAGGAGGATTACGCGCTTTTCACGCGACGGTCTCAATTTTATCGAAACCTGTTCGATAAGACCACCGGCTTGATGCGCGGAAGAAATTCCGATGGCTTCTGGGTAAGCCCATTCGACCCTTTAACCATCTCGCATGCAGGAGACGTGGGTGGAGATTACACCGAGGCCAATGCGTGGCAATACACCTGGCATGTGCAACAGGATCCTTATGACTTGATTAGGTTGATGGGAGGGGATCAGGCATTTGTTGCGAAGCTCGATAAAATATTCACCATGCCTTCCAAGGTCGAAGGTGGCGTCACTGTAGATATAACCGGGTTGATTGGCCAGTATGTGCATGGAAACGAACCCTGCCATCATGACGCCTATTTGTATGATTACGCAGGAATGCCATGGAAAACCCAGGAGCGGGTGCATCAAATTGTTTCCCTGCTTTATAATAATACGCCGGGCGGGATATGTGGGAACGACGATTGCGGGCAAATGAGTGCCTGGTACATATTTTCGGTGCTGGGTTTTTATCCGGTGAATCCCGCCTCGGGGATTTTTGCATTCGGAAGCCCGTCACTAAAAAAAGCCACCATGATGCTTCCCAATGGCAAAACCTTCACTGTGGAAAGCATGAACAATTCACCAGACAATATTTATATTGAGCGCGTTGAATTCAATGGCAAATCATGGCCGTACAGTTACATCCGCTACAAAGACATTGCTGAAGGCGGCCAGTTGAAAATATTCATGGCCGCCACGCCAAATTATGAATTTGGGAAATCGAGATCCGATCGTCCGCCCTTGGAATAAATTTACACTAATCTCCACTGGAAATAATTCCGACCCATGAAATTCTCCTCTCTATCGCCCCTCCTGCTGACGATCATTTGTACCGCGCTTTGCTCCTCATTTGCGTTCGCCGCCGAAACTGCGCCTCGCGAACATCTTTCGCTCGATGCCAACTGGAAATTTCATCTGGGTGACGACTGGCCGGGCGCGCTGCGTTTGGACAAGGCCGGCGCGAGCACGGGCCCGGCGGCCGCGGAATTCAACGACAGCACCTGGCGCACAATCAACTTGCCGCACGATTGGGCGATTGAATTGCCGTTCGACAAAAATGCCGACACCAGCCACGGCTTCAAGCCGATCGGGCCGGGGTTTCCTCAAAACAGCATCGGCTGGTATGGCCGCACGTTTGATTTGCCCGCGTCGGATTCGGGCAAAAGAATCTGGCTGACGTTCGACGGCGTGTTCCGCGACGCGACGGTATGGGTCAATGGCTGGCTCGTCGGGCATCATGAGAGCGGCTATTATCCGTTTCGTTACGACATCACGGACGTTGTGCGTTTCGGCGACAAAAACACCATCGCCGTGCAAGTGGACGCGAGCAAGTTCGAGGGCTGGTTTTACGAAGGCGCGGGCATTTACCGCCACGTCTGGCTGGACAAGACCGCGCCGGTGGCCGTCGCGCCGGACGGGGTTTTTGTCTCGCCTCGGTTTGAAAAGAACATGCCGCAAGGGCGTTCTGAAATTGCCGTCGAAGTCAGCCTTCTCAATACGACGACAAACAAGGCAAATGTGACGGTGAACTGTGAAATCATCGCCCCGGACGGAAAGCCGGTGAAAAAGTTTTCCGAATCGGAAAAATTGAAACGCGATTCGTTCAGCCTGGTTATATTGGAATCGAATATTTCCTCGCCCGTTCTTTGGTCGCCTGAAAATCCAAAACTTTACAAACTTGTCACCACCGTCGAAGTGGACGGACAGGTTGTGGACCAGGTTGAAACGCCCTTCGGTATCCGCACTGTCGGCTTCGACAAGGACAAAGGACTTTTGCTGAACGGCAAGCATTACGAACTTTACGGCACGTGCAATCATCAGGACATGGCGGGCGTCGGCGCGGCATTGCCGGACGCGTTACAGTATTTCCGGGTGAAAAAGTTGAAGGAGTTTGGTTGCAATGCCATCCGCACGTCGCACAATCCGCCCACGCCGGAACTGCTTGATGCCTGCGACCGGCTCGGCATGTTGGTGATGGACGAAAATCGACTGCTCGGCAGCGATTCGGAAAATCTGAAAAAATGGAGCGACCAAATCCGCCGCGACCGCAATCACCCGAGCGTCGCCATTTGGAGCATCGCCAACGAGGAATTTACCGTGCAGGACACGCCACAGGCCGCAAACGTCGCCCGCACCATGCAGGATTTTGCGCATCGGCTTGATCCAACGCGCCCGGTGACTGATGCCGCGAACGAAGGCGACGTATTTGCGGGCATCAATTCCGTTATTCAGGTGCGGGGCTGGAACTATAATGTCGGGCCGGACATGGACAAATACCACGCCGAGCATCCCAATCAGCCGGAAGTCGGCACCGAACAGGCCAGCACCGTTTGCACCCGCGGCATTTACAAGGACGACCCGCTGCATGGCTATGTCAGTGCCTACGATCTTCAAGGCACGCAGACGGCCGAAGACTGGTGGAGCTATTTCGACGCGCGTCCGTGGTTGTCGGGCGGATTTGTGTGGACGGGATTTGATTATCGCGGCGAGCCGACGCCTTATGGCTGGCCGTGCATCAATTCTCACTTTGGCATTTTGGACACCTGCGGTTTCCCCAAGGACAATTTTTATTACTACCAGGCATGGTGGACAACCAACGTCGTTTTGCATCTACTGCCGCACTGGGATTGGGTGGGCAGGGAAGGCCAGGACATTGACGTGTGGGCCTACAGCAATTCCAAGGAAGTGGAACTGTTCCTCAACGGCAAGTCTCTTGGCCTCCAGACCATGCCGCACGACGGCCACCTGGCCTGGCGGGTCAAATATGAACCGGGCACCTTGAGCGCGAAAGGTTTTGACGCCGACGGCAAGGTCATCGCCGAAACAAAGGAAGAAACCACCGGTGACGCGACGGCAATTCAACTCACGCCCGACCGCTACGCCATCAACGCCGACGGCGAGGACGTGAGTGTGATCAAGGTTTCGGCAGTGGACGCGGACGGCCGCTTCGTGCCGATTGCACAGAATCTGGTTCATTTTGAGCTGACCGGCGCCGGGAGAATTCTCGGTGTAGGCAACGGCGACCCGAGTTGTCACGAAGCCGACACGCTCGTGCTCGAATCGCCGGAAACAGTGATTCCGCTAAAAGACTGGCACTGGAAACTCACCACTGATGTCCAAGACTCCAACCTCGTCGAATACACGGCCACACTTGACGATTCAGCTTGGAACAAGGACACGTTAGAAGAAAATGACTATTCGCAATTGGAGCCAAATCAATCAGCCGTTTTCCGGCAACGTATCACATTATCAGCGGCTGATTTGGCCAGTCCCAAGATTCTAATCCAGATCGGACGCATTGATGATCTCGGTTGGGTTTATGTGAACGGCCAGTTGGCGGGCGAAGCACACGATTGGTCCGCGATGCAGACCTTTGATATCAAAAAGTTTTTGCAGGATGGTGACAATGTTATCGCTGTGGGCGTGCAAAATATCGCCGCTGGCGGCGGGATGGGCTGCGGCGTATATCTGCGGCTCGCGGGTCATCCCATTGCGCCCGCGTGGTCGCGCAGCCTGTTCAACGGCTTGGCCGAAGTCATCGTTCAGTCCGGCACGAACGCCGGCGAAATCAAGTTGACGGCGAGCGCAGACGGCTTGCAATCCAAGACGGCGACGATTCAAACTGTTGCCGAAACGGCGAGGTCAAGTGCCGAACATGTGGTGAGTCATTGAACCGATTTCTCCAAAGATTAACCTGAATACAAACTTCACAACAGCAGTGTCTGGTCCACGAGACGACCATGAAACATTTTCTCATTAAACTTTTGGCGGTTCTCGTTTCTTTCCGGGTTGTCGCGGCTTGCGCACAAGTGGATGAAGTTGATCCCAGCATTGGTGGAGTGCCCTTCCTGCTCCAGCCAACGCCGCCGGCGGTCTTTTTGCCCAACAGCATGGTGCGCGTGTATCCGATGCGCATGAACCAGTTGGACGATCAGATTCATTCGTTTCCTTTGACGACGGTCACTTACCTGGGCGGGCTGTTCCGGCTCATGCCATTCGACGGAACACCCAATGACGATACTTGGAATCGTCCGCAGGCTTACGACAACGAAATTGAGACACCATACTACTATTCCGTTAAGTTTGATGATTCGTTGATTCAAACCGAATTTGCTCCAACCGCGCGTTGCGGTCTCTTTCGTTTCGCCTTCCCGTCCGGCAAACCGGTAGTGTTGCTGGCCAACCATCGAGGCGGCGATTTTTTCAGCGACGGTCAAAATGCCGTTTCCGGTTTTGAAGAAATTGTGAATCATGGCCAGGTAACACCCGGCGTGGTCCGCGCCTATGTTTATGGCCAGTTCAGCGCACCGGTCAACATTGAAACAAACCCGACTGCCAGTGGGAAACGCCTGACCATCACGGCGGGGAACGGTCAGAACGTTTTGGAATTTCGCTACGGCCTTTCCTTCATCAGCGTCGAACAAGCCAGGAAAAATTTACAGGAGGAAATTCCGGCATGGGATTTCGACCCAGTCAAACGAGCCGCCCGTGATCGCTGGAATCAAGTTCTCGGCCAGATTCAAGTGGAAGGCGGCACACCGGCTCAGAGGAGAGTTTTCTACACCGCTTTGTACCGTTGTTATGAGCGCATGATTGACGTGACCGAAGATGGAAGCTATTACAGCGCCTTTGACCACAAAGTTCATCGGGATTCCCGCCCCTTTTACACGGACAATGGACTGTGGGACACTTACCGCGCTTTGGAACCACTGCAAACCATCCTTAACCCGGGAATGGAAGCCGACAAGGTGCAATCGTATGTCCGCATGTATGAACAATCGGGATGGATGCCGGAATTTGGCGTGCTTTGGGGCAATTTCGAATGTATGACGGCAAACCCCGCCGCCGCCTGGATAGCCGACGTTTGGGCCAAAGGAGTTACCAACTTCGACCTTGCAACCGCCTACGCGGGCATAAGGAAAAATTCTCTCGAAGGCACGTGGCTGCCCTGGCGCCGGGGACCCAAATGTTCACTCGATGATTTTCTTGACCAACATGGCTACATGCCCGCGCTTCATCCCGAAGAAAAAGAAACCGTCGAGCGGGTTGATTCGTTCGAGCGGCGTCAGGCCGTGTCCGTCACGGAAGGGCAAAGTTACGATGACTGGTGCACTGCCCAGATTGCTCGCGACTTGGGCAAAGAAGCCGACTGCCAACTTTTTCTGAAGCGCGCCGCCGATTACAGGAATATCTTCCGCGCGGACAAAGGCCATGTATGGCCGAAAGACGCCGAGGGCAATTGGATTGAACCGTTTGATCCGGGATGGTCCGGCGGTCTGGGCGGGCGTGATTATACCACCGAAAATGACGGTTACACTTTCGATTGGAGCGTTCAACACGATTTGCAGGGACTGTTTGAATTGATGGGCGGGCGCGCTCAAGCCGAAGCGAAATTGGATCAACTCTTTCATCAACCGCTCAGCCGGGACCAATACGAATTCCTGGGTCATTTTCCAGATTCCACCGGCCTCGTCGGACAATTTTCCATGGGCAACGAACCCAGCTTGCATATTCCCTATCTCTACGACTATCTGGGCGCGCCCTGGAAAACCCAAAAGCGCGTTCGGATGTTGCTGAACGGCTTTTTCACCGACTCACTATTTGGAATGCCTGGTGACGAAGACGGCGGCGGCATGAGCGCGTGGGTGGTGTTTTCCATGATGGGATTTTATCCGGTTACGCCCGGCGTGCCGATTTACGTCCTCGGCAGTCCGGTTTTTGATCGCGTCACCATTCATTTGCAAAATGGCAAGACCATTCGGATCATTTGCCGGGACAATTCACGGGAGAACAAATACATCCAAAGCATCCAACTCAACGGCAAGCCGCTGCATCAGGTTTGGTTCCGGCACGCCGACATCGTCAACGGAGCCAGGCTGGAGCTGCAAATGGGCAATCTCCCAAACAAGCAATTGGGCGCGGACCCCGCCACTTTTCCGCCGTCGGCCATTTCGCTTGATCCTGATAAATTTCAACGGTTAACAGATTGAGCATGGAGAATTTGGCCCGATTGACATGCTCATTTATCCATATTGATCAGGAACGTTGTCCGCAGAATAACAGTGTGCGAAACTTTACAATCACTTAAAATGAGAAAATTAATAGCTGGTTTAGCAATCGTATTTTTTTGTTTGGGAACGCCAAAGTCATTCGGTCAGGTTTACTACAAAACAGACATCCCAAACAAATATCTTGACGAAAACATATTCCTGAAAGAGAAGCCAGATACGACACGTCCGCCTTCGTTCGACCAGATCAAGCCATTATTGCCAGAGCCACATTGGCCCGCCAATCCCGATGCCATTAAATGCTACTGGTCAATTTGGGAACGTGAATTTGCCCATTTGCATCAGGTCACTCCCGAAAATGGATTTGTATCTCCCTATTTAGAACCGCCATTTAGTGGAGATATCTTTATGTGGGACGACTGCTTCGATATGATGTTTGGCAGTTATGGCCACCATGCGTTTAACTTTATTGGGACATTGAATGACTTTTACTGCAAACAGCATAAGGATGGTTTTATCTGTCGTCAGATCAGCATGTCAAATGGACAGGATATTTTCGAAAAATTTAATCCGGTCAGCACTGGCCCAAACTTAATGCCGTGGGCCGAATGGGAGTATTTTTTAAATTTTAGCGATACGAATCGGCTAAAAAAAGTATTTCCCCCATTGCTTGCCTATTATCAATGGTATATGACGTGGAGGTCCTGGCCGGATGGTTCTTATTTTTCGAGCGGATGGGGATGTGGCATGGATAATCAGCCAAGGCTTCCGAAAGGGGAAGGGTTCGATCCGCGCTTCAGCACGGGGTTTATGTCCTGGATAGATATAACCCTTCAACAAATATTTGTTGGCAAGATATTAATCCAGATGGCCGACGTGCTGGATCGCAAAGAGGATGTAAAGAACATAGAAACCGAAGTGGAAAAATTAACCACATATGTTCAAACAAATATGTGGGACGAAAAATCGGCATTCTTTTATGACCGGTACAGAGATGGCTCATTGAATCATTTAAAAAGTGTAGCTGGATACTGGGCTCTATTGGCAGGTGTTGTTCCTCCTGAAGATGTCGATAGATTTATCGCTCACCTTGATAACCCCGACGAATTCAAAAGAGCGCACCGGGTGCCGACCCTTTCAGCCGATGATCCCGGTTATGTTCCAGGGGGTGGATATTGGTGTGGGGCGGTATGGGCACCGACCACCTACATGGTATTGAGAGGACTTACAAAATATGGAAGAGATTCACTGGCGCATGACATAGCCTTAAATGATCTGGATAACGTGGTGAAAGTATTTACTGAAACAGGGACTTTTTGGGAAAATTACATCCCAGACGGAACGCAAGGAAGTGGCATGAAAGATTTTGTTGATTGGGATGGACTGATTCCTATTAATGAGATGATCGAGTATGTATTTGGAATTAGACCAAACGTCCGGGAAGGA
>DLMG01000206.1:0-2570 GCA_002479245.1 Verrucomicrobia subdivision 3 bacterium UBA7542 | reverse complement strand
GGATTGGTAAATCTCATTTGCAAAAAAAGAGAAAAGATAACCGACAAACCTCAAATAACTGTTTCTTCAAACGTGCCGTTTAAATTAAAGTTAATATGGGCTGATGGAAGTGAAGTAATTGATGTGACTAAAACACGTGATTGATATTATAATGTCAACTAACTTTAAAAGTCAGCGACTCCTCCTTTCCCACAATTTATTTCCGTCAGACTTTGCAAAACCTCTTGATTGGCTCCCACGTTGAGGACACACCATCCTGATTCGCTATGAAAAAATTTACGATGCTCGTCGGATTGCTGGCCTCCATTGCGGTGATCCACGCGACGGACCGTTCGAACACTGCACCCAAAGAGCCGATGAGCCCGTTCGGCATCGGCTCCGGCGCAACCGCCAGTCGCACAATTGAGACCCTGCAGACCTGGGCGCCGCAAATGCGGGACATCGGGATCACATGGTATCGGACCGGTGGAAATGCTGGTTGGGGTGACCTGCAAAAACCGGATGGCCAATGGCAGTGGGAGGAATTGGATAAGCACATGGCCTATTGGGACCACTTGGGCATCAAGTATGGCTTGCTTCTTTGGGGCCACAATTCCAAGGATGCCGGAGGGCTGCCGGTCAAAGGGATCAATGATTGGAAAACCTATGTCGAGAAGCTCGCTGAGCACGTAAAAGGGCGGGTCCAATGGTTAGAGGTTTGGAACGAGCCGCCGAACTTCACTGCCAAGGGCCAGACAGCGGAGGACTACGCCAAGATTGTTGCCGCCGCCTACGACGCGGCGCACCGGGTGGATCCAGGCTTCAAGGTCGGCCTCACCGCAAAGTCGGCGGACATCAACTATCTCGAGCATGTCATCCGTCGCGGAGCCAAGGACAAATTCGATTGGATTTCCCTGCACCCGTATGAAGTCCTCGGGGGCGTTTCGGACAACAAGGGTACAGAACCCCTTTTCATGCACATCGTGCCGACTCTACGGAAAATGCTGGCGGCGCAAGACCCGGCCAGGGCGAATGTGCCGATCCTTTTCACCGAGCTGGGATGCGATGCCGACCCGCCGGGGAAGGCCTATGGCAAGGGCCCGGACGGCGCCGCGCACGCCCTGATCAAGGCCTACACCTTGGGAATTGCGCAAGGTGTCACGCAAATACAGTGGTTTGAAGGGCGTGACGGCGACAGCGGACCGATGGGCCTGCTCGACGCCAGGAGCAATGCGCGCCCGGCCTATACGGCCTACGGGAACATGATCAAGCACTTTGGCGACCATCCCAAATACCTCGGCTGGGTACTGCTCAACGGGCGAGACTACGGCTTTGTGTTTGAGGGCGCCAACAGCATCGTGCTCTCGACCTGGGCGCCCAAGGGGGACCCCGACAGCGTGTATTTCGGCCAGGCGGTAAAAATCCTAGACCCGCTCACCGGAAACATCATTAACGCTCCCACCTACGACCTGACCGTTTCGCCCATTTTCGTGCTGGGCGTGCCGGAAAACCTGGTCGCACAAGCGAAAGAGAACAAGAACAAGCCCCTTCCTTGGGACGGAGATTACAGCAACGCGAAATCAATCTCCGTCTCTTACAGCGAGGACGGAAAGGCCATCGCCAAAGGATTGCATCCCACCTCAGGCGAAGACATTGGCCGGGCCGTGGTGCTCTATGGCGGCGGGTTCCGCGAGGGCTCTGTACCCGGGGGCGACGCGTTCATCGTGGACCCGAATTTTCTGTCCTATAAAACCGGACCAATCGAAATCAGTACAACTGTGCGTCGCAAAGATCCGGCCAAGTCGGTGTCTGTCACGCTGCGATACGAATATGACAATCCGCTGGATCCGGTGGGAATCGATCCGTTCAAGCAAATGCCGCCGAAGGAAATCACCGCAGGAGGTGGTTGGACGACGCTCACGTGGAAACTTGACGACGCGGAATTTAACAGCTACTGGGGTTACAATTTCAGCTTCAACGCTGGCAACTATTTGGTGAAGGACGTGACGGTGATGAAGCTTGCGGGCATGTAACCTACTTGGCATTCCATTTTCGGCCGCGATGGAGAAAATGGCTTCATTTCTCTGCGGATAGAGGTCAACCATCGGCTGGCCACAACAAGGAAGACTAACTAGTGTCTGGCCGGAAGCGCGAATTTTCGAAATAGTGCCCGCCGTGGATGGCCGGCGGTTTTCCACGCATATTTTCTGACGCCGTTTAACTCAACCTGTCCAAATCGCAGTGAGACTTTTCAACAAATTATTAAGCTTTCTATTGCCTTTCTATTGCTGAAGGGTGATGTTCCATTACCTATTGCTTGTCTTGGAAATGTTTTGCATGTTAGACTGTGACAATGATAATTCTGCGGTATTTACTAGTAATTGTGCTTGTTTTCGGTGTGTGTGTTTTGCGTTGCAACGGTACGCCTTCGACACCGGCTTGGATAACTGCGAGTGGCAGCGCAACGTCGGTGACTGTAAACTGGGGATCAAGCTCCGGTGCCACCAGTTATGAGATCTACCGCGGCACTTCCAGCGGAGGTGAGACGCTTCTGATAAGCGGCGTCACCAGCACCAGCTATACTGACACCA
>DLMG01000133.1 GCA_002479245.1 Verrucomicrobia subdivision 3 bacterium UBA7542 | reverse complement strand
GGATTGCGCGCCAGCAGCGCTTCCGCGATGTCGAGCGGACGCTGGTTGATGTCGAACTCGGCGAGGCATGCGTTCGGCCGCAGCGGGCCGAGATTGGCCAGCAGGTAGCGCAGGCCGAACGCGGTGTGGATGTATTTCGCGTTGAGCGTGGTTAAAACGATGTCCGCCACGCTCAACAGTTTAGCAATGAACAATTGTAGCGTCGAGCCTCCGACGCTACAACCTAAATCAGGGCGCGGTGAAGGTCTGGAAAATTTTGGCGAAGGCCCAAGGTTGGGGCGAATTGGAGATGGTGACGCTGTTGGTGCTGGTGATGGTTCTTTTTTTGCGGGGTCGGGCAGCGTCACCATTGATGGACCAGTAGTGCAGCGAGCAGACCCACGGCGTTTTGTCGGCAAAGGCCTTGAGGATTTTGGCGTCGTCGAGGGTGAAAACTTCGTCCTTGGAGCCGTTTCTGCCGAGGCAGGGGCAGAGGCCGACCTGAATGGCGGGGTCAATCTTCCGGAGCTGGGCGTAGGCGGTATTGGCGGAATCAGCGCCAAGCTGACCTTCGGATTTTCCCTTGTTGATGAATTCCTTGCCGAAATACATGACCATGAGATTGGCGGAATGGACTTTGACACCTTTGGCTTTAGCGTCGGCGAGGAGTGCCTGTGAGGCTTCGGAAATGCCGTTGGGATTAACGGGAAGAGTGTAGGAGATGATGAGTCCGGGGTTTTTCTTTTGCAGGCTGGCGAGGACGGTGTTGCGGCGTTCGCTGTCCTGTTTGCCCTTGTCGAGATTGTTGCCTTCGACGTCGAAATCCAGCCAGGTGAATTTGTATTGGTCCACGACCTTCTGGTAGGCGGCTTCAAGCTGGGCCGGGTCGTCAATGACGTTGGCGAGTTCTTTCCCAGCCTCGCCGCCGAAAGACATGATGACATCGCCGCCGCGTTTGCGGATGGCATCAATCTGGTCATGATAAAAGTTTTGCTCGATGGGAATGCGGCCGTCCCACGACGGTTCTTTGTGGTAAACGGCATTTTTGCCGTTGCCATCCTGACGGGCAATGATGAAGGCGAGCGTATAATATTTGAGGCCGAACTGGTCGTCGCAATCGGTAAGTTTGAAATTATCGCCAGCGCCAACATACATGTACGGCGCAAAAACCCTGTCCGGCCAGCCGGCGCGGACGCTGTGGGTGATTGCTATCAATGACACGGCGACGAGGGAAATGAATTGTTTGCGCATGACGGTTGCTTTTAATGGGTGTGAGCGAAGAGTATTGGCCATTTTGAGCACGGTCAATTTTCATTCGACCCGGCGCGCATTCATTGTTAGCCTGCGCACACTATGACACCCGACGATATTTTGCTGGAAGCAGAGGACAGGATGATCAAGACCGAGCAGGTGGTCGTGAATGAATTTGCCGGCGTGCGCACCGGCAAGGCGTCTGCCGCGCTCGTTGAGAACATCATCGTGGAGGTTTACGACTCGCAGATGCGCATCCGCGAACTGGCCGGCATCACCACACCGGAACCGCGGCAACTGGTCATCCAGCCGTGGGACGCAAACTCGACGCATCCGATTGAGAAGGCGATCCAAAAAGCGAACTTGGGGCTGAACCCGGCGGTGCAGGGCAAAATCATCCGCATCTCGTTTCCCGAGTTGAGCACGGAGCGGCGCCAGGAATTTGTGAAGATCACCAGGAAGATGGCCGAGGACGGGCGCGTGGCCGTCCGTCACGTGCGCCGCGACGCGATGGAACAGTTGAAGAAGCACGCGCACGACAGCGGCATCACCGAGGACCAGGAAAAGCAGGCGGAAAAGGATTTGCAGAAGCTCACCGACGAATACATCGCCAAGATTGACCAGCACCTTGCCCACAAGGAAAAGGAAATTATGACGGTCTGACGCCATTTACGATTGGCGATTTACGATTTACGCGTCGGATTGAAGAAAGCCCGGCGCTTCAGCGCACCGGCGCGTTCGTGGTGGCGGGTTCAAAGCGCACCACCGTTTCATCCGGCCGGGCGTAGCCGAGTTTTTCGCGGGTCAACCGTTCGATGGTTTTCGGGTCATTCCGCAACGCTTCAATCTCATTTTTGAGCTGCCGGGATTTTTCCTCTTCTTTTTGAAGCTGTGCGTCCAGCCGCAAAATTTCCCGGCGCATCCGTTCGTTTTGATGGATGAGCGGCAGATAATACATTCCGATGAGCAGCAAAAAAGCAAGGACGACCAGACCGACAACCACTTTCGTCAGTTTGCTCCAGATGCCGAGATCCACGTTCATCACGGCGAGTTAAACACGCAGGGCGCGCGGGCGAAAGCGGATTTTATCCGGCGTGTTCCCTCCACGTTTTCAATTTGCCGTCTGCGCCGAAGGTCAATCGCAAATATTGGGCCGGCACGCAAGTTTCGGTGCGCATGGGTGTGAGCGGGCCGAAATAACAGCCGGGCGGCGCAAAGTAAGGTTCCGGCGCGACAATGATCTGGGCGTGATGCACAAGCCAGTCGGCGACAACGGTGCCGTCGGTCAATTTCGCGGATTTGTCGGGCGGGCCCAGTTCCATGACAGCCTGGTCATAGGTGTAATTCCCGACCCGCGCCGACCAGTCAATTTTTTGCGTCACGCACCCGGCCAACACCAGCGCCGCCAGTATTAGCGCAAGCCATTCCCCGCCGGCGCGCGCCGTAAAAAGTGCCGCGTTCATGCCGTTAAATTACACTGGCGCGGTTCGAAAGCAACCGGCGCGCGCCCGTCTATTTTTTCCGGATTTGGTTGTCAGCCCGCGGTTTAACTGTTATCACTTCGCGCGCATGATTAAGGCGCTGTTCCTGATTTTTCAAACCGGCGCGGCGTGGGAGCGTGTGGAGAAAGCCCAGCGGAATTTGGGATCTCTGCTGGTGCTTTACTTGTTTCCGATGATGTTGTTGGTGGCGGTCGTGGAAGTTTTTGGTTTGGTGGAATGGGGCGAACCACAGTCAGGGATCTTCCACCGCATCCATAAATCCACCGTCGGCGAGGCGGTGATTTTTGAAGCTGCGCATTCGCTGCTGACGCTGCTGGCCATTGTGGTTTGCGCCATTTCCATAAAAAATTTGGGGGAGACTTTTCACGGACGCTACACTTACAAGCAGACGTTCACGCTGGTCATTTATGGATTGAGCCCGATGTTCCTGTTGCGGTTGTTGGACGGAGTTCCGGCGATTATTCCGTGGGCCACCTGGGCCATTGGCATCGCGCTTTCCATTGCGGTTCTTCACCAGGGCATCTGGTACGTCATGCAGCCCGCCCCGCCCAACGCTTTCGCACTGTATTTCATGAGTTCACTGCTGCTGGCCGCGTCAACCGGTCTGGAACGATTCGTCACCGCATGGTATCTGCGCGGACATTTCAAACAGCTCGAAACCCTGGTTTCCAACCTGGCGGCGCATCTGCCGTTTTAATTTCGTGCCTGGGCCAACCAGTCAATCTTTTGCGTGACGCAACCCGCCGGCACGAACGCAAACCATCTGCCGGGCGTGGATGGCCATGAAAGCCACCGGGTTCATATGTCTTGAATTACACCGACAACGCTCGAAGGCCATAAATCATGGCGGCGGTCCCTGGCCATTCTTTGATGAATCAAACGTTCCGAATCGGCCCCCCGGAACTTCGTTCCTGAAGGATTATATTGTCAGCGCACGGCCAAAGCGATATTACAGCATTCAAATGATCAGGGTGTTCTTTTTTATTTTTCGGCCGGCGGCGGAGTGGGATGCCGTGTTGCAGGCGAACCGGGGTTTGGGATTTATCCTGGGAATCCATCTGTTGCCGATGATGCTGCTGGCTTCAATTGCAGAAGGGGCGGGCCTGGCCGGGTGGCGGAAGTGGCATTCCGGAATACATGGAGTCAAGTATTTCACTGTGGGCGAAGCCATGGTCTGGGAAATGATGCAACTGATGTTGATGCTGGTGGTCATCGCGGTTTGCGCCTACCTGATCAGGTTGATGGGTGAAACATTTAACAGCCATTATTCTTACCGGTCGGCGCTGATAGTGGTGATTTATAGTTTAAGCCCGTTGTTTCTGCTCCGACTCCTGGGTGCCATCCCGCGGATCAGCCTTTGGATTCCCTGGGGCATCGGCATCTTTTTCTCCCTCAAAATCCTCTATTCCGGTCTGCCGCGTATTTTGCAATCCCACCTGTCACACGCCTTGGGATTGTTTTTCATAAGCTCGCTGTTCGTTGTCGTGCTGACGGGTGCGGAACGGCTCGTCTTCATCCAATGCTTGAACGGCCAGGGCGTGCCGATCGAAAACCTGGTTTTTGACATCGCCGCCAAACTCCCGTTTTGAAGGCGCGGACCAACGACAGAATGTCGAAACCTTTGTTTATTTTCTTTCCGTCGGTGCGCCTTTCCGTGAAATTTTTCCCGCGTGACCCTTGATGACACCATCGCAGCCATTGCCACTCCGCTCGGTGAAGGCGGACTGGCGGTTGTCCGCATCTCCGGGCCGCAAACGCTCGCTGTCGCGGACAAAAGTTTTCTGCCGGTCGGGAAAAATTCGTTGAAGCCGTCCGCCGCGACGACGCACACGATTCATTACGGCAAAATCGTCCGGCCAAAACAAAATTTAAACTCCCTCGCCCCCGCAGGGGGAGAGGGGCGGGGTGAGGGGCAAATCGTTGACGAGGTCTTGCTCGCCGTCATGCGCGCGCCGCACACATTCACGCGCGAGGACACGGTGGAAATCACCTGTCACGGCGGCCTTTTGCCCGCCAAACTCGTGCTCGACACGCTTTTGGAAAATGGCGCGCGCCTGGCCGAACCCGGTGAATTCACCCGTCGCGCCTTTCTCAACGGACGCCTTGACCTCGCGCAGGCCGAGGCCGTCGCCGATTTGATACATTCGCGGACCGAACTCGCGCTGGCCGCCGCCAACGAGCAGCTCGCCGGCAAACTCTCGCAGCGCATCAACGCATTGCGCGATGAAATGATGCAAACGCTCGCGCACGTCGAGGCGCACATTGATTTTCCTGACGAAGACATTTCACCCGACACAAAGGAGCAACTGCTCAAACGCCTGGAACATGGCATCGCGTTCATGGACGAACTGCTGCGCACGGCCAATGAAGGGCAAATTCTCCGGCGCGGCATCCGCGCGGCAATTGTCGGACGGCCAAATGCGGGCAAATCCAGCCTGCTCAACCAATTGCTCGGTCACGACCGCGCCATCGTCTCACCGATTCCCGGCACGACGCGCGACACGATTGAAGAGACGGCGAACATCCGCGGATTACCGGTGGTGTTCATTGACACGGCGGGTTTGCGCGAGGCGCACGACGAAATTGAGCAGGAAGGCGTCCGCCGCAGCCGCGAGTCGCTGGCCCGGGCCGAGTTCATTCTTCACGTGCTCGACGCAAGCGAGCAGTTCACGCCTGCCGATGAAAAGTATTTCGCCGAGTTCGCCGGCAAGAAACGGATTTTGGTGGTGAACAAAATTGATTTGCCGAGGAAGTGGGACGCTGAAGAATTGGAGCGCCGGCCTCCGGCACGGCACGAAACGAGTAAATCATCACAACAAGCCGCGCCGGAGGCCGGCGTTCCCATCGTGGACGTCTGCTGCCTGAGCGGGCAGGGGATTGAGGCGTTGAAGGACGCCATCAAGGAACTGGTCTGGTCGGGCGAAATCACGGCCGGGATGCTGCAGGTGATGATCAACTCGCGGCATCAGGACGCGTTGAACCGCGCCCGCATGGCCACGTTGCGGACGCTCGAGGCGCTGCGCGCGGGCGCGACGCTCGAACTCGTAGCGATGGATTTGCGCATCGCCGTCAACGCCGTCGGCGAAATCGTTGGCAAAACCACGACGGAAGACCTGCTCGATTCCATTTTCAGCCAGTTTTGCATCGGGAAATAATCACCAGCCAAAATGCGCGAAATAGAACGCGTAAAACACAACCCAGAACAGCGCTAGAATAGTCATTTCTGTTTGCGCACATCGCTTCGTCCATGGCGCGATCATCCGGGATATGCCACCCGCCAGCAAGATGCTGAATAGAAATCGAATTCCGCGCGCCGGGATGGATATGAGCAGAAATAGCGGCAGGTTGCCATGACGGACGCCCCATTCGACGGCGTAAATTTTATATGGAACGCCTTCAGTCGGTCCAAACAACACCGCCATGAGGCCGCGTTCCGATAATTGCGACCGGACATCCTCGATGAGCCGGGGATGAATTGGCGGAACATGAGTCAACACGGTCTGTGAAGTTTCCGGTGAAACACCGGCGGACAAATACATTATCAGTCCGCCCAAAAGCGCCCCCAGGATCGCAAGGCCGGTTGCTTTCAGACTGGCACGGATTGAGCGACAGCCGATCGCCGTCAGCAAAACATCCGGCACGATAAAAAACACCGTGGCTTCAACCAAACCCCAGCCGAAAGCGGCAAACTGCACAGTGGAACCGTGCACAAAATGGTCAAGGGAATGTTGGCCGTCATTCACAAGTCACGCAATTGGCGGACGGCGGTTTCAAGGGCGGCGGTTATTTCACGGCAATTGCCCTGAAATTTTTGGGGCGGCCCAATGCGCACCTCACAAAAAAACGGGACGGGAATCCATTCCCCCTTCGGCAGACTGCGTCCCATGTTCACGAGATAAACCGGCACCACCGGGACCTCGGGACATTTCTCAATCAAATGAGCCGCCCCGGAGTGAAAGCGTGCCAAGTCTTCCCCTGACCCGCGCGTGCCTTCCGGAAAGAGGATCAGAGATTGACCGGCGTGCAGTGCCGCTTCCATGCGCGGCAGCGGGTTGGTGTCCGTGGTGATCTTTTTTCGTGTGATGGGCAGGATGTTGAACACCGTCTTGCTAAACGCAGAGACGAAAGCATTCCGTTCAAAGTAATCGGCGGCCGCCACCGGACGAAGCTGGGAAAGCTTTCGGAGCGGAAACAGGCCGAGCAATGACACGGTGTCAAGATGGCTGGAATGGTTCGCGATCATGATGAAAGGAGCAGACTGGGGCAGGTGCTCACGGCCCCGGACCCGCAAGCCGATGAACAACGTCAGAAAGGGACGAAGCACGAGGGCAAAAAATGTCAGTTGAACGAGGTCGCGCGCAGTCATTTTAGTAGTGGAAATAGCGAAGGTAATGGAAAAAAACCGGCGCGGCGTAGCACAATGAATCCACCCGGTCGAGCATTCCGCCGTGGCCGGGAATCAGGCCGCCAAAATCCTTTACGCCAAAGTCTCGCTTGACGGCGCTCATCACCGCGCCGCCAAAGAAACCGGCGACAGTCAGCAACAGTGCTACTCCCACCGTTTCCAGCGGGGTGAAAGGAGTCAAAAAACGAATGAGCAAGGCCGCCAATGAAGTCGTGATAATACCGCCCAGAAAGCCTTCCCAAGTTTTGTTTGGGCTGACGGTGGGCAGGATCTTGTGACGACCCAGGGTCTTGCCCCAGACAAATTGAAGCACATCGCTCATTTCAACAACAAACACCAAGAATAACAACAGCGTGCGTCCGTTGGCGGAAGAATTGTCAATCGCGGGCAATGTCAAAAGCATGGCGAGATGACTCAAGCCGAAGACAAAGGCCATCAGTCCCCATTGCAGTTGTGAAGCGGACGCGACAAAACCCGCCGTTTCCCGGGCCAGTACCAGACGGATGGGCAGGAACAAAAACATGTAAACCGGGATGAAAATGATGGACATCCCGTACCAGTTGGTGCCCACCCAATAGTATTGAATCGGCACGGATAAAAACACCCACACCAGCGCGCGATGGTCGGCGGCGCGGGTTTTCAGCAGGGTGATGTATTCCTTCAACGCCCAGAAACTAAGAAACCCAAAAAAGACGAGGGAGATCCGGCTGCTCACCGCAATAGCCCCAAAGAACACCGCCGCCATGATCCACCACGCTTTTATGCGTGAGCTCAATTCCGAAAAATTCCCCTGCGGACGGAGAAATCGCATCAAGGCGACCATCACACTGGAGAACACCAGCACGACCAGGACGATCAAGCCCATTTGCCAGACTGGATTGAGTTGATTGATCATTTGCGCAGTTCGGCCAGGGCAAGTTTCAAGCGGTTCAAGCAGGTAAGAACGGTCAGCGCGGCCGCCACGGCAAACAACCACGGCCAAAACTTGAACAGACCGGGAGCAAAGGCAGTGATCAACCCCAGCGCGCCGACAAAAAAGGCGCGGTCGCTTTTGCCCATCGGGCCTTCGTAGTGGCGACGGGTGCCCAGTGCCTGGGCGAGCACACCGCAGAATTCCGTCAGTACCGCACCCAGCGAAAAGGCAACGACCGGCCATAGTGACGGCGGATGTACAAATGCCAGCGGCAAGTACAGCGCCAGATCTGAAATAATGTCACCCACCTCGTTCAGCACGGCGCCGAGGGTTGATTTCATGTTCAGTTCGCGCGCCATCATGCCGTCAATGGCGTTGAGCGCCATGCGCAGAAATAGCCAGACCGGCAGCACCAGCAAAACGACGGGATTCTGTTGCGCAAAAAGAAGCAGGCCGCCAACGATGAGGGAAAACAACAGCGCCAGAAAAGTGACGAGATTGGCCGTCCAACCCCAAGCAGCCAGTTTCGTAATCAGCGGCCTTAGCAACGCCTGGAAGCGTGGTTTCAGGTCATAGATTGACGCCATTTCCCGATTTATACTTGTGAATGACCCGAACAGCAACCGGGAAAACTCCCGGAGCGAATCGCACTCAATTCGTGATTGTCAGATTGTCGGCAAAACCACGACGGAAGACCTGCTCGACTCCATCTTCAGCCAGTTTTGCATCGGGAAATGAAATGAAAAGTTATTGAACAATCACGAACGAATCATTAAACCTTTCTTACTTGAAATCAAATTTTCGAATAATTGAGCGTTGGGCAAAGCTAATCAGAGATTTGGGACTAATTATTGGCGTTCCAATCCTGATTGCAATCGGCGTAAAATTGCACGATCAGCAAACGGCAGCTTTGAAGGCACAAAATGACGTGCTTAAAACCCAAAATGCATTGCTAAGGGAAACTTCGTATGACCGAGCGTTAAATATTATCGAGTCACAAAAAAAACTATACGAACAGGATCGCACAAATTACGAAAGTCAAATTCAAATATTACAACAATCCGGCGAGTCCAAGCAGATTGAAATAAAAAAACTCCAAGGTCAATTGGCCGAAGTAAATCAGAAAATCCAAGAACTAGACGCAAAACATTCGAGCATCATTAAACAACAAATTTCCGCTCCCTCTAACCTTAAAATAATTTTATTACCATAGATTTTCTGGTTACCACACTTCCACCGGCCCTTTTGGAACGGGGATATGTTCGTGCCGGCTTGGAACCGGCTTCTCCATGAAGGACGCGACCAGCGGCGGTGGACGGAAGCGCGGCTGCAATTCGCCGTTCTCGTCGAGAAATTGCTGCCGCCAGCGGGTGTAATTTTCCAAAACCTCGTGGAATTCCGCCCGGGTGGAAACCTGCACAACACGTTTGTTGAATTCACGGCAGGGGCCGAACCGCTTGGCATGCCACGGCGCGATTTTGCGGAACATCCGGCAGCCTTGTTCTTCACCAAAAACTTCAATCATCAAATCGAGATGCCGGCACATCACGCGCACCCGCTCGGCAAAAGTGGGTTCGGGTGGAAGTTCGCCGTCTTTTTTTTCGTAGCAGCCGACGTGAGTCGGCTCATTATTCCTTTCCAGATCATTTGAAGTTAGAGCGGACTGACGTCCGCTGCTACGGAAAGTTTGAAGATAATCCAGCGTGTGCTGGAAAATCCATGGATTGTAAAACGCGCCGCGCCCGATGCTCACGCCCGCACAGCCGGTGTCATCCAGCATTTTCTTCGCCGCTTGCGGCGTAATGACGTCGCCGTTGCCGATGACGGGAATGTTCTTCACGGCCTGCACGACCGTGCGAATGCCGGCGAGATTCACCGTGCCGCCAAAACCCTGTTCGCGCGTCCGGCCGTGAACAAAAACGGCCGCGACCCCGGCGTCTTCGAGCACACGTGCCAAATCCGGTGCGGTGATGTTTTCATCGTCCCAGCCGAGGCGCATCTTGGCGGTGACGGGAATTTTCACGGCGTTGACCATGCCACGGACGAGCGCGGCGGTTTTTGCCAGTTCGGTCATCATGGCCGAGCCGCCGCCAACGTTGCAGACCTTGCGGACGGGGCAGCCCATGTTGATGTCCACAGACGCGAAGCGGAGCGATTCGAGGATTTGGGCCGCATCGCGCATTTCTTCGGGCACGGAGCCGAACAGTTGCACGGCCAGCGGCGAATCCGCCGGACGGGTTTCAATCAGCTTGAAAGCATTCTTGTTTTTTTCCAAAAG
>DLMG01000123.1 GCA_002479245.1 Verrucomicrobia subdivision 3 bacterium UBA7542 | reverse complement strand
CCAACGGTGAAATTGAAATTATTTAGCGCGCCCATTCGCAATTCCCTTGTGCTCTGGCTCACGCGGTCAAAAATTTGCGGCAAAAACGCCGCGAGCGTGTCGGCGTTGAAGTCGGACGGAATCTGGCTGGCCACTTTCAAGCCGTCCGGCAACGCCACGAGGGCGCCCACCACCCCGGGCAACGCCATCGCGCGGGCGACGATCTCGTTTGGCGTCGCGTGACGGCTGGAGAAATCCGTTGCCGGTCTTTGCGGACGTTTGTATTCGGTTTCGTCCACTCTGGGAGCCTCGGCGGTGTCGCTCCAGATATAGTAGTTTGTGTCCGACAACTTGGCATCCACCGGCTTGGAGACAGGACGGATCGGCTGCGGTTCCGGCATTCTTGCCAGCGGTTTCGGCTGCGGTTCGGGCATTCTTGCCGGCGGCGGTTTCGGCTGCGGTGTTTCGGGTTGCGGAAAAGGTTTCGGCTGCGATGTTTCAGGTTGCGGAAAACCAAAAAACAAATTCGGGATTTCAGCCGGTGGCTGTTTCACCGCCTGTGACCGGGGCGCTGTTTTTTGTCGTGCGAAAAACAGCGGAGCGATGACATTCAACGGCAGCTCCAATTCGATGCCATCGTGGACGGACGTCGGGGGGGGCGTGGGTTTGATCAAAGGCCGCAAATTTCGCCAGGTAAAGGTTACGCGTCCGCGCTTCAACGCCGGTTCAATCAAGTTCGCCGGCAACAAAACTTGGGCATATTCCAGATTCGACTGTCTGATTTCGAGTCGCAGTCCTTCCGGCCAATTTTCCGAGAGTTCGGCCAATGGTGCGGAAATGGCCGCCAGTTCAACTGGAACAACTGGAATTTGCGGCGCAGGTGAAGGAATGGGGGCAACGGGTTTCGGCGCGCCATTGCTTCGCGGTATAACGAAGTTGGTTGCGGGCGCGGGGGCGTGCGGCATGAACGACCGCGGTTGCGGAGTCGTGGCGCCGGTTGCAGGCGTAATGCCGCGTGAGGCAAACGAAAACGATGACGGCGTGGTCATTCCCAACGGTGGTATGGCGGTGGATGGCGTGGGTTTGGCTGCGACGGAAATTTTGGCCCCTTCTCCGCTGGCGCCGAATGGTCCGGTGATGTCTTCGGTAACTTCGACTTGTTTCTGGGTGGAGCGGCGTGACAGCAGAGCGGGATTCAACCGGGTGAGGATTTCATTGAGCGGCAGCATCACTGGCTTGTGGTCATGCTCGCCGCCGGAATTGACGAACACGCCCGGAGCGGCCTTTCGCAATTCACCAAAAGCGATTTTCACGGAGCCAAACGCGAGTTGCGTGAGAATTTTTTCCAGCGGAACGGCAATCGTCATCCCTGCGGGCGGTGCTTGCATGACTTTCGCGCGCAAATCCATTGGCATCGCGGCAAGGATTGATTGCAGGGGCAGTTGCAATTCATCAGGGTTCTCTGCTGGCGCGGGCGGCGTTGTGGGCGCCGGGGATGCCGGCGGCGCCGTTTGCGGGCGCGCGGCGGCAGCCGGTGCGACGGTCACGGGCGGTGCGGCAACGGCGCGCGCGCGCGGCGTTTGGGGTGCGTTTGCTTCATCATCGTCGAGGCGGCGCAGCAGACCTCGGAGCAACCCGGCGAACTTTATTTTCACACTGTTTGACATGGCACTCATGCTTCACTGGTGGCCGGTTAACCGGCAGGCTCCTTTGTTTTAGCAGGAAGCACGCCATGGTTGGTTTTTTGTCTGACTTAACTGCCCGAACCTTTGAAAGCCTCGAAAGGAGCGTCGGGCGGGTGGAAAAGTTGTCTCAGCGTTGGACTTCTTTGTCCCTAGTCTGTTCACATTCTGGCATTTAGATTTTCTTGCCGCCCGGTCTCAAATGGGAACGCCGATTGCTTCCTCTTAAATAGTTTGCGCTGTTGGCATTTTTCGCGCTTGTATTTGCGGAGCGGCGGCGTTAGCGATTAACGCCATTGGAATGGAAATACGTCATAATATTCTCGTTTTGGATGATGATGTAGACTGGCTGAACCTGTGCAACGAAATGTTTGCGCACCTTCCCAGCAAGCCTGAAATCCGCACCGTCGCGTCCGGCGCGCGCGCGTTGGCGCTCATGGAAACCGAGCCGTTCCGGCTATTGGTCTGCGATTTGAAGATGCCGCGCATGGACGGCCTGCAGGTGCTGTCCATCGTCCGCCGCCGGTTTCCCGAATTGCGCACGGTCGTTTTGAGCGGGCTGGAAGACGAGGAATTTCGCTCGCGCGCTTACGCCCTGGGTGTGGATTTGTTCTGGCTCAAAACCGACATGCAGGCCAATTCGCAGATGTTTCTGGACTGCATCGAATCGCTGATGGGCCGCGACATGGAAGGCGGCTTTCGCGGCATTCAAAGCAAAAGCCTCATGGACATCATCCAGATGGAATGTCTCTCGCGCAGTTCCACCGTCCTGCGCATCACGCGCGGACCGCTCGTGGCGAAACTTTGGATTCAAAACGGCGAATTGATTGACGCGGAAAGCGAAGGCGCGCGCGGGGAAGCGGCATTCTACAGGATTCTGGCGTGGAAGTCCGGCACGTTTGAAAATTTGCCCGCTGAACCCGAGCGCGAGCGCACCATTACCAAACCCGTCAATGCCCTGCTGCTGGAATCCGCGCAGGCGATTGATGAAACGGCTGATTCCGTTGAGCCCGGTTCCATTGAGCAAACCGCTCACCGAAAAACCATTTGGAAACTTGCACAGCTCACGCGCGAAGGTGCGGAATTCGTCATCGTTGTGCCGCCCGAAGGCCAGGGCGAAATCGAAACCATGGGCACGCAACCTTCCGAGCCGCTCGCCAAATGGGCGCGCCGGGCCGTCGAAACCGCCAAACGTCTTGGGGAACGGATCGAAGCCGGGCCGCTTTCGCACGTCGCCGGCCATAATTTGGAACGTCAGATGCTTGTTTTGAACCAGGAAAACAAGTGTTTTCTCGTTGGCTGGCCGCCCAATGTCGCTGCCGGACCATTATTGGAAAAAAGCAAAAAACTTGTTTCATCATGGGATTCTTAAAACGATTTTTCCGTTCCCGTGCGGCAGTCCAGCAACTGCCGGCCGGCAGTGTCGCCGTGGACCGCAATGGCCACGTCGTCACGTACACCGTCTCGTCCACCTATCCCAAGGAGTTGCTGCGCGACATCGGGCAGGAAGTGCTGTCCCTCTTCCGCGAGGCGCGCGCGGCGCAAATGCCGCTGGCCGAAGTCAGCATCCATTTC
>DLMG01000150.1 GCA_002479245.1 Verrucomicrobia subdivision 3 bacterium UBA7542 | reverse complement strand
CGCCGGCGGTGTTGAACCGAACTGGCGACTGGAAAGTCGCCAAAACCCGCAGGCTGGAAAGCCTGCGCTACACGTAGCGCGGACATTCTTGTCCGCGGGTTCCGGGGACTTTCCAGTCCCCGGTTCAAAACCGGGCCGGGTTGCCGCATGAAAAAATTATGAGTGAAATGCCAACTGAAGAAAAAGAACAGGCCGTGCGCCGCATGGTGCGCGAAGGTTATGCCAAAATCGCCCAGGACACCTCCGCCGGCGGCTGCGGACCCGGCGTCTCGTGCTGCGGTTCCGCGCCGCAGGACGCGGACAAGCTCGCCCGCGAACTCGGCTATTCCGTCGAGGAACTCAAGGCCCTGCCCGACGGCGCGAACATGGGGCTTTCGTGCGGCAATCCCGCCGCACTGGCCGCGTTGAAACCCGGCGAAGTCGTGCTCGACCTTGGCAGTGGCGGCGGATTTGATGTCTTCATTGCCGGCCGCAAGGTCGGCGCCACCGGGCGCGCCATCGGCGTGGACATGACGCCAGAAATGCTGGCCAAGGCGCGACGCAATTTCGCCAGTTACCGCAAGGAAACCGGCCTGGACAACGTCGAGTTCCGCCTTGGCGAAATCGAGCATCTGCCCGTGGCGGACAACAGCGTGGACGTCATCATTTCCAACTGCGTCATCAATCTATCGCCGGCCAAATCGCAGGTTTGGCGGGAGATGGCGCGCGTGCTCAAGCCGGGCGGGCGCGTGGCCGTTTCGGACATGGCGTTGCTCAAGCCGTTGCCGCCGGAGGTGCTCAAGCTGGTCGAGGCGCTCGTGGGTTGCGTCGCGGGTGCGGCGCTCGTTTCCGAAACCGGACGCATGGCGAAGGAAGCGGGATTGACCGGTATCAATTTGAAGGTCAAGACGGATTACGTCGCAAAGATGCTGGATTTTGAAGACCCGCTCTACAAAAAGCTCATCCAGCTGTTGCCGGCAGGAACCAAACCGGCGGATTACATCACCAGCCTCGAAGTCCAGGCACGAAAGTAAAATTCGAAAGAACCATGCAACTGCTTGTTTTGGGAACCGGCTGTGCGAAATGCACCAAACTTTATGAAGCAACGGAACAAGCCGCGCAAGCGCTCGGCCTCCCCTACGAACTCGAAAAGGTCACCGACCTCAACCGCATCATGTTATTTGGCGTAATGATGACGCCCGCGCTGGTGGTGGACGGCCAGGTGAAGGTCAGCGGCAAGGTGCCGTCCGTGGATGAAATCAAAACCATGCTCCGGCAAACTGGCAAGTGAACAACAAAACCAACAACAGGTTTTTATGAACAAGAATCCAAGATTCAGTCTCGCAGTGGCGCTGCTGGTCATCATCGGAGCTGCGCTGGCCATCGCACAAACCAACCGCCCTATCACCAACGGCACATGTTGCGCGTCCCTCACCGACCCGGCGATGCTCGCCAGCGTGGTCACGACCAACGCTCCGGCAACACCGCCGGAAAAGAAACCGCTGCCCAAACTGCTCGATCTCGGCGCGGGCAAGTGCATTCCGTGCAAAATGATGGCCCCCATTCTGGAGCAAATGAAAACTGAATATGCCGGCAAGCTGGAGGTTGAATTCATTGACGTGTGGAAAAATCCCGACGCAGCCAAGCAATACGGGATTGAAGTCATTCCGACGCAGATTTTTTACAACGCCAGCGGCAAGGAATTGTTCCGCCACATTGGATTCTTTGCCAAGGAGGACATCCTGGCCAAGTGGAAGGAACTCGGCGTGGAGTTGAAGTGAGACATGGAACAACTTTTCACCAATCTGAGTCACGCCGTTGAAGGCGCGCCGCTGATTGCGCTGACCGCATCGGTCGCGTGGGGCATCCTGAGCATCATTCTCAGTCCCTGCCATCTGGCGAGCATCCCGCTCATCGTGGGCTTCATCAGCGGACAAGGACGTGTCTCCACCGCCCGTGCGGCGGGCATCGCGATGCTTTTTGCCGCGGGCATTCTCATCACCATCGCGGCCATTGGCGCGATCACGGCGGCAGCGGGCCGGATGCTGGGTGACGTGGGCAGTTGGGGGAATTATTTTGTCGCGGCCATCTTTTTCGTGGTGGGCCTGCATCTGCTCGGCGTGATTCCGATGCCGTGGTCGGGACCGGGGCAGGTCGGCATGAAGAGCAAGGGGTTTTTGGCGGCGTTCATCCTTGGACTCGTGTTTGGCGTTGCCCTCGGCCCCTGCACGTTCGCCTACATGGCGCCGATGCTGGCCGTGACCTTCAAGCTGGCGAAGATGGCTCCGCTCTACGGCGCGTCATTGCTGCTGGCTTACGGCGTCGGGCATTGCGCCGTGATTGTTGCGGCCGGCACGTCCACCGAACTGGTGCAGCGCTTCCTGAACTGGAACGAGCGATCCCGTGGCGTGACCATCGTAAAATGTATTTGCGGTGCGCTGGTGTTGCTTGCCGGTTTGTATCTTTTGTGGAGCGCATGAAAGTCAGCAACCAATTTATGAAACCATGAGCAACGAAATTTCCACCGCCCCGAAGCGCCTCGCTTTCTTCGAGCGTTACCTGACCGTCTGGGTTTTCCTGTGCATGATCGCCGGCGTCCTGCTTGGCAAACTCGCGCCGGCATTCACCACCACGCTGAGCCAGCTCCAATTTGGCCAAGGTTCGCAAGTGAACGTGCCCATCGCCGTGCTCATCTGGCTGATGATTTATCCGATGATGCTCAAGGTGGACTTCACCGCGCTCGGCGGCATCGCGCGCAAACCCAAAGGCCTGGCGGTGACGCTGTTCGTCAACTGGCTGGTCAAGCCGTTCAGCATGGCATTCCTGGCCTGGCTGTTCATGCAACATGTCTTCGCCCCATGGATCGAACCGGAGATGGCGAAGAACTACACCGCCGGTCTCATCATCCTCGCCGCAGCGCCCTGCACGGCGATGGTCTTCGTGTGGAGTTACCTCACCGACGGCGATCCCGTCTATACGCTCGTGCAGGTGGCGGTGAACGACCTCATCATGCTCGTTGCCTTTGCACCCATCGTGATGTTTCTCTGCGGCGTGGCCAATGTCGTTGTGCCGTCGAAAGTGCTCATTACGTCGGTCGTGGTGTTTATCGTGATTCCGCTGGCGGCGGGCTGGCTCACCCGAACCGCATTGCTTAAATCCCGCGGCAAAGAATGGTTTGAGCAAAAATTCCTGCCCAAATTTCATCCCGTGACCATCGGAGCGCTGCTGTTGACACTGGTGCTCATCTTCGCGTTCCAGGCGGAAAATCTTACCACACGCTGGCTGGCGGTGCTGTTGCTGGCCGTGCCGATTGTCATCCAGGTTTATTTCAATTCCACGCTCGCCTACCTGTTGATGCGGCGATTGCACGTGCCGCACAACATCGCCTCGCCCGGCGCGCTCATTGGCGCGAGCAACTTCTTCGAACTGGCGGTGGCGGTGGCCATCACGCTGTTCGGGCCCGGCTCCGGCGCGGCATTGGCCACGGTCGTGGGCGTGCTCGTAGAAGTGCCGGTGATGCTTTCCGTCTGCAAAATATGCAACCAGTCTCGCGAGTGGTATCAGACGCGGGCAATGACCAGATGAAACATCCAACATCGAACATCCAACGCCCAACATCCAATGCGGACACCGCGCCAACATTGGATGCTGGATGTTCGTTGTTGGATGTTCGATGTTCCCCCACCCCATGAAGCCCACCGTTCTGATTCTCTGCACCGGCAATTCGTGTCGCAGCCACATGGCGGAAGGATTTTTGCGCGCGGCGGCAGGCGAACTCGTGAATGTCCAAAGCGCCGGCTCGAATCCGACCGGCTTTGTCCATCCGCTGGCCATCAAAGTCATGGCTGAGGCGGGCATTGATATTTCCGGCCATCGCTCGAAACACCTGGAGGAGTTCTTGGGACAGCCGGTCCACACCGTCATCACCGTTTGTGGCAATGCGGACCAGGCCTGCCCAATTTTCCCCGGCCGGGTAAACCGTCATCACTGGCCGTTTGACGATCCAGCCAAAGCCCCCGGCAGTGAAGAAGAAATTCTCACCTGCTTCCGCCGCGTCCGTGATGAAATGCGGCGCGTGTTCGAGGCCTATGCGACCGGGTTGCGGGACAGTTCCGAAATGGGAATTTGAGATGCCGCCCGCGCGGTGCAATTTGGCACCGCCCTGGAGCACCGGCCTCCGGCCCGGCGTGTTGCGGACGACTTCATTGCTTCACGCCGGGTCGGAGAGCGGCGCTCCAGATTTGCAGCCTTGGATGGTGGTGGCACCAAAGCGTGCGCTGGCCACGCGACAATCACATTGGTTTTCTTTGTCAAAACGGCCAGCGGGTGGTAGAATTGGCATCGTTCGTCAAAGGTTGTCCGATAGTTGGTGCAAATAGGCCGGCACAGACTAAAAACAAACCGTTACCATGAACTTCCCCGGGCCAACTGAGCGCCGCGCTGGACTTGGCTTCATGCTGGTCTTCGCCCTCCTGGCGGCGGGCATTCTCACCGCCGGTTGCCTTTACTATCAGAACTACAAGCGGCAATTCCGCGCCGAAGTCGAGCTTGAGCTTTCCGCCATTGCGGATTTGAAGGTGGACGAACTGGTGCAGTATCGCAAGGAGCGGTTGGGGGACGCCGACACCTTCTACAACAACTCCGCGTTCTCCGAACTGGTGCGTCGCTTCCTCCAGCAACCGGCGGACGCGGACACGCAACGGCGGCTTCAGTCGTGGCTCGGCAGATTTCAGGCTTACTACGGGTATGCCCGAATCAATCTATTCGATGTTCAGGGCGCTGAACGGCTGGCTGTCCCCGACCAGCCGGAGCCGTTGCCCGGCCATAAGGCCAGGGACATCGCCGCGGTCCTGCGATCCGGTCAGATGACGTTCCTGGATTTTCATCGTGACGCCCCCGGCCTGCCTGTTCAATTGGAGATTCTGATTCCCATTTTCGACGGGTCGGACACGAACCGTCCGCTGGGAGTTCTTGTCCTGCGGATTGATCCCGAAATCTCTCTCTATCCGTTCATCAAACTCTGGCCCGTGCCCAGCAAGACGGCGGAGACGCTGCTCGTCCGGCGGGACGGCAACGATGTGCTGTTCCTGAACGAGTTGAAGTTCGCAACCAACACCGCCCTCAACCGGCGTATTTCCCTTGAAAATACCAACGTGCCCGCGGTGAAAGCCGTTCTGGGACAGACAGGCATCGTGGAAGGCTTGGATTATCGCGGGGTGCCGGTGCTGGCGGCCGTACAGGCCATTCCTGACTCGCCGTGGTTTATGGTGGCTCACCAGGATGTCGCGGAAGTGTTCGCGCCGCTGCGGGAGCAGCTCTGGCAATTGATCTTCACGCTCGGCGTTCTGCTCTTCGGTTCGGGGGCTGGTATGGGTTTGATCTGGCGGCAGCAGCGCGTCCGGTTTTATCGGGCAAAGTATGAGATTGAAGCGTTCCGCGCCAAACTCGGCGCCATCGTCGAATCCTCCGAATATGCCATCATCAGCAAAAACCTCGACGGCATAATCACGAGTTGGAACCCGAGCGCGGAACGCATCTATGGTTACAGCGCGGCGGAGGCGGTCGGTAAATCAATCGAAATTCTCATCCCGCCCGGACATCCGAACGAATCTCCGCAGCTCATCGAGAAAATCAAGCGCGGCGAAGCTGCCGAACACTACGAAACCGAGCGCATTCGCAAGAACGGCGAACGCATCCAGGTGTCACTAAGCCTGTCGCCTGTAAAAGACGAGGCTGGGACGATTGTGGGGGTTTCGGTCATTGGCTACAACATCACCGAACGCAAGCGGGCGGAGGAGGCGCTGCGCGAGAGCGAGGAACGGTATCATGCCATGTTGGAACAGGCTGCCGACGCCGTCTTCATGCACGACGAGACTGGCCGGATATTGGATGTCAACCGGAAGGCATGTCAGAGCCTCGGCTATTCCCGGGAGGAACTGCTTTCCAAGTCCATTGGGGACATTGATCCCGAGGCGATACGGGCCGGAAAGCATGAGTTATGGGACAAAATCCTTGCCGGTGAGCATTTCACATTTGAGAGCCATCAGATGTGCAAGAACGGCAGCGTCATCCCCGTGGAAGTCTCACTGGGTTCGGTGCGCCTGCCGCGTGGCCCGGTAATCCTCGGCTTCGCAAGGAACATCACTGAGCGCAAGCGGGCGGAGACCGAGTTGCAAAATGTCAACCGCGCCCTGCACATGATCAGCCTGTGCAATCAGGAAATGGTGCGCGCCACGGATGAGGCGGCGTTGTTGCAGGCCATCTGCCACATTGCCGTCGAGCACGGCGGCTACCGCATGACGTGGGTCGGCTTCGCGGAGCAGGATGAAGCCAGGTCGGTGCGTCCGGTGGCCCAGGCCGGTTTCGAGGAAGGCTA
>DLMG01000179.1 GCA_002479245.1 Verrucomicrobia subdivision 3 bacterium UBA7542 | reverse complement strand
TCGGCGACCTCATGCGCGCGCCGGTAACGCCGGTGCGCGAGAACACGCCGCTCCGGGAAATCGCCGACCGCTTTTTAATCAACTCCAATAATTTTCTGCCCGTCGTGGACGCGCAGCAACGGTTGCTGGGCGTGGTGGCGTTGCAGGATTTGAAGGAATTTCTGAACTCCGCGCAGGATTTGGACGCGGTCATCGCCTACGACGTAATGCGTCCGCCGCCCCAATGCCTCACCCCCGGCCAGCGGTTGCTCGAGGCGCTGCCAGCGGTGCTGGAAAGTGAATTGCGCAACGTGCCCGTCGTCAACAATCCGGGCGAAAACAAGCTGGTCGGCGCGGTCGACCGGGCGGAAGTGCTGGCGATTTTCTCCGAAGCCATCGCCGCCAAAAGCGATCCCGCGCGGTGAAAAGTCTTTTTTAGGGGCGTTCGGCTTGAAGTGGATCAAGGCGCCAAAGGCGGTGCCACACCGATGCCCGCGCCACAGAGCAAGTGAAATAGCAAATCAAGGCTTGTGTTTGCGGGCCCCTTGTTTTAAGACAGCGATAGTTCTTTCACATAGCCGGAAGTTTTCTTTGTTTCCGGTGCGAGTCTTTGCGTTTGCGAGGACTACTTCTATCCAAACACGACCAATAGTTTTTTCGGAGGTTTGCCTCGATGCGCTCAAGCGGCGCGTCCTGGTGTGCTTTCCGAAAAGGCCGCTTGGTCGTGGCCCGGATAGAAAGTGCGCTGGGCGCGCTTTCTATTTTCAGAAAATGGAGGTTCGAGTCCGGGCAAAATGCTCGGACTTAACAAACCAGCACATCGGAAAATAAAACTATGAAAGCCACAGGAAAAATCATCGGGAGGCTGATAGTGGGTTGCGTGCTCGCCTGCTGCCTGTCTCGGTTCACATTTCAAACCTTCGCCATTGAAGGACTTCAAGTCTCGGTTCAAGCCACCAATGTGGTCTTGTCGTGGCCGAGCGATCCAAGCGAAACTTACATTGTTCAGTATCGGAATACGCTGAATGCAACGGATTCGTGGCAGACCCTCGCCGACTATTACCCTGCTTTCAGCAACACAAACCAAACAACGTTTGTGCATTCCAATCAATTGAGTTTCTCCACCAGTTTCAACGAAAATTCAAGCGAAAGTGCGTTGCTTGGAAGTGCCGCGGTAATGCGAATGCAATCTCTTCCGCCCGTGCCATTGGCAATGCCAGCCGACGGGTCGGGAGCCGGTGTTCCAATCTCAATTTACCCACCAGGTTTCGATTTTTCCGGCTTTACAATTTTTGACACCGCGACCGGAGAATCGGTGAGCGGGACAGGGTATGTAAAGAGTTCATTATCGCAACAAACCCAGTTATCTCAAGATGTTCCTTCGCCATCAGATAATCCTCAACCAAACGGCGGTGGTTCCGGCAGTTTATCCGCTCCGACAACTGGATTTTATCGGGTCGTGCGCGATGGCGCGCATCTGTTCGGCATCACAAATGGCATGACTCTATCCGGCGTGGTGACAATTCCGGTGGAAGTGGCCAATGCTTCTGGTAGCTTGGCAAACATAAGTCTAATTGAGAATGATTCTCCCGTGCCCGACTCTTCCAGTAAAGCGCAACCGTTTTCGTTGCCCCTGCAACTTACGGTGGACACCAGGCAGATGGCCAACGGAACACATCAAGTTTCCGCAAGTGCGCGGTGGGACGATACCAATGGTGGCGTATGGGAAATTGATTCCCCGCCGGTGACGATCGATGTTTTCAACGAAATATCGTTCCTCAATTGGATGCCCCAGTTTGGAGAATTGGGGGATTCACTGTTAATTACGGCTCAATCGGCGCACACCGATGCGGATTGGTATATTGATGTCTATGACAGCCAATATGCTTACATCGGAACTTTTGGCGGGCACACTTACGACGGAAATATTGGAGTCGTCTGGAATTTGATTGGCCCGTATAATGAGCCGCATACTAACGACAGTTTTTTTGTTTTTGTGGTCTCGACAGTATTTAACACCGGTTCCTTGGCTCAAAATCTGGATTCTGCCACGGAGGCCGCCTCTCCCCAGGCGAATTCGGATTCCACATGGACGATTGCCCCGCCCACATACAGCGACAAAGGTGACGTATGGTCGGGTGCCGGTCAGTGGGTAATAGTCGCACAGCACGCCTTCGATAACATTCAGGACTGTGAATATTTGTATGATGAACTGGACGGCTTTGTGATGGGGGCGTCAGGCGCGGGCGGTGTTTCGCCGAGTCCCAGCGATGGACATGCTTATGCTCTGCACTTTGGTGCAGACGATCCGCAGGGTGACAATGATTGGGCGGCATTTCGACAGGCGCTTTACAATCCACTTTCCCGAAATCTTGTTTATTTTGGCCACGGTGCTCCAAACGGCTTGGGTTACAATCCTGCCAATGCAAATCGCTATATCACCGCCGCCGAAATTGCGAACACGCTTCACACCATACGGGTCGGCCAAACCAACCGGCATGCTTATAGGATGGTGATTCTGGATGGTTGCAGCACCGGGAGGGGCACGCTGCCGGAGTCTTTCGGCATCATTCACCAAGAAAATGTCCCCGGGTCTTATTATGCAGATGCGTCCCTGCGTCCATCTGCGTTTGCAGGTTGGAGTGCCGACAAATATGTCGGTTTTCTTGAAGGTGCCGCAGTCAGTTGGGACCACATTTATTTCATTCAGCTCATTCAGGAATACATGGCGCTTGGAAACGGAATAAAAACCTCCGTCAATATAGCCGGCGGCATGCCTCAATGTCAGTGGGTTATGTCCAGCCAATTTAAGATATTCGGATGTTGGGATCTGACTTTTTGGGCGTTCAACAACTGAGGTCGTTATGATGGAATTAATTCACATGACGGCGGCCTACTCGAACGCCGTGCTAGTCGCAATTCTTCCGCAAGTTTCCGACTTTGCCAAAAAGCTGGACCTGCCTATTCCGCAACCAATCACGGCCAGCCAAGTTGCATGGTCAAAATCAATGCCCTACAAAGACATGATTGAGGGGGCTGTTATTTTAACCAATCAGTATTGGTTTGCTTACGACTGGCATGGCTACGTGAACAGTTTCCGGTCGCTTGACGACAACTGGTTTTACGAGAAGAACCCTGCAACGAATTGGGCGCGTTATGTTGGTAAGGATGCAATGACCACCAATGAAGCCATCGTGCTGGCGCGCGATACTTTGCGCAAATTGGGTTACGAGCCTGAATTTCTCCACGCTGACGGGCCGCCAACTTCTATTCAAGGCCCTGTTGATTTGAAAAATGGCAGTCACCTCCCTTACTGCGAAATACGATGGGAAAGCCCGGAGCCAAAAACGCTTGAGGAGCAGAAGAACAGAACCAGTATGGAATTTCAAATTAACATGGAGAAGAAGACGGTTGTAGGAATGGCGATGGTCAGCGGAAAAATCCAGGGAACTCCGCCCAAAATCGGAGTCGAGCCTGAGCTCGAATCTGATTATCAGAAAAGAATGGGCGGAAAAATGTTTGTTCGCACCAATGCGCCACCGCACTGGCTTCCCAACCGGATCACGAATGCAAACCCGGCAGGCCCGCCGTCCGGCGGGCCGGATATGAAACAAGAATAGCGTGAAGGTTTCTTTGGCCATCCGAAAAGGCTTGATCCTCATTTTCGCGGGGATTCTTCTGTGGGTGATTTTTGCCGTTTTCCACCCCTTTGAGCCGCGCTATCAAGGCAAGAGACTTACGACTTGGGCCGCGGATTTGCTGTCGCCTGAAGAATTTTGGGGCATGCAGCCTGCATCCGTAGCTTTGGCGAAGCAGGACAATGCCGCCGCTGCAATCCGCCATTTCGGAATCAAGGCGATGCCTCTGGCCATCAAATGGTGCAGCGTGGAAGATTCCGCGTTCAAGGAAAAATTGAAAGATTTGGCTAATGGACAAAAGATATTTCAAGTTCAAATTCCGTCGGACTACGATTATCAGAGCCGGGGTGTCAGGATTTTTGAAGTGTTAGGTCCGATTGCCAAACCTGCCATTCCATCGCTCATTAACCTGTTTCAGAAGAAACGGCCATACACATTTTCCACGGCCAGTTGTGCCTTGCATTACATCGGCACGGACACCATCCCGCCTTTGATCGAAGCATTGACAAATTCCAATGAGCGAGTGCGCACCGGCGCGGCAACAACCCTGGGCAGTTTTGAATCGCAAGCCCGCGATGCAACGCCCGCTCTGATTCAATGCCTGAAAGATGAAAATTCGCGAGTGCGGAGCGCCGCAGCCATGTCGCTGGCTCATCTCGGCGGTGATACGAATGCGGTCATCTCCGCCCTGCTCCCTTGCCTTAAGGACAAAGATGTTTGCGTCCGCGAAATGGCCGCCATTTCTTTGGGAGACATTCATCAGAAGCCGGAGACAGTTGTGCCTGCCTTATTAGCCAGTATCGAAAAGGAAGCCGATATTGTCCCGATAAACTATCTGCTCGGTGGAATTGCTCGTTTCGGAACCAATGCCAGACCGGCAATTCCCGTGCTGGTCAAAATAATAGAATCAAAACGAATCATGGTTGCCGACCATGCGTTGGGCGCATTGCGCAAAATTGATCCCGACGCGGCAAAACCGTTTGTCGAAAACCGGAGGAAGAGTTTAATCAAGACGAACCTTGATTATTTGCTTCTGCAAACCAACGCGCCGGCAGAGACAAATGTTCCCGATCCGCCAACGAAACTGGAATAACATGAAACTTCGCTGGGCCAGAATGAAGAAGTGGAAGCCCGTTTGGGTTGGAATCGTCGCGGGCCTTGGTTTTGGGATGTGGGAGTTTTTTCATAGCATAAACTCGAACGATCGCCCCTTTTATGCGCGGCCTTTTATCTGGCTTATGAAGGCTATCGTTCCTATGGTAACATCGCCGGGGCAGCGGTCGGCGCATTCCGGCATATTTTTTATAGCCGCGTTGTTGAGTTATTTCATCTATTTTGCTGTTCTTGGTGCGCTGCTGGGTCTGTTGTTCCAATGGTTGCTCTGGATATTTCGCAGACTGAAACACCATGACACCGCCGACCAAACCAAGACATGACCACCTTAGCCTTGCCTCGATTTGGTGAACATGGCGGCGTCTGTTCAAGCGGCATTTTTCAAACGGACGCGCGAATAAACTTTCCGCGCCGGCTTTGCTTTTCTTAAACTCTCCGCGTGCCGTTCAAAATCGCCGACCACCTCACCTTGACGATTCAAGACATCGCGTTCGGCGGTGAAGGCGTCGGGCGTGCAAGCGTGTCGAGAGTCGACCCGACTTCGCTCCGCTCCGCCGCGCCAGGGAGTCGAGAGTCGAAAGCAAAACAACCTTTCGGTGACGCCGCCCTCGACTCTCGGCCTTCGACTTTCGACTCCTTTGTCGTGTTCGTGCCATTTGTGCTCGTCGGCGAAGTCGTGGAGGTTGCCATCACGGAGGTCAAAAAGAATTTTGCCCGCGCGAAACTTTTGCGCGTCGTTCAGCCGTCGCCGGAGCGCGTCGAACCGGCGTGCCGCCACTTCGGCCAATGCGGCGGTTGCCAGTATCAGCACGTTGATTACGCCACGCAGTTGCGGTTGAAACACAAACAAATTGCTGATTTGTTTCAGCGCATTGGCGGGTTTGAGCAGGCACGGATTGCGCCGGTCATCCCCTGTCCCCGGCCTTACGGCTACCGTAATCGCATCATGATTCGCAGCCAGTGGAACAAACCGGAGCAGAAACTGAACATCGGTTTTGTGCGCTGGGACTGCGGTTTGGTCGAAGACATCGAGGAATGCAAAATCGCCGAACCGGTGCTCAACGAAGAAATCCGGCGGGTCCGCGCGCATCCGCCGCCGAAGGGCGGGATCAAAGTTGTTTTGCGCGTGTCGCCGGAAGACTGGGACGTGCCGCCGGACTCGTTTTTCCAAAACAATTTTTCCCTGCTGCCGAAGCTCGTCGAAACGGTGCGCGGGTTTCTCCGCGACAGCGGCGCGCGGCATTTGGCGGACTTGTATTGCGGTGTCGGTTTTTTCGGCATCGAACTGGCGGACGCGGTCGAATCTTTCACCGGCGTGGAATACGATCAACGCGCCATCCAATCGGCGCGGCGCAACGCGGTGGCGCGAAAAATCAGCAACGGCGAGTTCATGGCGTCGGCGGTGGAGGCGGTTTTGCCGGAATTGCTGAAGCGTTTTTCGCCGCAAGCCACAACGGTATTGCTCGACCCGCCGCGCAAAGGCTGTTGGCCGCAGACGTTGAATTTGTTGCGTGAAACAACGCCGGCGCAAGTGATTTATGTGTCGTGTCATCCGGCGACGATGGCGCGGGACTTGAACATTTTGTGCGGCAATGGTGTCTTTGAACTGGCGTGTGTGCAGCCATTGGATATGTTTCCCCAAACACAACACGTCGAGTGCGTGGCGGATTTGCGCGCTGGCACAAAACCTTGCCAGGACGCACGGCCTGGGTTCAACTGAACAAACTGAATGACAACTCAAACGCGAACTGACCCGCGAAAAAAATTTGCGCCGCGATTATTACCCTGGCTTTTGACGGTGGCAGCGTTCGCGTTTTATTGGTTCACATTAAACCGATGGGTGTCGCTGTTCAATCTCAGCCAGGTGGCCGGGATTTCCGGGTGGACCTGGCAGCCGGAGATTGTGAGTCCGATTTTATTCCTCGTTACGCAGCCGTTCCGCTGGCTCCCGGCGCCGCAAATCCCGCTGGGGCTGAATGTGTTTTCCGCCGTGTGCGCGGCCTTGACGCTCGGCTTGCTGGCGCGGTCGGTGGCGCTGCTGCCGCACGACCGGAC
>DLMG01000022.1 GCA_002479245.1 Verrucomicrobia subdivision 3 bacterium UBA7542 | reverse complement strand
TCCGTAATACAATCCTGCAACTTCGCGCACGGACGACAAAGATTTGGACTGCGGTGGCAGAGCGCCCGTCCTCCGTAGCAGCACTGCGGAGGGTGGACAGCGGCGACACCGCTTTCCGTGCTGCCGGTTGCTTCCAAAAGCGGCGCGGCTCCCGCTCTAAGGGATTCCCGCCGCAGTCCAAAATCTGTGGTTGCGGCCAAAGGCCGCGTTGGGTTCATCAGTGTCCATCCGTGGTTGCCGGTCTTGTCTGCAAAACCAGCAAGGCGCCGAGGGAAAACAATACCGCACTGTAGCCAAACGCCACGCTGGTGCCCGCCGCCGTCCACAATGCGCCGACGATGATGCTCGACAGGAAATCGCCCACGCCGTTCACGGTGGCCAGCACACCGAACGCCATGCCGTGCTGTTCCTCACCCACCAGTTCCGCGCAGAACGAGTCTTCCAGCGTTTCTCCAATCGCCACATGCATGCCGCTGAGAATGAAAATAATGCCGAGCAGCCAGATGGTCATCGGCGCGGCCACAATCAGCAACGCCATCACCGCCGCCAGCGCGTAACCGAACGCGAGCACAAATTGCTTTTTGAAACGGTCCGCGAGCCCGCCCGCCACGTAGGCGAACCCGGCGTAATAAATGTTCCGCAACACGTAAAACCCGACCGCGACGCTGGCGGCCATGGCCGGACCCAGCGCCGGCGCGAGCTTTTGCGTCGCCAGCAGAATCAACAACGTGGGGGCGAAGTCGCCCGCGCCGAAAATTCCGACGGCGACGAGAAATTTCCGGTAAGGCCGCGGCAGCAAACGCAGCCGTTCGCCGAATGAGACATGCGCCACGGGTTTACGCTCCTTTTCCCGGACCAGAAACGCTATCACTCCGGCGGCGCAAATACCGGGAATGAGCGTCAGCAGGAAAACACGGCGATAATTGTGGTGCAGCGCGGCGAGCAAAACAAAAGCCGTGGCCGGGCCGACAATTGCGCCGATGGTGTCCATCATCCGCTCGAAGCCGAAGGCGCGACCGTAGGTTTCGCGCGTGACAGCGGCGGCGAGCAGCGCCTTGCGCACGGGCGTGCGCACGCCGCGTCCGAGCCACGCGAGCGACCGCGAAATCAAAATGTGCCACGCCGCCGTTGCCAGTCCGAAAGACGCCGTGCCGAGCGCGGTGACGAGATAGCCAACGACGGCGATGGGTTTGCGGCGCTGCAGTTTGTCCGTGTAAAAGCCGGACGCCATCTTGGCGAAGCTGGACAAGCCGTCGGCGACGCCTTCAATCACGCCGAGCCACGCCGCCGCCGCGCCCATGGACGCGAGAAACGCGGGCAGGACCGTCGTGGCGATTTCGTGCGACCAATCGCTGAACAGCGACGCCAGCCCGATGCCGAGGACGGTGCGGTTAAGCCAGCGGAATTTTGGCGGAGATCCTTTTGCGGAATCAACTGAGGTTGACATGCGCGGTTACTTTGACAAGGAATCAGGGAGACTTCAACTGCGTCCGGACGGCTTCCAGTTCCCGGATGGCCTCACGCAGTTGCAGTTTGTTGGTATTGGTTTGCGCGAGCATTTGTTCCAGTGTGGCCAGTTCGTTCCGAACAGTTCCTTGGCTTGGCGGCGCAGTTGCGCAGTAGAAGGTCATGGTGGATTTGCGGTGCCTTTACGTCCGACCAGTTTTTCAATAATGCGCTTGCAGGCATCCCATTCGTCGGGAGAAATCTCCCATCGTTGTCCCGACTCGAATTTGCGGACGAGTTCGCGCATCTCTTTTTGCAAGTGTTCGATTTGCGCAGATTGAAAATGATCCAGCTGTCTGCGAAGCGATTCATTTCCCATCAGCGGCTGACAATGCAGCAGATGGGGCAGACACAATCCGCGTGAATTTTCGTATGCCTGCCAGGAGGGTGGCTGTTCAAGCCAATCCACAAACGCGTGGACGTGCTGTGCTTCGCGACGGGCGAGATGGATGCAGAGCGGGCACTTCTCCGCGGCGTTTCGCAACCATTGCGCGCGAACCTGTCCGCCACCATTTGATTCTTCGCGCAACAAATCGAGAAATTTTGCGGCGATGTAATTGTTAACCAGCGAGCCGCTTTGAGGCGAGTGAATCTCGCACAGCAACCAGAAGTGGTAATTGCAGAATCCGCCCGCTTCGTCCAGCCGCCGGCGATTGCCTTCGTCGGCCACGTTGCCCCCAACCCACCGGCACAGTTCTTGGAACTCGTCCGCCTGCAACAAGGCACAAACCGGGCATCGGCCCGACTCAAGCGCCTTTGCGAACTCCGAAACACTCGTGCCGGTCTCAACTGGAACTGTTGGGCAGTTACTCATCAACAGGGTGGTGGCACGTTTTAACCGCCGAAATGTCGCACGCGCAGCGGATGCCGGGGTAGAGCACATTGACAATTGCCGCGTCGTTGCCACGCCGATGCGCGCAACGAAAGCGGATTTTCTTCCAACCGGCACATGTCCCGCCGCGCACCACGCGCATCTCGCCGCCCGGCGGCGGACGCAAATCGCCAGTCGCATAACGACGGTAAACGTCCCATTGATACCAATCCGCACACCATTCATCCACGTTGCCCGCCATTTGAAAGATGCCATAGGGCGAACGGCCTTCGGGATAGGCGTCCACCGGCGCGGTGGTTTCGTATTTACGAAGCTTGTCTCCATCCCAACGCAAAAAATCATCACGCCACTCGTTGCCCCACGGGTAAAGTCGTCCATCCGTGCCGCGCGCGGCTTTTTCCCATTCGATTTCCGTTGGCAAACGCAATCCAGCCCAACGGCAATAAGCTTCCGCTCCGAACCACGAGACATGGATGACGGGATGCCGCTCAAAGCCGGGCGCGACCTGATACGGCTCGGCAAGGCAGGGCGCGTCACTCCGTGCGCGCCGTTCGTCGGCGCTGATGAGCGAAGACTTCACCGCGTTCGCGGCGGGCAGAGGACTGCCCGCCCTGCCCGGAACGCTGATTCGTACCAGCGCCGGAGCCAAATTCTTGAGTTGTTCGGGAGAAGGCCGGGTTTCGCGAAGGAACGCGGCAAATTGCTGATTAGTCACGGCGTGCTCACTCAGATAAAAATCAGGCAAGAGCGCGCGGAACTGGGGCAACTCGTCCAGGAGCGTGAATTCATGACCGCCGATGTCCATGAGCCGCGCCGCCTCAATCTGCTCCGGTGTTGAACCCACGATGAATTCGCCCGCCGGAACAAGTCGCATCACCGAACCATCTTTGGGATTTACGATTTGCGATTTTTGATTTACGAGGGCCTTGGTTTTCTCCAAGTCGCGTAATTCGTAATTCGTAATTCGTAAATCACTCACGCCGCCGGTTCTGGAATTGCTCCAAATCATGGACGAGCTGTTTCAGTTCGTGGGTTGTGGATTTTCTCCAGCGCCTCGGTCAACAAAGCAATCGCCTGTTCCAGTTGCGGCTGGTTGGATTGACCCTGGGCCAGCATTTGTTCCAGAGTTGCCAGTTCGTTGAGCGCATATTGCTCGGCCTGCCGTCGCAACTCCTGAACGCCGGCGCTGACGCGCGTCTGCCAGGCCGCCGCGAGCCGCGACAGGTTTTTCTCCACTTCCCATCGCGCTTTGCGCAGCAGCACGCGCTCGATCGGCTTGTGGAAAAGTATCAGCGGAATGAGCCAGCCAATCATGGTAAACGCCGCATCAAAGGCATAGGACACATTCACCGGCGGGGCGGACGGCTCGCGCACTTCCAAGGCGAACTCGCGCCGCGTCAGAGTCACGCCCAGCGCGGCCTTGACGTGGTCGGCCAGCCGGTCCTGAAAAGCGCGAAGAGCGCGCGTCAGCCGTTCGCGCGCCTTGTGCAACGGTTCGCAAAACATCCCGCGTTGCGCCTGCGATACCTCGCTCAACTCGTAACTCAGAAAACCGTTGAGCCATTCGCGCCAGGCTTCCAGCAGTGGCGGCAGCCGCAACCGCCATTGCTGCAACTGCGCCTCCAAATCGGTGGTGACTTTGGCTTGCAGCGTTTGCCGAATCGGCTGCAGGCGTTGCACGGATTGTTCCAGCGCCTGCCCGGCCACGTCGTGCGCCAGCAAGTGCAGTTCCTCGCGCAGCGCGTCGAACTGCCCGCGTTCTTCCAACAACCGGTTGTGCAACGCCTGCCGCGAATCTTCCGCCTGGGTCGCCGCCGCCAGCGCGACGCGCAAATAGTCGAGCGCCTGGCTGATGAGCGAGATGAGTTTATGCCGCAAGATTTGCTCCGCCGCCGCCCCGCGATCCTGGCGAAGCGGTTCGAGGAGACGCTCCACCAAAACCGTTTTTAACTCCGGCAACTCAGGTTTGATGGAATAGAAAAACACCGGCAGGCCGCCATTGCCCCAGTGTTCAGCCAGTTGCCGGCGCAGAAACTCCCGCACTTCGGCTCGCTGGGACTCCGTCAGCAAATCCGCCTTCGTGAGCAGCAGAGCAATCTTGGGCGTGTGCCGGCGGAGTTGATCGAGCAGGTCCAGGTCGCGCTCGGACAGCGGCGAATCGGCGCTCACGGCCACCAGCGCCGCGCCCACGTTTGGAAGCCAGTTCAGCGCGACCTCGGTGTTGTGCGTGAACGCGCTGCCCAGGCCCGGCGTGTCCACGAATTCCAGCGGCGCGAACGATTGCAGCGCCGGCAACTCCACTTCCACGCTCGCTACTTGCTTGATGTTGCGCGGATTTTCGTTCTCGCCCACGTAGAGGCCGATGTCGTCAAGCGGGATTGACTTCACCGTGCCGTCGAGAAACCGCACCACCGCCCGCTCCACTGGCCCGTGGCGCAGGCGCGTAACGATGGCGGTCAACGGCAGCACACCAATGGGCAGAACGGACTGCCCGGCCAGATGATTCAAAAAGGAACTTTTCCCGGCCTTGAAACGCCCGAACACCGCCACATCAATCCGCTCCGGCGCGCCAAGCTGCTGCTGGCACGCGGCGATTTGCGGCCGCAGGTTCACCAGGTGAAACCGGTCAACCAGATCCGCGACGTGATCAAGAAGTCCGTTGACTTGAATCATAGTCTTTCATTCGGAATGTTGGATCGGGTCTTTAACGCGATTGGCCGAAGTTGTCGCCGTCATTGTTCTGCTGGCGCAGTGCTGCTTTACAAAGGCGTCGAACACTTCGTCGGCATCCATGCCAAGAACTTGCGCCAGCGCCACGGCTTGATGTAAAAGCTCGATCAACTCGGCGCGCACGTGCGCCTGGTTGAATCTCTGGCTCGCCGTCCACCAACGCCACGGGCCGAGGTCGGTCAGGCGCGCGCCCTGCTGCGCGAGAGCGCGGGCGTAGTTGAGCAACCATTGTGGCCGGTCGGCATCCGTGACTTTTGTCAGATCGTGGCCCTCGCGCAGGGTCAACTCCTGCCGCAGGAAAAAAATCGCGCCGAGATGGTCTGGATGCGTTTGCATATAGGTGCGCAGCCGTTCGTAAGCTGTCTGGTCCAATGGCAAATGTCCGCCAGTGCGCAACACCTCGGCCAGAGTGTCCACGATATGCGGCTCAAGCCGCGTGCCACGATACGCCCGAATGGTTTGCTCCACGTTGTATTCGGCCCGGCGAAGCGAAACTTCGCCGTCCTCCCATACCGCGTAAGCCGCGCGGGGATCGCCGTCCTTCGGCTGGCCGACGCTGCCAGGATTTACGATGAGCGTCCTGCGAAATTGTGTTTTCGTCGGCAAATGTGTGTGGCCCACGAACAGAAAATCGGGATAATTGACGGCGTTCAGTTCAGATTCCCAGAGTATCACTGGGCTGTTCGGAGGAAGGTATTCGTACAGCGGTTCCGAGGGCACCGCGTGGCACGCGATGCAGATGGCATTATCCAACTGAAACCGCTGTAGCGGCTGCAACCCCGCAAGAAATTGCTTCATCTCAGAAGCGAGCACCCGCTTGCTCAGTCCCTGAGTCGCGGCGGCGAGTGCCATGTAAGGGACGGAAGAACGCGGGTCTTCGTCCAGCGCAACGGCGCGGTCATGATTGCCCTGTATCAGCCAATCGGAAGTCAGTGTCTTCATCGCCCACGCCACGCATTCCGCCGGCTGCGGGCCGTAGTTGACCAGGTCGCCAAGGCAAAGGATTTGGTCGGCATCCGGCTCGGCGGCCAATACCGCTTGCAGTGCGGCCCAATTGCCGTGGATGTCAGATAGAATCAGGATTTTCATGACTCGCTACCGTGCTACATTTCTTTGCTCGGTAGGAGTCATCAGCCCGAGGCGATTTCCCGCGTGACGGGAGGCAGATTCCATTGCCACTCATAAAATAGCATTGTTCAACTGATTGGCAAGCCCGTCTCATTGCCGCAGATGAGCATGGGCGCAGTTGGACACTGTATCTGGAGCGCGGCTTGTCCCAAGCCGCAGCACCAGCAAATGCAATAGTGGGTTGGAAAGTTTTTATGAACTGCTCTCCGCGAATGGAGCTGCTGCGAGTTGGGACAACTCGCGCTCCGATGGTCGTGCAGATACAGTGTTGCTTTGCACCCGACGAGCATGAGCACGAGCTACTGCGGAGACTCCCAATTCTCCAGCGCGAACAAATCTCTTGTGACGTCGGCTTCACTCACGTTTTCTGCCGTTGCGCGCTGGCCTTGGGCGAGCACAGCGCGATAAACTCCCGCACGGGCGTCGAAGGCATCACGCAATTCCGCGAGCGCCTTGTTGTGCCACTGTTCGAGCCGCTTGCCGGCGAGGTTGAAGAACTCAGAAAGCGAATTCTCCAACTGCCCGGAAATTTTGGATTCGGCAAAATGCCGCAACGCGCGCCGCCCTAGCAGCGGAAGCAGGGTAGGCTTCCGCAACGTCAGCCGCGCCGCCAGCGGCGATGAATCCATAATGGGGAGTCCTGCCGCCTTGGGCAATTCCTCCGGCGGCCCGCGCCGCGAGCCGGAGGCGTCGTGCGCTTGCTCCAGCGTGGCTGCGAGCCGCCCTCGGACTTCTTCGACGGATTGAACAAATGCCGCGCTCACTTGCGTCAGAAATCGGTTCAACGACGCCGAGAAAATCCCAGCCGCAGCCGAGGCCGGATTCGTGCCGTTGAGCCAGGCGGAGGCGATGTCGGTTGCGACCGCTTGCAGCGCGGATGGAGCAAGCCCCCGCGTGTTGTAACCAAGGGTTTGCCCTTCCTTCTCAGCCGATTCCAAAATTGCGCTCGCGCCGCGCAACGCCGCGGCGGCTTGCGTCAAACAACTGTCAATTTCTTGGTAGGGCGCGTCAGTCCTCTGCGCGCCGCCGTCCCGCAAATCCTCCCCGGCGCGCACGGAGTGACGCGCCCTACCGGTTGGCGAGCACGCAGCGTCGAGGCGAACCCGAAGCGCATCCATCACCGCTTCCCGCAGCAAACCAATCTTGCGCTTGAGCGAAGCGGAGGCCGCTTCGCGGTGCGATTCCAGCATTGGCTTGAGTTCGCTCTCAAACCATTCTTCGCAAAACTGCGCGTCCGCGCCAATCACACTCACCAGATGCACCGGCAAATCGAGATTCGCTTCGGATAGCAGATGCTGGCGGACATAATCCATCATGCGTTGACGGTCCAGCGGCCCGAGCAAATCCGCTTTGCTGATGAGCACCATCGCCCTGGCTCCGGCACGATAGAGCGATTGCACCACGATGAGGTCTTCGTGGCTCAAAGCCGACCCGGCATCGAGCAGCACAATGCCGAGGTCGCACTTTGGCAGATACGCCACCGTCTCTTCCGCGCCCGTGGTTGCGAGTGAACCCAGCCCCGGTGTGTCCACGAACGTCACGCCTTCGCGCAGCCGCCTGGCCGGAACCAGAACGTGAATGCGCGTGACGTGTTTGGCATTGGCCGGATTTTGCTGTTCCGTGGAATACTCCGCCAGGCGCGACAATTCGACGAGTTGCGGTTTGCTTTCCGCAAACTCGATGGTCGCCTGCGGCTGCGGGCCGAAGCTGATTCGCGTCGGCACGGCGGTCACCGGAGTCACGCCAATGGGAAGAACATTTTGTTCCAACAGTTGATTCAACAGCGACGACTTGCCGGAACTGACACGCCCGAAAACGCCAATTTCAAAGGATGTGGTTTCGATCCGGTCCAGCAACGTCACCAGCGCGTTGCGAAATTCGACCAGGCCGTGCGCGGTGATGATGCGATCCAATTCACGCAACAGTCTGACCTCATCGCGGGTCTGTTCGAGGCGCTGAAGGCGAGCCTGTAAATCCGCTGTCGTTCCCTGGGCGAGATAGTCGCGAATGCGATTCAACTCCGCGTTCAGTTCTGCAACGATGCGGTCCATCGCCCGCGCGTCTTCGTCTGAAAGCAGTCCGTAGCTGCGCATGTGCTCCGGCGCAATTTCGGCGATGGCAATTCCCGCAAAATTAAAATGGCCGCGCGCCGCCCACAATGCGCCGGAAATCGGCGGTCGCAGCGGAACTTTTAACTCTTCAAGGATGCGCCGCATGGCCTCGCGCACGCGAACGATATAATCGTGCGTCACCTTGCGCTGAATGGGGGTGGTGTCCTGTGAATACTCCTGAAACGGCGATGCCGACCCGGCGGAAGCCATGATGTGCTCCGCCTCGGAAAGCAGGTTGTCCACGTATTGAAACGTGCTCAACAGATGCCGTTGATGGTTTTCGTTCAAGGCCATTTCACGCCGTCGGGAACAGCTCGTGGATGCGTCGGTCCAGGTTCAGCAGCCGAAGCGCATGGGCATTGCTCAAGTCGTAGTGGCCGCGCGCGATCTCCTTCAGCAATTCGCACAAAACCTTTGGGTTTCCCGCCGCGCGACGATGCAGCCACGAAACAATGTTCAACGTGTCTGCCGGCACGCTCCCGCTGCGCACGGCCGCTTCCACCAGCATTTGGGTTTCTCCGGGATGAAACGGCTTCAACTCCACGTGCTCGAATCGCACCAGCAACGGCCAGATGTGGCCGATGTCCCACGAATGCTCCGACCGCGCGCACAACCACACTGGCACACGCTCGCTGACATTTTCAATGAAATTGCCCAGCTTGGGTGTCGTCCAGCTTGCCCCATCAAAGACCACGGCGCGCTTCGTTCCTTTGAGCAACTTCAACAGGCGATTCTTGCGCTGGACAATATGGAGATCGCCGGCTTCCAAATCAAACTCGCGCTCCAACGCTTCGCAAATTTCACGCAAACGTTCCGATGCCGGACAGACGCGCAAGCGAAGCGAATCGCGCAGATGTTCAACCAGCGCCGATTTCCCCACCCCTTCCGGGCCAAGAATCAGCACATGCTTGCGCTGCTTGTGCAATTGGCGGAGCCGCGCAATTTCCCTTCCACGACCCACGAAGGGAATTGTGAGTCTCACATCGTTGGTTGAAGCTGTCGCTTGCATGACTCGCTACCGTTTCAAAACTACCGATTCGGTAGGAGTCATCAGTCCCGATGCTTCGGGACGGTTTGCCGCAGGCGCGGCCCGGCAAACTCCATTGCCGGCAAGAGATTATTGCCAGGCACTTCGGGACAGCATCCCGCCATACCGTGCCTTTTTTCCCAACTCCTGTTCGATAGCGAGCAGGCGATTGTATTTGGCAATGCGCTCCGAGCGGCAGAGCGAGCCGGTCTTGATCTGGCCCGCGTTTGTTCCAACCGCGAAGTCAGCAATGAAGGCATCTTCCGTTTCACCGGAACGATGTGAGATTACTGTGCCGTAGCCGGCCTTTTGCGCCATCGCCACGGTTTCCAAAGTTTCGCTGACCGTGCCGATTTGGTTGAGCTTGATAAGAATGGCGTTGGCTATCCCGGCGCGGATGCCTTCCGCGAAAATCTTCGGGTTGGTGACAAAATTGTCGTCGCCGACAAGTTGCAGTTTCCTGCCCAGCGCCTTGGTGATGGCCAGCCAACCATTGCGGTCTTCCTCTCCCATGCCGTCTTCGAGCGAAACGATGGGATATTTTTTCACCCATTCCCCATAAAGCTCGACCATTTGTGCTGGAGTCTTGCGCGATTTGTCGGACTTTTTGAATACGTAGCTGCCGTCGTCGTAGAACTCACTAGCGGCCGGGTCGAGGGCAATGGCGATGTCCTTGCCGGGCTTGTAACCAGCAGCTTCTATGGCTTCCACAATCACCTCCACGGCTTCGTCGTTCGTCTTGAGATTCGGCGCAAAGCCGCCTTCATCGCCGACTGAAGTTACCAGGCCGCGCTTCTGCAGGAGCTTCTTCAACGTGTGAAACGTTTCCGCGCCGTAGCGCAGCGCCTCGGCGAACGTCGGCGCACCGATGGGAAAGAGCATGAACTCCTGAAAGTCCACGTTGTTCGTCGCATGCGCACCGCCGTTCAGCACGTTCATTTGCGGTGCGGGCAGAACGTAGGGAGCGTCGGCTTTGACGCCGTGCAACTTGCGGATGTAGGCGTAAAGCGGCAAACCGGAATCCAACGCGGCCGCGCGGCAGATGGCCATCGAAACGCCGAGCATCGCGTTCGCGCCAAGCTTGGATTTGTTTTCGGTGCCATCCAATTCACACATCAACTCGTCAATCTCCTTCTGTGCGTGTGGCGATTTGCCATTGAGTTTCGGCGCGATGATTTTGTTCACGTTGGCGACAGCATTGAGCACGCCTTTGCCACCGTAGCGTTTGGCGTCACCATCGCGGAGTTCGACGGCTTCGCGGATGCCGGTGGGCGCGCCGGACGGCACGCAGGCCGTGGCGGTGATGCCATTGTTAAGCGCGACGCTGACCATGACAGTCGGGTTGCCGCGCGAGTCGAGGATTTCCTGTGCGCTTATTTTTTCGATTTTGATCATAAATTCTATTGTTTGACGATTAACACGCTGCAATGCGCGTGGTCGCTGATGCGGTCGGCGGTGTCGCCGAGCAGGCGGCCCCACAACTCGGAATGGTCGCTGTGTCCGACGACAATCAAGTCGTAACCGCCTTCGTCGGCAAAGCGCAAAATGGTTTTGGCCGCGTGGCCCCGGCGCGTTTCGCAGCGGATGGGAATACCGTGTCCGGCCGCCACCTCCTGGATTTCCCGCGAACGTTCCTTGAAGTAATCGTCCGCCGCTTCAGCCTCCTCCTCATATTCGCCGGGCAGGTCGGAGTGGCGCGGCAGCAACTCACGCACCCAAAGGGCACCGAGGTCAGAGTTGAATCCTTTGGCCAGCACCGCCGCGCGCTGGAGCGCGGCCTTGCCGCCTTTGGAGCCGTCGTAACCCACGAGAATTTTTTTGAACATAACGCCTCACTTTTCAGTTTGCGCCGGTTAGCGCGGATTTTTGTTGTTAATTCGTTCGCTGTAAATTTTGCCCCATTC
>DLMG01000286.1 GCA_002479245.1 Verrucomicrobia subdivision 3 bacterium UBA7542 | reverse complement strand
ACGGTTTTGGCCGTTGTCGCCGGTTTGATGTTGTTGTGGGCGGCGCTGGCGACGGTTTATTTTCTGCCGGTCTGGCTCATCGGCTTTTTTGCGAACCGCAATTTGAATTTCCCCGGCAGTTGGAAGCTGGCGGGCGCGGCGTTGATGCCCGGGGCCTTGCTGCTGACCGCCGCCATTGTGCTTTTCGGCCTGGCTGCGCTCGATTTGGTCCAATTTTGTTTCCTCTTCGGCGCGCACGTGGCGCTCGGCTGGATCTATTTGTTTCTCAGCCAGCTTTTTTTGCCGCGAATTGATTCAAAACCATCCCCGGTCAATCCCTTCAACCCGCCGCCCATTCATTGACACTCGCGAGACACACCTTTAGCCTGCGGTCATGTCGAAACTGCCGTTTGAGCTTCTGCTGGCCCTGCGTTATTTGCGGCCCAAACGGACGTTCGTTTCCATCATCACGCTCATTTCCATCGTCGGCGTCGCGCTGGGCGTCGCGGTGCTCATCATCGTCATCAGCGTGATGAGCGGGTTTGACCACGATCTGCGCGAAAAAATCCTCGGTTTCAACGCGCATATCGTGGTCTACAACAACCGCGGCAACAACCGCAGTACGATGCCGGACTATGCCCGGATTGCGAACATCATCGCGTCCAATAAGAATGTCCGCAGCGTCTCGCCGGTGGTGATGGGCAAGGTGTTGGTGGAAACGCAGCCGGAGACCAACCAGCAAGCGGCGGTGGACGCGCCGATTCTGCGTGGCGTGGACCCGCGAACCGGAGGCAGCGTGAGTGTTTTGCCGCAAAGCATGCGGGAAGGAAAATTCGATCTGAGCGGTCGCGGCGTGGTCATCGGCAGTGAGTTTGCCCGCAACCTGCGGCTTCACGCTGGCGACCGGCTGTCCATTTATTCGCCGCACGATATCGAGCAGATGCACAAAAATCGCGGCAAGGAAAACGAGGAGGCCATTTTGCCGGAGGATTATGAAGTGCGCGGCATTTACGACGTGGGCTACTACGAATTCAACAGCTTGTTCATCGTCACGTCGCTGGAGAACGCACAGGATTTGTATGATCTGGGGGATTCCGTGCATGATCTGGAGGTGATGTTGAAAGATCCTTACTCGGCGACGGAAGTGAAATCGCAATTGGAGAAAACGCTCGGCGATGAATTCGTCGTGTACACCTGGATGGAACAAAATTCCACCATTCTCAATGCCCTTATCGTTGAGAAAAACGTCATGTTTTACCTGCTGTTTTTCATCGTCCTCGTCGCCGCGCTCTGCATTCTGAGCGCGCAAATCACGTTCGTCGTCCAAAAAACGCGCGAAATCGGGATGTTGAAAGCGCTCGGCGCGACGAACCTCCAAATCTCCGGGGTCTTTCTCAGTCAAAGCGCCATCATCGGCGTGCTCGGCGTGCTCGCGGGTTACGGTCTGGGCATTCTGGCGCTGACTTATCGGAACGGCTTTTTGCACTTCATGAATCATTGGACCGGTTTTGAATTGTTCCCGGCTTCCATTTACGGCTTTAGCGAATTGCCGGCGATAATTGTCGCCCGCGACGTCGCGCTGATTTGTGGCAGCTCGTTTGTCATCTGCATTCTCGGCGGAGTGCTGCCCGCCATCCGGGCTGGCCGGTTGAAACCCGTGGAGGCGCTGCGTTATGAGTAGAAAACCGGAAAACATCCAACATCCAACATCCAACGCCGAACATCCAATAAATGCCCGGTGCGTGGAGCTTTGGGCGTTGGATGTTTCCTCTTCTTCCCTTGGAGGTATGCAATGAACGAGCCGCTTCTTTCCGCCCGCGCCCTCACCAAGACTTACATCATGGGCAAGCGCGCGCTCGAAGTGTTGCGCGGCGTCAATCTCGAGGTGTTGCGCGGCGAATTCCTGGCTTTGCGCGGCGCGTCCGGTGCCGGCAAAAGCACGCTGCTCCATCTCATCGGCGGACTCGACACGCCCAACGCGGGTGAAATCCATTTTGCCGGGCAGAACCTCGCCGCATTCTCCGGGAGTGAGCTGGCGTTTTTCCGCAACCACCGCGTCGGTTTCGTTTTTCAGTCGTATCATTTGTTGCCGGAACTCAATGCGCTCGAAAATGTCTGTCTGCCGGCGCGCATGGCCCGCACTTCCGTTGGCCAGGCCGGGGCGCGCGGACGCGACCTGCTCGCCCGGGTTGGTCTCAAGGACCGCATGGAGCACCGGCCTTCCGAACTTTCCGGCGGCGAGCAGCAGCGCGTGGCCATCGCCCGCGCCCTCATCAACGAGCCGGAACTGCTCCTGGCCGATGAACCGACCGGCAATCTCGATTCGCATACCGGTGGTGAAATCATCGAGTTGCTCAAAACTCTCCACGCCGAAAAACAGACCACGCTGGTCATTGCCACGCACGATGCAAAGGTCGCGGCGCACGCCGAGCGGGTGGTGGAGCTGGCGGACGGGCAGATCAGCGCGGGTGCTGGACTTTGAACCCCATTCGTCCTCGTTCTCGTCCCTCGTCCTCGAATTCCACCATGCCGATTACGATTACGAGGACGAGGAGGAGGACGAGAAGAAAAATATAAGCCAAAACTACTCGGAAGCCCGTTATCAAACCGGTGAAATGAGTTGGAACAAGGGCGCGCCGCCGGCTTGCGGACGCTCTTTCACCTGCTGCCGGATAACGATCAGCACCGGCCCGCGCTGAACAACTTCATGCCTGCGACTCACCCTGGGGCGGAGGCTTGCGGCGACCCGTCCACCAAGTCACCAGACCGGCGCCGGCGCAAATCAATGCCCCCGCCGCGATGGTCCACGGCACACCCACTGCCTGCGCCAGCACACCCGATTCGAGTCCCCCCAGAGGCATCAGACCGCCTAACACCAGCGCCCAGATGCCCATCACGCGCCCCCGCATCGCATCCGACACGCTGGTCTGAACCAGTGTGTTCGCTGTTGAGAAGAAGAGCAACATTCCCCAACCGCCCACCGCCAGGCACGCCAGCACCAGCGGAAACCACCGCACGACGGCCAGCAGCACCAGCATGGCCGAGAACAACCATACCCCGCCGAGAATCATCCGTCGTGGTTGCATGCGACTGCCATAGGTCGCCACCGTGAGAGCGCCCAGGAGCGCACCGACGCCGTTGGCGCTGAGCAGTGCGCCATAGCCGCCTTCTCCCACGTGCAAAATATCCGCCGCATACGCGGGCAACAGAACGGAATACGACCAGCCGAAGATGCCCACCACGCCTAAAAACAGGAGCAGGCGGCGGACGCGCCGATGCCCCGCCACATAGGCGAAGCCTTCCAGCATATGCCGCCCGGTTGAGGCAGGTTCCGCCGGGGGAACAAACTTGGGCAGGCGCATCAGCAGCAATCCCGCGATGACCGCGATGAAGCTGAGGCCGTTCAGGAGAAAACACCAGGTCATGCCCACACGCGCCATGAGGAAACCCGCCACGGCAGGGCCGACGATGCGCGCGCCGTTAAAGATGGAACTGTTCAGCGAAATCGCGTTCATCAGGTCTTCGCGGCTGGTCATCTCCACCGTGAACGCCTGCCGGGCGGGCATGTCGAAGGCCATCGCCACGCCGCCCAGCGCCGCCAGCACGAGGATGTGCCACGGCTGGATGTGCCCGCTCCCGACCAGCGCCGCAAACGCGAAAGCCAACAGCATCATCCCGGTCTGGGTGAATAAAACCACGATGCGCTTGGGATGCCGGTCGGCCAGGGAACCGCCCCAGACGGAAAACAGCAGCAAGGGCAGCGACCCGACGGCCGCCACCGTGCCGAGCAAAACCTTCGAGCCGGTCAATTGATACACCAGCCATCCTTGCGCCGTGTTCTGCATCCATAATCCGATGAGCGACACGAGTTGACCGGTGAAGAACAACCGGTAATTGCGATGTTTCAGCGCGGCGAAGGTGTTGCGCCAGGTCACGCCGCCCACGACCACGCGCCGGGTCTGCCCCGTGACCTCTTGCGGGACATTGGCGACTTGAGCGGACGGTTTAGTATGTTCGGAAGGCATCGCCGTCAGTGGCGGAATACTACGAGGTCACAGTGTCCTAATCGAGTCTCAGTATGCAGGGATGCCGCCGGCTACAGCAGGCAAAGATGCCTGCCGCTACAGATCAGTGGCCGGGTCCGGGTGGCCGGTGGCGGCGCGTGACGCAAAAACCCGTTGAAAAACAATGGTTTGGCGACTAACTTGGGTTGGTTTTTTATGCTTGAAGATCGTGATTATATGCGCCAGCCGGAATACGGAAGACACCTGTCGTTGACCGTGGCGCTCATCATTGTCAACGCGATCATCTTTGTCTTCGAACTGTTGGTTTCCGGTTATTCGCACAGTTCGTATGTCGAGAATCATTATTTTGCGTTGAGCAAGGAAGGGCTGGAAAGCGGGTTCGTGTGGCAGTTGCTCACCTTCCAGTTCATGCATGCCGGCCTGTTACATTTGGTGGTCAACTGCTGGGCGATTTACGTTTTCGGCCGCGCCATTGAAGAAACGCTCGGGTGGAAAAAATTTCTGATCCTGTTTCTGAGCAGTGGCGTTGTCGGTGGAATTTGTCAGGTGCTGGTGGCATTGCTTTGGCCCGGTCTTTTTGGCGGCCCGGTCGTCGGCGCATCGGCCGGCGGGTTTGGCCTGATCGCGGCGTTTGCGGTTTTGTTCCCGGAGCGCGAATTGGTGATGCTGCTGTTCTTCATTATACCCGTCCGGTTAAGCGCCAAAACGCTGCTGATGTTATCGGCGGTGCTGGCGGTGGCTGGCATTGTTTTCCAGTTTGACCACGTTGCCAACGCCGCGCATCTGGGCGGGATGCTGACGGGTGTGGTCTTCATCCGCCAGTTCATTCAGGGCCGCTGGATGCAGTCGGGCTTTCCTTCGGGCGGTGCCGCGCCCGGCGAATTCATCACCGGTTGGGTCGGCAAACGTTCTCTCTGGCGCCCGGCGTCAAACAAACCGGACGAGGATTTGTCCACCGATGAATTTGTGAAAAGCGAAGTGGACCCCATCCTCGATAAAATTTCCCGGCACGGCATCCACAGCCTGACGGCACGCGAACGGGACATCCTCGAAAAAGCCCGCTCGCGAATGGCGAAACGTTAGGAGCGCCGGCCTCCGGCCCGGCGTGATCCGGTTGGCCATCGGGTCAACGCGCCGGATCGGAGATCGGCGCTCCCATTTCACGGTGCTCGACTCCTTGGCGCGCTGGAGCGGAGCGAAAGCGGCTCGACTCTCGACTCTCGACGTTTTATCCTTGCGCCATGATTACGCGCTATTCCCGACCGGAAATGCGGGCCATCTGGATGGACGAAAACAAGCTCCGCCTCTGGTTGCAAATCGAACTCCTCGCCGCCGAAGCGCTCGTCGCTGAAGGCGTCGTGCCCAAGGCCGACTTCACCAAAATGAAAGCCGGCGCCGATAAATGGTCCGCTGACCTGCCCGGTCTCGTCGCCCGCCAAAAAGAATTGGAGAAAACGCTCAATCATGATGTCATCGGCTTCACCACCGCCGTCGCTGAAAAAATTAACAATCGTGCCAGCCGCTGGTTCCACTTCGGCCTGACCAGCAGCGACATCGGCGATACCGCGTTCGCCGTCCAGATGGTGCAGTCGGCGGACATTTTGCTTCAGGATGTGCAGGCCCTGCGCGCCTCCATAGCCAAACAGGCGCGCAAATACAAGTTCACGCCCTGCATCGGCCGCAGCCACGGCATCCATGCCGAGCCGACGACCTTTGGCCTCAAACTCGCGCTCATGCACAATGAATTTGACCGTGCCCTCGAACGCTTGGTGGCCGCGCGGGAGCGGGTGGCCGTGGGCAAACTGTCCGGCGCCGTCGGCACCAGTGCCCACCTGTCCCCGGCGGTTGAAGCGGCGGTCTGCAAACAACTTGGCCTGAAACCGGCGCCCATCGCCACCCAGGTTGTCCAGCGCGACATTCACGCCGAATTTCAAACCACGCTCGCCCTCGTCGGCGCGAGCATCGAGCGCTGGGCCGTCGAATTCCGCCATCTCCAGCGCACCGAGGTGCTGGAAGCCGAGGAACCATTCACCAAGGGCCAGAAAGGCAGCAGCGCCATGCCGCACAAGCGCAATCCCATCACCTGGGAACGCCTCACCGGCCTTGCCCGCGTGCTCCGCGGCAACGCCATCGCCGCCCTTGAAAACGTCGCCCTTTGGCACGAGCGCGACATCAGCCACAGCAGCGTCGAGCGCATCATCTTCCCCGATTCCTGCACGCTGCTCGACTACATGTTCGGCCTGCTCACGCGCCTGATGGACGGCCTGGCGGTCTATCCGGAGAACATGAAGAAAAACCTCGGTCTGAGCCTCGGCATGTGGAACTCGCAGACCGTTTTGCTGGCGCTCATCAAAAAAGGCCTGACCCGCGAGGCGGCCTACGACCTCGTTCAACGCAACGCGATGAAAACGTGGGAGGTCAAGCACGCTGGGCGCGACGATGCCAACTTTGTCGAAGTCCTGAGAGCCGACCCCGCCGTGGCGAAGCATTTCAAGAAAGGCGAACTGGAGAAGCTCTGCTCCCTTGAGTTCCATTTCAAGGAAGTGAACAGCCGGTTCAAGAAGCTGGGGTTGTAGGCGCCGAGGTGACGAGGCGGCAAACTGATACATGGAACTGAAGGAACAACCATACACGCCGACGCTGGCCAGCAAGCTGGGCGATACGGCACAAGTCTGGCGGAAGACGTTTCACGGCCTAACCGAGGACTTCCATCACGCGCTCAAACGCCATTCGCTTGTGCCAGTCGGTCAGGATGGCCGGCAACTTATTTTGCGCGCAGAGTTCCTGTGCCCGAAGCGCGTAGTCGGTGATCTGGCGCAGGATTACTTTGGGGTCATGCTTACTCATAAATGGGCACGGCTTCGCGCACCACTTCAGCCCGAAAATATTGGCTCAACCACGCCTCGGTGTTGAAATCCACCTTGCGTCCGATGATCTCGGCCAGTTCCTCGCCATAACCGAAAAACTTCAGGCCGGGACTCACGCCCGGCGCGAACTCCGCCAGCACGTCCACGTCGCTGCGCGCCGGGTCGAAATCATCGCGCAACACCGAACCGAACAGGCTCAACTTGCGGATGCCGCGCACACGGCAGAACTCCGTGACTATCTCGACGTGATGTATCTGCATGAACAGCATCTTCATGTGGGCGCGCTGGCGTGGGCGGCGGCAGGCAAAGACCCGGGCATGAATGCCGAGTGGATCATTGACTGGGGCGGACGCCAGGCCCGGCTGCAAGGACAGGATGCCAGCCAGCTCCGGCCCAATCAGCCCGTGGACTTGCGGGAATTGCGCCAGCGTTGGATGCGCGCGGCGGAAGAAGCCCTCGCCTTGATCGAAAAACTTCCGGTCACCGAACGCGGCTGTCTCTACCTCGACGCGGGCGGCAAACCCGTTTGCCCCGACCCGGCGTCGCCGGAATTTCCGAAACTCACACGCCACTACTCGATGCGGGGAAAGGAATTCTTCTGTGACGCATGTACCGCGCGCACGTCCGAGATCACGTCAAATGAACTGTGCTCGAAATTCATTTCGCCGCCGGTCGGGGCCGTCACGCCTGCTCCGCCCCGCCACCACGTCGGCGATTGTCCGATTGGCACCATCGCTTACTATGGACCGGACAATACGCTCGCGACGAAACTCGTGGCGTCGGTGGTTAAGGCGCCTGGCGCGGAACCCAATCCATTGCATCGCTGGATCACCCAGGCCGGGGACGTGCGTAAAGACCCGGCAATTGCCGCCGAAGTGACCGCGTTCTTTCGGCAGCATGGTGTGAAAAACACCGTTTCTTCGGAAAAGATCATCGGTTGTCCGCACGAGGAAGGCGTGGATTATCCTCGGGGCGGCGTCTGCCCGCACTGTCCGTTCTGGCATGACCGCGACCGGTTCACGCACGAGTTGCTGCCTCCGATGCCAGAGATGACGCCCGCGCAGATTCTGGCTGAGTTGACGGCCGCACGCGACCGCGAGCCGCGTGCGGCACTCATCGCTGCTGATGCACACCGCGAAGCGTTAACGGAACCGCTCCTGCGCGCCGTCGAACGCGGCATCGCCGATCCGCAAGGAACTCCTCCGGGCGAGGGGATGCTTTTCAGCTTTGCCACGTATCTGCTCGCCAAGTGGCGGGAGCCGCGCGCTTATCCGCTGTTCATTCGCTGGTTGACGCTGCCCGGCGAAGGTGCCTTTGACATTGGAGGAGATACAGCCACTCAAGACGGCGCTCGTTTCCTCGCCTCTGTCTGTGGAGGCGATCGGGAGCCGATCAAAGCCCTGATTCGAAACCGCGATGCCAACGAATTCTGCCGTGGTTCAGCCGTGGCAGCGCTCGCATTGCTGGCAGCGTGGCGCGAACTACCACACAAAGACGCCACTGAATACTTCCTCTGGCTGGCCCGCGAAGGATTGGAGCGCGAACACAGCCATGTTTGGAACGAGCTCGCGGCCTCATGCGCGGACATCGAGGCGTTGACGGTCTTTCCTGAACTGCGCCGGGCGTACGACGAAGGACTGATCGAAACCGGGTTTATGGGCCGCGACGAACTGGATGAGGTCGAAGCCAGCCCGCGTGGAAGCTGGCTCGCGCGGTATCGGGATCATCATGCGCCGATCACGGACGTGGCCCGCGAGACTTCCTGGTGGCAGTGCTTTCAGGATGCTCCGGCGCCGAAGGCTGAACGTGAGAATTTCAAAAGACAGATCGAAGCTCCACTGGAACTCGGACAACAACCCGTCGCACCGGTGGCGCCCAAACCGTACCGCGCGCCGCCCAAAGCCGGCCGCAACGATCTTTGTCCGTGCGGCAGCGGGAAGAAATACAAGAAATGTTGCGGAAAATAACTGCTGGCTACGGCCCGACTTCTCAAAACGACCCTTTGGGCAGATGCCGGTCGCGGTCGAAAGGCGGCTTCTCCTTCGGCGGCATCGGGAAATCGGGAAAATCAGCGGCCCAGCGGGCGCGTTCCTCCTCGTCCGCATAGTAATGCATGGACAGAATGATGTCCTCTTCGCGGCAGGCACCGAGCACGTCGAGGTGACAGTTGCCCATCGGCAGGCCGAAACCCATCATCTCCTCGTGCAACGCGTCGCTCCAAAGCCACGTGTAAAGTTCGCGATCGCTCAAGTGATCGGTGCTGTGCAGAAACAAACGGCGCGCCGCCAGGGCGCGAATGAGTTCCCCGAGTTTTGCGGCCAGCGCGGCATCGTCGAGTTTTTCCGGCGGCGGCAACTCGAAGCCGTCGCGGGTCAAGGCGTCGAACGGGCAGACGAAGCCATGGGTTTCCAGCGCCAGTACGTTTTCCAAAAACGCTTCCTCCACCTTGGGATCGCAGTCGCCCATCCTGCCATTTACCATTTCACCGCCGGTAACGTCCGCGATTTCACGGCGAAGCTTCTCCATCCGGATTTCCCGGTCAACAGAATCAAGGCCGAGCGGGTCGTCGGCGGGTTTATGGTCAGGGATGAAGCCAGTATGGCAAATTGTTCAGATAAGGAAAGCCCGCACCGAGCTGGCTATTATTTCACACTCTTTAAAGTGTGAAACGGGGTCATCAGACACCTGCGGGTGTCAGGTTGCGGCCAACTTGCTCAAGGCGCGGCCAATTCGGTCTGGGTGATCGCAGCATTGATAAGCACGCTGCGTGTCATCGTGACGGACAAAACCCCGCGCCTTGAGTTTTCGCAGATGACGCCAGAGGGCCAGTGAGGACAAGCGGGTTGGGGTCTGGAGTTGCATTTCTGTTTTGGGGCCGGATTGCAGCATACGGTGGATTTGAATCCGCTTGGGATGCGTGAACGCGGTAGCGAGTTTCATAATCGCTCTCGTTGGCAGGGGTTCGCGGCGCAAGGCGGCGACCAGGGCCGCGATGAGTTCGGCAAGTGAGCCGGCTTCCGACCGCGTTGTAATGTGATATTCTACACGGCGGTGGATGCGGTTGACGCGGAGCAATCCACGCGCCTCCAACGCTCGAAGCGATTGGCTGGCGACGGGCAGAGTAAGCGAGCATTGTGCGGCCAGTTCGGAAACGCTTTGTGGCTGTTTGCGGACGAGTTGTGCGAGGAGGCGGAGACGCGTGTCGTTGGCAAGCACCCGGCAAGTACGCCACAACGTAGGTTGCAGTGTTGAAGTCAGCATATTTTGCACTTTGCAAAGTGTGAAACGAATTGTCCACCCCAATAATCGTGTCGGTAACGCAATGGTCGGACAGGCGCAACTGTTGCTAAAAATTTTGCCGACGCGCCCGGACACGATTATTCTCTGTGCATGGCCTTTCGAATTCACGACAGCGTGGTGCGCGGCGAGATTGACAATCGCGTCAAAGGCATCGTGCGCGGCAAAATCTGGGTGGAAGGCCGCGCCGAACCGGTGACGCTCGAACTCAAGGGCAACGCCTGGCCCGACCTTGCCGGTTGCCGGCTCACGTTCTCCAATCCACTCAAGCGCATTCCGCATCCGGGCCTTGACACGCTGCATCCCGTCCAGCGCGGCACGATTGGCGACCTGACGGCCTCGCGAAAGGTGCGCGTATTCGATATTCCGATGCCGAAAGCCTATCTGATGTGCAAACGTGGAGAGAAACCGCCAGAGCACATGGCCAACTGTCTTTACCTCGAATGGTTCAGCGAGGGCAACGGACGCGTCGTCATTGAGAGCGCGGATTTCGAGCTGAACATTTCCGCACCGGAGTGGCGGTTGACGCCCGCTGAGGAAAAGCAGCGCGCCAAAGACGCCGAAGCGGGCTGGAAAATGTTTTCAAAGCAGTTGAACGAGGCATTGGAAAAGCAAAAACGCGGGCAGAAGGACCCGGAGGCGGAATGGGACGAGCACGATTACGAAAAGTTCATGAAGGAGTGCGACGCCCGCACGGACAAATACATGGAATTGCAGGAAAAATACGGTGATTCCGACGAGGCCGAGGCGAAAATTGCGAAGGAAATGGGCTGGGACCGCGAGGACCCGCCTTCGCATGAATGCTTCGGCGCGGCAAGCGAGAACGATGAGGAGGAGTTGATGTCCGTCGAGGAAATGAATCGCATTACCGAAGAGGCGTTGAATGAACCATTGCCCGAACCCGAACCGCACCGGGAAGGCATAGACTGGATTCGCACCGTTCGCGGTGACATCCGGCATCCGCTCCAGCATCGCTGTCATGAAAGCGCGATGAAGGTCTGGCACGAATGCGACGAACTGGACCTCGATAAATGCGGAGACGAGGATCTGGAGCAGTTCGTCTTTGAATTTCAAACAACGGGCGTAAAACTCGGCGGCGCGTTGCATGGCATTGCCCAAGGTCGCGGGCCGCGCGATGGCGCGTTCACCGTTGCCTATCTGAAGCGTGCGCTCAACCATCTGCACCAGGCGCAGGCGGGCCTTGAGGCCGTCGTGCCAAAGAAACTGCTGCCGGAGAAAATGGTTTCCGAGGCGCGCAAGGAATTGTTTGAAATCCGCGAAGGAATCCTCAGCTTGATGGACGAGTTTCGCGGGCGCAAATGAACGGTGGTTCCTCGACATTTTCAGTGGAAGCAGATGGCGACCCTGCGGCCATTCAGTACCGATTAAGGATGCCGAGGAATGACGAATGACGAAACCATAATGACTAAAGAATGACGAAGCTCAAATGACCCATGAGTACGAAGGCACAGCGATTGGTTTCGGCTTTGAGTCATTGGGAATTCTTTCGTCATTCGTGCTTAGTCATTAGTCATTGATTCTTTGCCCCGGCGATGAACCCACTGGAAACGTCAAAAAAACTGAACGCTACACGGCCAAATCAAAACGAAATTGTCCGGGCTACCGAGGCCGGTCTGCCGACCATTTCCAGACTGGCCGGAATCATCTGGCGCGCGTGTTATCCGGGCATCATCTCCAACGAGCAAATTGATTACATGCTGGCGCGGATGTATGCGCTCGATGTGTTGCGTGACGAAATCCGTTTCCAAGGCATCCGCTATGACCTGTTGCTGGTGGATGGAAAACCGGCCGGCTTTGCGTCTTACGGGCCGACGTCCGAGCCGGGGGTGACGAAATTGCACAAGCTTTATCTCCTTGCGGAGATGCACGGTCGCGGGTTGGGGAGCCGATTGTTGCAACATGTCGAACAGGAAATCCGGGCCGGGGCAGGGTGCCGGCTGATTCTTTCCGTGAACAAACGCAACACCCGGGCCATTGCCGTCTACCGCCGGAACGGTTTTGTCATTGCCGAATCCGTGGTTACAGACATTGGTGGCGGTTTTGTCATGGACGATTACGTCATGGCGAAGGAACTCGCCGGCTGATCTGGCCGGATGGATTGTTGCCCTTGGCAGGGCAAAGCTGCTGCTTTGCCCACTTTCGCCCCGGCAAGTGGCCCAGTTAGCTTTAACCCGAATTCCAAGTCGAAGTCGAGTGCGGCGCA
>DLMG01000170.1:823-6397 GCA_002479245.1 Verrucomicrobia subdivision 3 bacterium UBA7542 | reverse complement strand
AAAGAATGCTTTTTAGCAGGTGAAAAAGGCGTGTTTTAGGTGCTCGCAACGGACTTTTCCGGGGTGTCAGCCTTGGCCCGGGATGCCGGGGGACGCACTTGGAGGGCGTGTTGCCCAAATGGAACGGAACGCGGGTCTGCGACCCACAGCAGCCCGGAGTCTGAACGGGCGCAGGAAATTCCGTGGGTTTTCGGACTGTTGAACGTGCTGCGGCTCACAGAGCCGCGTTCCGCCGTCGCCGAAATCGATTTGGGCAACACGCCCTGGACACTGCGACGGAACGCCGTATTCATGCGGCAGCGGGCCCGCATGATTTAAGGCCCTGCCGGATAAATCCGGCGTTCCTTCCGAAACGATGCAACTTTGTTTGTTGCAGTATCCAGGTGCGCCCGATGCCGGGAGGAGCGCGGGTTTGCAGTTGATGTTTCCCGTGGTTTTGCCCTTAATTCATGGCTGAAACCATGAAAGCAACAGTGGACATCAAAAACCGCTTCGTCATCATCCTGGCCGGCGGGCGCGGCGAACGGTTCTGGCCGGTGAGCCGCGAGAAAAGGCCCAAACAACTGCTCCCGCTGCTCGGCAAACGCTCGTTTCTCCAGCAGGCCGTTGACCGCGTGCTGCCGCTGGTGCCGGCCAAAAACATTTTCGTCATCACCAACGAGATGCAATTGCCGGAGGTCCGCAAACAGCTTCCGAAAATCCCCAAACAAAATCTGATTGCCGAGCCGATGGGCCGCGATACATGTGCCGCCGTTACGCTTGGCGCGGCTTTGGTCGGTGCGCGCTCGACGACCGGCGTCATGGCGGTTTTGCCCGCCGACCACGTCATTCCCGACGAGAAAAAATTCCAGCAGGTTTTGAATGACTCCTTCGACCTCGCCAGTCGCGGTCAGGCAATTGTGACCATCGGCATCAAGCCGACCGAGCCGGCGACGGGTTACGGCTACATTCACGTCGGCGAGGCGTTGCCGCCGCCGGCGGGCGCAAAGAAATACAAAACCACATTTTTCCGGGCGGAGCAATTTGTCGAGAAGCCGCATTTTAATCGCGCGCTCGAATACGTCAACAGCGGCCAATACCGCTGGAACGCCGGGATGTTTGTCTGGTCGTTTGTGACGGTCACGGAAGGTTTGCAGAAACATCAGCCGGAGATGTATGCCGCCTGCCAGCGCTGGTTCAAAGCGGCAAACCAGCCGGCGAAATTGGCGAAGGTGCTGGCGAAGGAATATCCCGACATCAAAAAAATCTCGATTGACTATGCGCTGATGGAGCACGCGCAAAACGTCATTGTGGCCGACGGCGCATTCGAGTGGGACGACCTCGGTTCCTGGACGGCGCTGGCACGGCATCTCAAGGCCGACCCGGAAGGCAATTGCGCCGTGGCGGATTTCATCCATGTAGACGCGGCGCGGAACATCATCTTCGATGCGCGCACCAAAAATCGGCGCACGCCGATTGCCGTGGTCGGTTTGCGCGATTCCATTTTGGTTCAAACCGACGACGCGGTGCTGCTCGCGCACAAAAGCCAGGCGCAGAAAGTGAAGGAGTTGGTCAAGAAACTCGGCGAGGATGCGCGATTGAAGAAATTGGTTTAACGCAGACCTGCTGCGACGGGCGCGAGCACGGCGGGTGAACACGGCCTGTCGCGCCGAAAGAAGTGAAGGCGGCATTGACGCTGACAAATCTTCGGCGCACAAATCGCGTCTGCCGCGCGCCGCTCGAACGGCATTCGCCTCTCCACCCTTTAATCCCAAAAGGCTGAGCGATGGGCAGAGACGAAGGCTATTCAATCAAGGTCCCTGCGCCGCCATGTGGGGTAATTGATCTTTGACGTTGGCTGGTTCTCAAGTAAATTTGTCCGCCGGCCGGCGGGTTTTGGTGCGCGATTTGCCTCATAATATTTAGGAACGTCAACTTTTAGAAAAGCCAGTGAAAATGCTAATAACAAAGTCTTTGCCGGGGTGTTTCCTTTGGGCCGCGATTATTCTGCTTTACGGAATTTGCCCTGTTTTTAGCGCGGATTTCAAGGGATTGCCCGGTCATGTGCCAAAAGTCATTTCGAGTCTGACGCCGAAAGGCCGGCTGGCGGCGACGAACCAATTGTGGCTGGCCATTGGGCTGCCCTTGCGCAATGCGGGGGCGGTGGACGGTTTTCTGGCGCAGGTTTATGACCCGGTCAGTCCGAATTTTCACCAATTTCTAACGCCGGAAGAATTCACCGCACAGTTCGGCCCGACGGAGCAGGATTACGAAGCGGTGAAGAATTTTGCGCGGGCGAACGGCTTGGCTGTCACCGGGACTTACGGCAACCGGTTGCTGCTTGACGTGGCTGGATCGGCGGCGAAAGTTGAAAACGCTTTTCACGTCGCACTGCGCAGCTATCGGCATCCGTCGGAGAACCGGGATTTTTTTGCGCCGGACACCGAGCCGACGGTGGACGCGGCGTTGCCGGTGACTGATATTCAAGGGTTGAGCGATTTTTCCCGACCACACCCGAAGTTGGTTAAGAGGAACGTGGCGAAAGCCTTGCCCCAAAATGGTTCTGCTCCGGACGGCTCCGGCTCCTATTTTGGCAACGATTTTCGCAACGCCTACGTGCCAGGCACGACGTTGACTGGTGCGGGACAAATGGTCGGGCTGTTGGAATTTGATGGTTTTTATTCCGGCGATATCGTCGCTTATGCGACAGCGGCGGGAAACGGGCGGACGAACATTGTCATCCAGACTGTTTTGCTGGATCGCTATGACGGCGTGCCGACAATCGGGACCAACAGCGGCAATGGCGAAGTTGCCTTGGACATAGAAATGGCGATGGCCATGGCCCCGGGTCTTTCAAAAATAATTGTTTTCTCGGGCGGCCCCAACGGTTCGCAAAACGACATTTTGAACGTGATGGCGGCGAGCAACACGGTGAACAATTTGAGCTGCGGCTGGGGTTGGGGCGGCGGCCCCAACGGGACAACGGACGCCATTTTCCGGCAGATGGCGGCGCAGGGACAATCGTTCTTCAACGCTTCGGGCGACAGCGACGCGTACACCACCGGCGCCGATTCTGTTAATGGCGTTGATAACACGTCATTGGCCAATGCGCCGTCCAGTTCGCCTTACATCACGCAGGTGGGCGGAACGACGTTGACAACGACCAGGCCGGATGGAACATGGCAGTCGGAGACGGTTTGGAATTGGGGCGGCGGCACAGGCAGTAGTGGTGGCATCAGCAGTTACTACTCAATTCCGGCCTGGCAGACCAATGTGAGCATGACGGTTAACCAGGGTTCAACCACCAAACGCAACATTCCGGACGTGGCACTGACGGCTGACAATGTTTATTGTACCTCGGACAACGGTCAGGCTGATGTCGTCGGCGGCACCAGTTGTGCGGCGCCGTTGTGGGCAGGGTTGACGGCATTGGCAAATCAGCAGGCGGTTGCGACCGGCAAACCGGCGATCGGTTTCATCAACCCGATGGTTTATGCAATCGGTGCGGGTTCGGATTATGCGCAGGATTTTCATGACCTTGCCACAGGCGACAACACTTGGAGCAGCAGTCCGTCGCAATTTTATGCCGTTAAAGGATACGATCTTTGCACCGGCTGGGGTACGCCGGCGGGGAATAACTTCATTGATGACCTGGTGCAGGGAAATTCGCCGGCGGATTCGCTGGGAATTATCTCAGGTTTGGCGCCTGGCGCCTACGGTGCGGTTGGCGGACCGTTTAATTCTCCAGCTTCCATCTTCATCTTGACCAACTCCGGCGCCGCGCCGTTGACGTGGACATTGGTCAAGTCCAATGTGGTGGCTTGGCTGGAAGTTGCCCCGGCCAGCGGCACACTGGACCCCCGTGCAACGGCAAATGTCATTCTTAATTTCACCGCTGCGGTCACCAATCTGGCCGTTGGAAATTATTCGGTCAGCCTCGAATTTTCCAACCTGACCTCGGCTACGGTTCAGTTTGTCACCTTCCGGCTCCAGGTATTGCCGGTGTTGTCCGTGCTGCCGGTAACCGGTTTCACCGCGATCGGTCCGGTGGGTGGACCGTTCATTCCCGCCGCGCAGGATTTTACCATTTCAAATCTGGGCGGCACCTCGGCCGTCTGGAAAGTTGAGGGATCCAGCGCATGGCTTGCGGCCAGCCCATCCAACGGAACGGTGGCGGCCGGCAGTCAGACCAATTTCACCGTGACCCTCACCGAAAAAGCGGACGAGCTCGCCGCCGGCGTTCACAAAACCACCTTGTCGGTGCGGAACAAGAAAAATCAAATTGTGCAGAAACTGCCGTTCACTTTAAGCATCGGCCAGAACATCGTTTCCAACGGCGGCTTTGAAACCGGCGATTTTGCCGGTTGGAACCTCAACGCAACTTCCACTCAGGTCGGCAAACTCTCCGGCTTGGTTCACGGTGGCCATTATGGTGCTGAACTGGGACAGCCTGGCACGTTGGGTTATCTCTCGCAAATATTGCCCACGACCGCCGGGCATATTTATCTGCTCTCGCTCTGGATTGACAATCCCAAAAATCCCTATGGCGCGACCCCGAATGAATTTCTTGTCCAATGGGAAGGTGCCACGATTTACGAGGTTGTTGACCTTCCATTCAGTAAGTGGACTAACTTGAAATTTTACGTCACGGCAACCAATTCCGGTTCGCTCCTCCAATTCGGTTTCCAGGACGACCCGTATTATCTGGGTCTGGACGACATCAGCGTGAAATCCGTGGTGGCACCGAAAATCAAAACTGTCACCCGTACACCCGTCTCATTCGACTTTAAGTTTGCTGCCTCGACCGGGGCGTTCTATCAGCTCCAATACAAGACCAACCTTGCGCAACCGGGCTGGATTGATATGGGCAGCCCAATTTGGGCTGAAACCAACTCGCTTAAGTTAACGGATACAAACATCGTGAATTATCCGCAAAAATATTACCGGGTGATTCTCGTCCCCTGAAATCCTGGGGGATTTTGGAATGCGACGCGCTTAGCGTTATAATTTTTAGGATCGGCAAACTTTCAGAAGAAAACGGTGGAATAGAGGCTGAGAGTTAGGCCGGCTGGTGATCCAGGCGGAAGACGACGAGTATATTCCGCGCTCTCGGAAAGTTTTGCCTTCCGCAAACCCACCTTTGTCCTGCCCGTGCACGGCCATGCTGACCAATTCGTCAATGCCAGTCTCGCGTCCGACCTCGGTCTGGGCTTCAGCGTCACGGAACAGGATGTGTTGGATCGCCTTCTGGAAATGTACCGACAGGATTCCTGGATCGGACGCAAACCGATGCCTCCGGCTTTTGAAATCAATGGCGATGTGGAAGCAGCCGAGGCCATTCTTGCCTGCGCGCACGCGTCTAAACTATCCCCACCCGCAGCTTGACCTTTTCCCCCAAAAAGGCATTCTATTCGATTCGGTTTAAAAAATTATGCAGCACATCAGGAACATCGCCATCATCGCGCACGTTGACCACGGCAAGACGACGCTCGTGGACTGCCTGCTCAAGCAGTCCGGCACCTTCCGCGCCAACCAGCACGAGTCGCAGGAAGAGCGCCTGATGGATTCGATGGATTTGGAAAAGGAAAAGGGCAT
>DLMG01000170.1:245-646 GCA_002479245.1 Verrucomicrobia subdivision 3 bacterium UBA7542 | reverse complement strand
AACATGATTGACGGCGTGCTGCTGGTGGTGGACGCCGCCGAAGGTCCGCAGGCGCAAACCCGCTTCGTCCTCCGCAAGGCGCTCGAAGCCGGCGCCAAGCCGATCGTCGTCATCAACAAAATTGACCGCGAGAACGCGAACCCGAAAAAAGTGCTTGATGAGGTTTTCGAACTTTTCATTTCACTCAACGCCACAGACGAGCAACTGGACTTTCCGTTTATTTATTGTTCTGCAAAGGCTGGTTATGCGGTGAACTCGCTTGATGAACTGCAAAGTGCTGCCGGCATCCTGCCGGCAGGACAGAACCGCCGACAAGATGTCGGCGGCACGTTGACGATGGGACCGCTGTTCGACGCCATTGTGAAATACATCCCGCCGCCGCGCGCCAAGGCGGGCGACGG
>DLMG01000170.1:0-158 GCA_002479245.1 Verrucomicrobia subdivision 3 bacterium UBA7542 | reverse complement strand
CTCGGCCGCATCGCCTTCGGGAAAATTCTCGCGGGCAAGGTCAAAGCCGGTGAGCCGGCCTGCTGTTTGCACGGCCACGGCAGGATCACCCAGGGCAAAATCACGATGATTTACCACTTCGAGGGCCTGAAACGAATCGAAGTGCCGGAGGCGCACGC
>DLMG01000171.1:340-33172 GCA_002479245.1 Verrucomicrobia subdivision 3 bacterium UBA7542 | reverse complement strand
CTCTACGAATTGTTCGGCTGGGTTGGCAAGATAAAGGACGGCAACGCGGCGGTGGAAGCAAAGTTGAAGGAAATTCAAAACTACGTCGCCGCCAAATCCATCCCGCCGGTCGCCCTGTTGAAAATGGCCAAATTCGGCGTGGCGGTGGACAAGTGGATGAAGCAAACCCGCCTCAATGCCACCGCCGTTCAATGCTGGACGGCCATGGAGGAATTCTTCGGCGTCGTACCCTGCACGCTGATGAGCATGATGAGCAACCTGCTGATGAGCAGCGCGTGCGAAGTGGACATCATGGGCACCGTTGCGATGTATGCGATGGCCCAGGCCAGCGGCAAGCCCAGCGCGCTCGTGGACTGGAACAACAATTACGGCGAAGACCCGGACAAAGGCGTCGTTTTCCATTGCAGCAACCTGCCGAAGGACGTGTTCGTTGACAAGGGCGAGGGCAAGCCGGTGATGGATTTCCAGGAAATCATCGCGGGCACCGTGGGCAGGGAAAACACCTATGGCACCGTGGTGGGCCGCGTGAAGGCGTCGCCGTTCACCTACCTGCGCGTGAGCACCGATGATGCGGCGGGTAAAATCCGCGCCTACATCGGCGAAGGTGAGTTGACCAACGACCCGTTGAAAACGTTTGGCGGTTACGGCGTGGTCCGAATCCCGAATTTACAGAAGCTCCTCCGCTACATTTGTGAAAACGGCTTCGAACATCACGTCGCCATCAACCCGACGTGCATTGCCGCCGGGGTGAAGGAAGCCTTGGTCAAATATCTCGGCTGGGAAATCTACCATCACGAATAAGACGTGTAGCGGCGGTTTGCGACCGCCGCACTTTGAAATCACTGGAAATGCGGCGGTCACAGGCCGCTGCTGCAATGAATGAACGCAAAAAATCGCATGAGAATTCAACACCAAACAACCAACCATGAAAATCATGCAACTCGTCACACTTGCAACGGCTGTGCCTATCGAAAAGTGTTTGCCGTCATTCAGACGCAAAATGGCGTTTTTTATACGCAAAGTGGCGTTGTTGCAACTGCATCAAAGGTTTATATTTCATTAAATGATTACATTGTCCTCCCACAGGAAACATGCATAAAACAATTGATTTTATTGGTTTTTGTCTCCTGTGGGACGACTGTGAAAAGATTACAATGCTGCAAGAAAAAAATTCTGACAACTCGCATCGGCTGCCGGCTCGGTGCGCCTTCACTTTAATTGAGTTGCTGGTGGTTATCGCTATTATTGCCATTTTGGCCGCCCTGCTTTTGCCGGCGTTGGCGTCTGCCAGAGAGCGGGGCTATCGCGCGGTTTGCAAGAGTAATTTGCATCAGCAAGGCTTCGCCTTTCAAATCTACACCGGAGATAATAACAATTTTCTACCTGATTTAAGATATCCGCCATTTACGACTCAGCCTCCGCCCAAGCCAGACGGGCTCTGGCCATGGGACATCTCCACTAATTTTACCGACCAACTGATAGCCAGCGGAGGCAGCCGGGACATATTTTACTGCCCATCCTACTCCGCTTTCAACTGCACCAACACGTGGTTTTATTCTCCGGTCTTTCGAATTCTCGGGTATGTTTATTTGCTGCCGGGCGCCGGCATAAACATGGGAGGCAGGTCAGAACAGCCCTATTGGAAAACAAATGTAATTGGAATGCCGGGACAGCCGCGTCCTGCCGATGCCGAAGTGGTAGTTGACGAGGTTCTGCATGACAGCGCGACCGGGAGTTACACTTTAATGTCAGTCGGTGGCCTTGTTTCCCAAGGCATTATCCAACGCACCAGTCATATTGCGGGCAACCTGCCAGCAGGAGGCAACGAACTGTTTGAAGACGGCCATGTCGAATGGCGGCCATGGAGGGTGATGTGGAACAACGGTAATCCTCAAAATTACTTCGGCAGCAACCCGGTCTTTATCTATTGACAGCCATGAAACCACAGAACTGACTCGCAAAACCAGCATCTCAAACAAACCAACATCTCAAACCACAACTCTAAACAAGAAAGGCAATGCTTATGAAATTAAAAACAATATGTTATGCAGCCGCTGCTGTTATGGCAGTGGGTTTGGCTTACTGCGCTTCCGCGCAGACTACCAGCTGGCTTGGTACCGACCTTAATGGTGAATGGAATGACCCGGGCAACTGGAGCGCCGGAGTGCCGACCAATACCGCGGGAGCGGTCGCGATTATTGATCCCCAAGCCGGCCCGGCCCCAACGATTCCTGCCGGCTATGCTTGTGACATCGGGGGTCTCAGCGATAATAGTTCTACATTCGGGACTATTTACGGGCCGGAATGGGGACAGACGCTCAACATTCAAGGCGAGTTGGACTATGACTGGATGATGGCTCCGGTGCAGAATTATTGGCCGAATGGACGCACCATGATTAATATAGACAACGGCGGCATTCTTAAATGTGTCGGCAACTACGGCGCCACCGCTGCGATACCTGCTGGCATTGGGATCGGCTACGCCTGGTGGTGGTTTGCGGACGCACCGTATGTGACAATGAACATGTATGGCAATGCTCAACTCATTGTTCCCAACATCGGTTTGGGCGGCCACTTGAACATCTATGATACTGCGGTTGCGTATGTGAGTCTTGATGTTTTTACGGGCAATCCATTGATGGGCAGCACACCGGGCCTTATATCGGGCAACCCAGGCCAAGGCGCAAGCGGGATGAGTGTCGTCTTGGGCACGGGCAATCAAGGTACAACTGCATGTTCTGACCTCACAGCTTCCTTGAATCTCGGTGGCGGCTCATTAGTTCTGCCTTTCGCTTACACCAATGAGACCGCCGAGCCGGGAAATACAATATATGACTTGGTTAACAGAGGCGTCATCCGGTTCTATGGCAAAGGGTTTGACACGAATGCGGACGGCACACTCAAGGATGCTACTATTACCTACAATGCCAACAATACTTTTGACACCAACATCCTTAGCACCAACATCATAACCGTGACCCCTGTTCCCCTCGGCACCTTGTCACAGATTTACTTCCAGCCATTGTTCGGCTCTCCCGCCAACACCTTAAGCGTGGGCACGATCCAGCAGGCGCAGCTCGTGGGCGATTATCCGCCAGTCACCGGAGTGCTCCTGAGTTCGCCGGAACCGGGCATAGATCTGAGCGGGGTGACGCCGACCTACTCCTCGAGCAATCCCAGTGTGCTGACCGTGGACGCCAACGGCATTGTGACGGCGGTCAGCGCGGGCAGCGCGAATCTAACGGCTTCGTACGGTGGCCATAACAGCCCAGCTCTGACAGTCAATGTGGTGCCTGTTACCCCCACCCTTGTTCACCGGTACAGCTTTAGCGAATCGTCGGGCACCACGGCTCACGATTCGATCGGCACCGCGAATGGCACGCTCAATGGTACTGCTGCCTTCAATGGACAAGGACAGGTTGTGCTGGACGGTACCGTCGGATCTTCTGTGAGCCTGCCTTCCGGCATCCTCGCCAACATGGACGAAGTGTCGATCGAAGTATGGGCTACTTTTCCTGGTGCAATCAACCCTTATGCCAATCTCTTCGCCTTTGGCAATACGGACCTTGTTCCACTCGATCCCAATAATGGAGATGGATACGATTATATTACTTGTTCACCCCACACCGGCGCAAGTCCAAACACTGTGCAGGCAAACTTCGGGCAGGGCAATCCTGGTTTCGATGGTGAATTTGCTAATGATGTCGTGTGGACCGGCGTGCTGGACAACCAGACCAATGTGCAGGTCGTTGCGGTCTGGCACCCATTAGCCGCCTCCAGTGCGCTCTACACAAACGGGGTGCTCCTTGCGAGCGGCATATTGTTCAACGACATGACTGATCCTGTTGCTTACAAACATAATGGAAGTATTATTAACTACCAGCTCCACGGCGGCCTGACCAACTACATCGGTCAATCGCTTTATACCGGTGACCCGGGACTGCTCGCCAACATTGATGAGTTCCGCATTTACAACGGCCCGCTGACGGCGGCTCAAGTCGCGGCCGATAATGCCCTCGGACCGAACCAACTCCGGGGCACGTCCACGAGCGTGTCATTGTCTGCGGCTCGTTCAGGCGGCAATGTGGTGCTCTCCTGGCCGACGACTTCTGCGCTGGTCACTTTGATGTCCAGTCCGACGCTTGGGTCTAGCGCCGTTTGGACTTCGGTGAACACGAGCAGCCTGGTGGTTGTGGGTGGTAAATACCAGATAACCGTTCCGGCTACGGGTACCGCGTTTTTCCGGTTGCAACTATGATGGGGGAAAGTCAATAACGGACGGCGGAGACACCTTGAGGCGTCTCCGCCTTCGATAAATCGAATGCGCGCGCGGTTCTAATTACAGACGCGCTTCATTGAAATACATCAGCCGCGTGGGAGCATTGCAATCCAATCCCACGCGGTTTTTTTGCAAAGGGCGAGCAAATTATAATAAAAGGTTTAAACCGGTTTCGATATAATAATGCATCCGAACGAAAAGGTAAAACTTGTTTAACGTGAAGATTTCTCCCGGCTTTCGAATACTTGCACTGCTTGTGCTTGAACTGACGGTTGCGGGCACCCGGGGCAGCGCGCAAAACCTGTTCGCTCTTTCAGTCACCAGCCCGACCAATCGCGACGTGATCACCGGTTCGTTGACCTACACCATCAACGTCACGAACCTGTCGGTATCCCCGGTTTCAGACGTTCGTGTGACCGATATCTTGCCCGCTTCGGTGCAATTCCTGAGTGCCTCGAACTTTTATGCCCTCTCGCCTACGATCTCAACCAATGAAACGAACGTTGTTTTTTTCTTCCCCCAGATCAACGGTTCGGATGCTGCAGGCATGACGCTGACCGTTCTGCCGATGGCTGTCGGTTCCATCACCAACACGGTCTCACTCTTTGCCACAGGAATGACCAACGTCATCACCGCCAGGAGCCTGTTTGCAGTGCAGTCAATACAGGTGAGCATACACGACCCCGCCATGGCCAAGGAGGGCGATACCTACTACCTCTTCAGTTCCGGGCCGGGAATCACATTCTACAGCTCCAGAGACATGACGAATTGGGAGTTACGGGGGCGCGTGTTCCCGGGCGAACCGTCCTGGGCGAAAGGAGTGGCCAGCCGTTTTAATGGCCATGTCTGGGCACCCGATATCGCACATCATGATGGCAGATACTATTTGTATTATGCCGTGTCCGCCCCGGGCCAAAACAGCTCGGCAATCGGAGTAATCATCAATAAAACGCTTGATCCTGACTCTCCCGACTACCAGTGGAAAGACCAGGGTATTGTGCTGCGCTCAATGCCCAACCGCGATCTTTGGAATGCGATTGATCCGAACCTCATCGTGGATGAAACCGGCACGCCCTGGATGGACTTTGGTTCGTTTTGGTCAGGCATCAAGCTGGTAAAATTAGATTCAAGCTGGACAGCGGTGGCGGAACCGCAGGAATGGCACTCCATTGCCAAAAGAGATCGTTCGGTATTGGTGGATGACCGGGAACCGGGACCCGCCGAGATCGAGGGGCCTTTTATTTTCAAAAAGGGTGATTACTATTATTTATTTGTTTCCTGGGGCTTGTGCTGCCGCGGCAAGGACAGCACGTACAGAATCATGGTCGGACGGTCAAAAGACGTAAGAGGGCCTTATCTGGACAAGGATGGCTTGGACCTGGCCGAGGGCGGTGGCAGCTTGTTGCTGGCCGGCGACAAGAATTGGGCCGGGTGGGGGGGCTGCAGCGCCTATACCTTTGACGGGAAAGACTATCTCGTCTTTCACGCTTATGAGATGGCGGATAACGGTTTGCAGAAATTGAAGATCGCGGAGATAAAATGGGATGCAACGCAATGGCCGGTGATTGATGAAAACGCCCTCGACGCGTACAATAGCGTTTTGGTCAAATAACCCGTTTCTCGAAATGATTGCCCTGTCTCCGCTTGTATGATCTGAAACCCCGGAATTGAGCAATGCCTCGGATCAGTCGCTAAACAAAATAATGAAAACCCCTAGACTTTCCGTCCTCGAAAAAATCGGGTTCGGCGGCGGTGACGCGGCCGTGAACGTAGTCTGGTCGTCACTCGCGCTCATCATCACGTTCTTCTACACCGACGTGTTCAAACTGAACCCGGCCTACCTCGCCATGCTCGGACTCATCCCGCGGTTGATTGACGCGTTTGCCGACGTTGCCATGGGCATGTACACGGACAGCCACACCACGCGCTGGGGCCGCTACCGTCCATATTTCCTCGTCTTCGCGGTTCCGTTCGGGCTCGCAGTCATGCTGGTGTTCACCACGCCGAACCTTTCGGAAAGCGGCAAGCTGGTCTGGGCGTACGCGACGTACATCCTGATGATGCTCGTGTTTACGGCGGTGACGATTCCTTACATTTCGCTGCCCGGCGTGTTGACGGCCGATCCGCAGGAACGGCTTTCGGCCAACGGGTATCGCCTGTTCTTCGCCAAGGGCGCGGCGCTGATGGTCACGACGTTCGTTCCGCTCTTCGCCGCCAAGTGGGGGCCGGAACAAATTGCCAAGGGCTACCAGGTTTCGATGGCGGTAATGGCCGGAGCGGCCACGTTGCTGTTCATATTCTGTTTCTTCACCACGACCGAACGTGTGGTGCACAAGAACGATCGGAAGCCTTTGAGGCAGCAGCTCGGTTTGCTCTTCCATAACGATCAATGGATGGTTCTGGCCTGGGTTTGCGTGATCGGCACGATCGGTTACGTGATCCGCGGGTCGGTGGCAATCTACTACGCAAAATACTTTCTGGGCGGCGACACCAAGCTCGTGTCGGCGTTTATCACAACCGGGGTGATTGGTAACATCCTCTCCATGGTCGCCTCCACGTGGATCACGAAGAAGTTCTGTAAAATCCGGCTCTTCCGCTGGTCACAGTTGGTCACCTTCGCATTGAGCGTGATCATGTATCTGGCGGTGAAGCCCAGCGACATTGCCGCCGCTTTCGTTCTGTATTTCCTCATCAACTTCATCGTTGACCTGCAGGGGCCGGTGTTCTGGTCCATCATTTCGGAGGCCGTGGACCACGGCCAGGTCAAGAGCGGCAAACGCGTGGCCGGCATGGCGTTCGGCGGCATTTCCTTCGCACAGAAGATGGGCATGAGCCTGGCCGCCGGAATAGTGGGCTGGTCACTCAACTTCATCCTCTACAAGCCGGACACGGTGCAAAATACCTACACGCTGAATTGCTTTGCGCTTTTGCTCACGGTCATTCCCGGTGTCTTCCATCTCGCCATGGGGCTTTTGATGTACAAATACTTCATCACCGACAAGTACTATAACGAAAAGATACGCGAGCTGGTCACCCACGAGAGTGCGGACGGCGCCAAGGAGGCGCCAGCCGCCTGAACTTTTTTCAACGTTTGCCGGAATAAACCATGCACCATAAAACACTGCAACCTCTGATGCCGCAACCCGCGCCACCGACATGACGACCATAGAAGTTCAGGTGGGCAAGCCGGGCGCGAGGATCAATCCCGCCATGTGGGGGATTTTTTTCGAGGACATCAACTTTGGCGCCGACGGCGGGCTTTACGCCGAGCTGGTCAAGAACCGCGCGTTCGGGTTTCCCGATCCCCTGATGGGCTGGACAAAAATCAGTCCCAGTCTTGCGCGGGGGGAAATATCCATTCGTGATGACGGCCCGTTTGCTCCAGCCAATCCTCACTACGTGCGCATTCGGTCGGAAGGGACGGTGCCTTTTGGAATTTCCAACGAGGGTTTTCGTGGCATGGGAGTTCGCCAAGGCGAAGCGTATCATTTCTCCGCGCAAATTCGTGGAGTGACCGGTTCGCCCGTCTTGCTCGTGCAACTCTACGGCGCCGACGGCAGTTTGCTGGACTCGGTGCCATTGGGGGGATTTTCCTCCTATTGGAAAAAATGCACGGCGACTTTGCACCCCAACGATACCGACGCAAAAGCGCGGCTGGCCCTCCTCGTGGAAGGCAAAGGCGCGGTTGACCTCGCCATGGTGTCCCTCTTCCCGGAAAAAACGTGGAAGAGCCGGCCCGGTGGCCTGCGCGCGGACATGGTGCAGATGCTCGCCGACCTGAAGCCCGGCTTCCTGAGGTTCCCCGGCGGCTGCGTCGTCGAGGGCAGCGTGTTGGAGCGGCGTTACCAATGGAAAAACACCATCGGCCCGATCGAAAACCGCAAGCTCCTCATCAACCGCTGGAACTATGAGTTTTTGCACCGACCAACGCCGGATTATTTCCAATCGTTCGGCCTGGGCTTTTTCGAGTTCTTCCAGTTATGCGAGGACATTGGCGCGGAACCGCTGCCGATCCTTAATTGCGGCATGGCCTGCCAGTTCAACTCCGGCGAACTGGTGCCGCTGGACCGGCTCGATCCTTTCATCCAGGACGCGCTGGACCTGATCGAGTTCGCCAACGGTTCGGCCACGAGTTTGTGGGGGGCGAAGCGCGCGGCGCTGGGACATCCCCAACCGTTCAACCTGAAAATGCTTGGCGTGGGAAATGAACAGTGGGGGCCACAATACATTGAACGGCTCGCGCGTTTCTCGAAAGTGCTCAAGGAAAAACATCCTGAAATCGCGCTTGTCTCCAGTGCCGGCCCGTTGCCCGCCGATGAACGTTTTCATTTCCTGTGGCCGAAATTCCGCGAGTTAAAGGCGGACATCGTGGACGAGCACTGCTACGCAACCCCGCTCTGGTTTCTCGCCAATTCTCATCGCTACGACCATTACGATCGCAACGGCCCCAAGGTGTTCTTCGGGGAATACGCTGCGCAGAGCGTTGCCATGGTCAGCACCCGGAACCGAAATAATCTGGAATGCGCCTTGTCCGAAGCGGCCTATATGACCGGCCTCGAACACAACGCGGACGTCGTGCGCATGGCCTCCTACGCGCCGTTGTTTGCACATGTCGAAGGCTGGCAATGGACGCCGAACTTGATTTGGACCGACAACCTCCGCGTCTATGGCACTCCCAACTACTACGTTCAACAACTCTTCAGTCTCAACCGTGGAGACGTGGTTCTGCCCGTGATCTTGACCGGAGTTGAACTCCCCGACCTGCCGGGCGGACGCATCGGTTTGGGCACCAATCAGACCGCCGCGGAATTCAAGGAGGTGTTGGTGACTCGTGATGGCCGGACGCTGCTGAGTTCTGACTTTGCCAACGGCACGCCGGGATGGTCGGTTGAGCGCGGCCATTGGTCCATCAAAGACGGCGCGTACCAACAGGCCGATCCGAAGGCAACAGGCGTCGTTCTGGCCGGTGATGCTTCATGGAGTGATTACACGCTCTCGCTCAAAGCGCGGAAGCTTGGCGGTTCGGAAGGCTTCACCATCGTGGTGCGCCACGCCGGGCCGGAAAACCATATGGTCTGGAACGTCGGTGGTTATCAAAACAAGTTTCACGGCATCCAAGTTCGTTTGGCGCAACAGGATCATCTTATTGCGCAAGTGCCCGGCTCAATCGAGACCGGGCGCTGGTATGATGTGAAAATCGAGCTCAAAGGCGCGAAGCTGGATTGTTATCTCGATGGAAAACTTGTGCAGAGCGCCGAGGTGTTGCCGCCGCAGGTTCAGTGTCTTTACGCGAGCGCGGTTCGCGACGAAAAGGCGGGCGAGGTGATCCTCAAAGTCGTCAACCCCGGTGACGACCCCTGCATGACTGGAATCCAACTTTCCGGGGTCGCAGGCATCGCGCCCGAAATCATGGCCATCGTGTTGACCGGCGCCGGCCTTGGTGCTGAGAACTCGTTCGAGCACCCGCTCGCGGTGGCTCCCGTGGAATCGAGGTTTAACGTCAGCGGACCCCGGTTCGACCATCGGTTTCCGCAACACTCGATGACGGTGTTGCGCATTAAAGCGCGATGATTCTGCCACAAAGGTGATTTATGAAGTATGTTATTTCGATGCATTGGCTCAGCCAATTCGTATCCCGGCAATTCAGCCTCGCCTTCCTGGCGATGTGCCTCATCCCCGGATTGCTCCAGGCCGCGCCACCCAGTTTGCGCGGCAGCCTCGGGATTCATGATCCGTCCGCGGTGATCAAATGCAACGGCCGCTATTACGTTTTCGGTACCGGGCAAGGCATCAGTTCAAAATCTTCCGCGGACAAAATGTATTGGGTCACCGGGCCAAGCGTGTTTGCCAATTCTCCGAATTGGACGACCAATGCCGTTCCCGGGTTCACCGGAGATTTCTGGGCGCCGGACATCAGCTATTTCAACGGTCAATACTATCTTTACTATGCGGTTTCAACGTTTGGCAGCCAGGTTTCGGCCATTGGTCTGGCGACAAACCCCACGCTTGACCCCACCAACCCAAGCTATAAATGGACTGACCAAGGCCCGGTGATTCAATCCACTACCGGGAGCGCATACAACTGTATTGACCCCAGCGTCACCTTCGATGCGTCCAGCAACTTGTGGATGTCGTTTGGCTCATTTTGGAATGGCATTTATCTGGTCCGCCTGAATCCGGCCACCGGCCTGCTCAACGCAACCCCCACCCTTACTCATCTCGCCGTTAACTCCGCCTCGGGCGATCCCATCGAGGCATCGTATCTCTATTACTATGGGACTAACTATTATTTGTTTGTCAACTGGGGCTCTTGTTGCGATGGCCCATGGACGGCTGACACCTACAACATTCGTGTCGGTCGCAGCACTACTGGCATCACCGGCCCGTACTATGACCGCAGCGGCAATAACATGGTTTCAGGCGGCGGAACGCTCTTTTTGAACGCAACCGGAAAATTTTTTGCCCCGGGGCAAATCGGAATTCTCAATGAAAATGGGAATTATTATTTCGGCTATCATTATATTGACGCCAACTATAGTGTTGCCGCCGACGAATATGGCGTGCCGACGTTCGACTTTGAACCGCTTTCGTGGACGGCGGACGGCTGGCCAACATTCACCAATGACTGGTCTGCCGCGTATCATTTTCAAATGGACGCACGCGACGACGACGGCGAGTTTTACGGTCTGCTCCAAAGCGGCGCTTCCATTTTCAACGACCCGCTGCTTGGCGACGTGTTGGTTCTCAATGGAACGAATCAATTTGTTACTCTGCCCGGCGGCGCGGCCAATGCGCAAACGTTCGCCGCGGTTTTTAAATGGAATGGCGGCGCGGCCTGGCAACGCGTCTTCGATTTCGGGACCGGAACGAACACTGGTTATGTCTTTTTGACGCCACTCGCTTCCACCGGCTACCCTCGCTTTACGATAACTTCCGCCGGGATAAGCGGTGAGCAGCATCTCGACGGAACCAGTGCTGTGCCAGTGAATGTTTGGACACACGTTGCCGCAACCACCGATGGCTCACGCGGAATTCTTTACGTCAACGGCGTGGCGGTGACGACCAATACCTCAATGACACTGACCGCACCGGACATCGCGCCGCAGAATGTTTGGTTTGGCCGCAGCCAATTTACCGCCGATCCTTACTTCAACGGCCAGATCAGCTCCATTCGCATCTACGGACGCGCGCTTTCGGCCAATGAAATTGTCGCGCCGCAGCCGATGATTTCCGCGCCGACGGCAAATTCATTTTATCAACCCGGCGAAACAATTCAATTTGCTGGAAACGCAACCGATTTCGCCGATAATCCGCTGTCCGTCACCGGACTGACCTGGACGGTGGAATTTTGCGACACGAATTCAACCAACATTGTGGCCGGTCCATCTTCCGGAATCAGTGGCGGCAGTTTTTCAATTCCGCCGAACGGTGAGGAAGCGACAAATGGATTTTATTGCATCATGCTCGCGGTCACCGACACACTCGGACGCGCCGCGACCAATTACGTGGACATTTTTCCCAATCCGACCAACACGGAGTGGACAGCGTATTATCCCTTCACCAACGGCGCGGCGGACGCGAACGGATTTTTCAGCGGTTCGCTGGTGAATGGCGCGACCACTTCCACCGATTCCATTCGCGGTTCCGTTTTGAATCTGAGCGGCGCTTCGCAATACGTCAGCCTGCCGGCCGGTGTTGGCGCGCTGCGCACGTTTGCCGCCTGGGTCAAGTGGGGCGGCGGAAACGACTGGCAGCGCATTTTTGACTTCGGTTCGGGCACCACCAATTACGTCATGCTCACGGCCAAAGCCAATAGTGGCGAGTTGCGTTTTGAAATCACCCCCAACGGCTCCGCTGAAACGCGGGATTTGGATTCGCCCAGTCCATTGCCGACGAATGTCTGGACGCACGTGGCAGTGGCGCTCGACGGGCGGCAGGCGGTGATGTTCGTCAACGGGCAAGCTGTGGCGGTGGACGCCAGCGTGAATCTGTTGCCGTCCGACGTCGCCGGCAGCGCAAATTATTTAGGCCGCAGCCAGTTTGCGGGGCCTCCAAACAATGATCCCTATTTTAACGGCCAGATGGACTCGGTGCAAATTTCTTCGGAAACTTTGCCGATTGAACAAATCACGGCGTCAAGCATTGGTATTTCAAACGCGGTGTCAACGTTGACCTTGAATTGGCCAGGCTGGACAAATGGACTCGGGCTTTACGCCGCAACCAGCTTGGGCGCGGGTGCCAACTGGACCTCCATTACCAATTCACTGGTTACAACGAACGGCATCAAGTTCCTGACGCTCGCACCCACGAACAATCAAATGTTCTTCCGGCTGCAGTTGCCGTGACGATTCAATCAACACGATTATGAAAATGCATTTAACTGGATCGCATGCCGTTTTTGAGGGCTGCCGCCGGTTGGTTTTGACACTGGCGGCCCTGACCATCCTCACCGTTCAGGCGCAAGCCGGCGCGGTGATAACGATTCAGGCCGGCCAGCCTGGCGCGATTATCAGTTCCAATCTGTTCGGGATTTTTTTTGAGGAAATTAATTTTGCCGGCGATGGCGGCCTTTACGCCGAGATGGTTCGCAACCGTTCGTTTTACACCGCGACCAATGCGAACTACTGGACGCTGGTCACGCAGGGCACGGCGACGGGCACGATGAGCGTGGACCCGAGCCAGCCGCTGAACACCAACATTCCCAATTCGCTGAAGCTCACGATGCAATCCGGCACCGGCAGCGTCGGCGCGGGCAATTCCGGTTTCTGGGGAATGTCGCTTCAGGCCGGTGCGACTTACTATTTGAATTTTTATGCGATGGGTTCAAGCGGTTATACCGGACCGGTCGTCGCGCAACTACAGAACGCCAGCGGCAGCACGGTTTACGCGCAGGCCTCGTTCAGCGGCTTGACCACAAGCTGGCAGCATTTCGCCGCGTCACTGGTGTCGAGTGGCACGGATACGAACGCACGCATCGTTCTGAGCATCACCAACGCCGGCACGGTTTGGCTGGATGTCGTTTCATTATTCCCGAGCGCCACGTTTTATAATCGCACCAACGGCTTGCGATTGGATTTGGCGAATATGCTGGCGGCGTTGCATCCGTCGTTCCTGCGTTATCCGGGCGGAAATTACATTGAGGGCGCGAACATCACTAATGCCGTTCGCTGGAAGAAAACCATCGGCGACATCGCGCAGCGACCGGGCCACATGGACGACGCCTGGGGCTACTGGTCCACCGACGGCTTCGGCTACCACGAGTTCCTCCAGTTTTGTGAAGACATGGGCATGGAGCCACTCTACGCAATCAACTGTGGCCTCGCGCTCAGTTACAACGGCAGTACCAACAACACCGTTCCGCTGTCACAGATGGGGCCGTGGGTGCAGGATGCGCTCGACGCGATCCAGTATGCGAACGGCGATACGAACACGACCTGGGGCGCGCTGCGCGCGGCCAACGGACATCCCGCACCATTCAATCTGCAATACATGGAAATCGGCAACGAAAGCGGTGGCACGTATTACAACGACCGCTATACGCTGTTTTACGATGCCATCAAATCGAATTACCCCTCCATCCATTTGATTGCGCCCGGTAATTGGCCGGGAGGCCCTCCTTGGAGCCGGCCGGTGGAAATTCAGGACCAGCACTACTATTCGGTCCCCATGATGTTCTATTCCTCCTATGCGACGATGTATGACAATTACAGTCGTAACGGGGCGAAAGTTTTTGTGGGCGAATATGCCGTCACGGGCGGCTACGGCACTTACGGCGACCTCGCCTCCGCGTTGCCCGAAGCGGTGTTCATGACCGGCTTGGAGCGAAACTCGGACCTTGTTCAAATGGCCTCTTATGCGCCGCTGTTTGCGAATGTGAACGGGATGCAGTGGCAACCCGACCTGATTTACTACGACAGTTCGCGGGGGGTGTTCGGCACGCCGTCGTATTACGTCCAGGAATTGTTCAGTCAAAATCGCGGCGATGTCGTCCTGCCCACCGTGGTTTCGGGGACAAACTTGCTCTACGCCTCAAGCAGTCTGTTGCAGTCCAGTGGCCAGATCATTGTCAAGGCGGTCAATCTTAACTACACGCTGACCGCGACGTTCAATGTTACCGGCGTTAATTCCGTCGCGTCGAGCGCCACGGTCATCCAATTGACTTCGAGCAGTGCGACGAATGGAAATTCCCTGGCGTCGCCGACGTATGTTTTCCCGGTCACCAATTCGATTGCCAACGCGGGAACCAGTTTCTCGCTCACACTGCCGGCCGGTTCACTTTCCATTATCCGGCTCACCGCCAGCGGCATCAATTCCTATACGAACCTGCTGCTGCAATTCGCTTCGCCCATCAACAGCGGCCAAATGGTCGCGTCCACGGTCTGGGGGCAGGAGTCCGGCAACTGGATCAATCTCACGACCAATGCCAATCACGCCATCACTTACGCCTCGGCGGACACGAGCATCGCGGTCGTGGACAGCAAAGGCAACATTACCGGTGAGGGTTCGGGGACGACGAGCATCATTGCCACTTACGCGAGTCTGGGTTTGTCCGCCACGCAATCCATGCAGGTCGTCTATGTCCCGACGGCGCTCGTGCATCGTTACAGTTTCAACGATGGCACGGCGAACGACTCGGTTGGCAGTGCCAACGGCACTCTCCACGGAAACGCCACCATCAACGGCGGCCAACTGGTGCTTCCCAACACAACTTCGGTCGCGCCGGCAACTGACTACTTGCAGTTACCGGCAGGTATCCTCACCAATTCTGTAAATGGCATCAACAACGATCCAGCGGTGACCGTGGAAGACTGGGCTACCATCAAAGCCGGTCAATACACCTGGGCCAATCTTTTCGACTTCGGCAACCAGGACGCCAGCGGCCAGTCTGAATACGACATTCACGTGTGTGTTCACGCCAGTGACAACTCGACGATTGCCGGGATTTCTGATTCCGACAACGCGAATGTTGACTATCAATACATTGATCTCGACTCGGGAAGCAGCCTGGATGGCAGTACCAACGTGCATATCACCGCCGTTTTTAACCCGCCGACTGGTTACATGGCCATTTACCTCAATGGCGTCCTGGCCGGAGCAGATTACAACGTGACCATCCCGATGTCGGGTGTGCAAGCTGTTCGTAATATCATCGGCGCGGACAACTGGCCCGACCCGGGCATGCAAGGCACCATTGACGAATTTCGCATCTACAACGGCGCATTGACGGCAAATGAAATCGCGGCCACACAGGTGCTCGGTCCGAACCAATTGTTGAGTGCCGCAAGTCCGGCTATCAGCACGTCCGCAACCGGTGCCAGCCTGACGTTGTCGTGGCCGGTGGCTTCGGCCGGTTTTACACTTCTGACGAGCACGAATCTGGCTTCGGGCACTTGGATGGTGGTCTCTCCATCTCCGCAAATTGTCGTCAGCCAATGGCAGGTCACCGTGCCTGTTTCTGAAAACGCGCAGTTTTTCCGGCTGGCGCAATAAAAACTTTTGCCATGTAACTATTGCCGCATGAATCTCATTTCGGACCCTCGCAAGGATTTTGGCTGCGCCCTCATGATTGCGGTCGCGCTGATGGCTGAAACGCTGCTTCAGGCACAGACGCAAGCGGTTCCATTTTCGGCGAAAACTGATTTCAGTTCCGAAGTCTTACCGCAAATGGCCGGATTCGGCAGCCGCGGCGTTCGCGTGCATGACCCTTCAGCGATTATAAAATGCAGAAATGAATTTTGGATTTTTTACACGGGACGCGGTGTACCGTCGTATCACTCCAAAGATTTGATTGCGTGGGAACCCGGCCCGCACGTTTTCACCAATGCACCAGCGTGGACGGATCAAGCCGTGCCCGAACATCGCGGCAGTTATTTTTGGGCGCCGGACATCCTCCATCGGGGCGACCGTTATCTGCTTTATTATGCCGTCTCGACCTTCGGAAAAAGAGTTTCCGCCATCGGGCTGGTGACGAATCCAACGCTTGTTCCCTCTGACTCGAATTTCAAATGGACGGATGAAGGAATGGTCATCCAATCCACCACCAACGACGATTTCAACACGATTGATCCGGCCGTTTCACTGGATGCCGATGGCAATCTTTGGCTGGCCTTCGGCTCATTTTGGAGCGGAATCAAAATGATTCAGCTTGATCCGAACACCGGCAAGCGGATCGCTACCAATTCACCGATGTATTCGCTCGCGTTCAACGATTCCATCGAGGCGTCGTATATCCATCATCACGGCGATTTTTATTGTCTGTTTGTGAATTGGGGACGCTGTTGCCGGGGTACGAACAGCACCTACGAAATCCGCGTTGGCCGGAGCAGAAAAATCACCGGGCCGTATCTGGACAAGGACGGAATGGATTTGATGGTTGGTGGCGGCAGCCCGTTTCTCAAGACAACGGGACCCTTCATCGGGCCGGGCCAGGTGGGGATTTTTTCCGAAGGCGGCACAGACTGGCTCAGTTGTCACTTTTACGACGAAACCGAATCCGGCAGGCCAACACTGGCCATTCTGCCTCTGCGCTGGACTACTAACGGCTGGCCCGAAATCGTCATGCCGTCGAAGCAACAGTAGGTCAAACATTACCATGGAAGGAATCGTCTATGAAAATTCAACTGCGAATAGGGACATTCTGGACGGGTTTTTCTTTTACCAAGGCGATCGCAAGACCTCATCTCCGCTTCTGGTGCGCCCTGCTTGGAACATTGGTCGGTTTTGAGCAGGCCGGTGCCCAGACTCCCAACTTCGTCCTCTCCTGCTCGCCGGACGCCGGCCCGGTGTATTACGTCGCGGTGGCGGATGTGAACGGGGATGGCAAGCCGGACTTGATCTGCGTTGATAATATGGGTGAACCTGTGCTGGTAATCCTGACCAACAACGGGAGTGGCGGGTTTGGCTTGAACGCCGAGATCCCCATCGGCTCTGGCATTTGTTGGTCTGTCGCGGTGGCGGATGTGAATGGCGATGGCAAGCCGGACTTGATCTGCGCGAACGGGAGCACCTTGACCGTGCTGACCAACAACGGGAGCGGCGGGTTTGGTTTCAACACTACGCTCAACGTTGGCGGTTCTCCTGCTTACGTCACGGCTGCCGATGTGAACGGCGACGGCGAAGTGGACTTGATCAGCGCGAACTGGGCCGGGACCCTGACGGTTTTGACCAATAACGGGAGCGGCGGCTTTGGTTCCAATGCCACACTGAGCGTTGGCTCCAACCCTCGTTCAGTCGTGGCTGCAGATATGAATGGGGACGGCAAAGTGGACTTGATCAGCGCGAATTGGGGTGACGGTACCCTGACCGTGCTTACCAACAACGGCAGCGGCATTTTCGGTTCCAACGCCACGCTCAATGTTGGCGGCTACCCTTGTTGCGTCACGGTTGCGGATGTGAATGGCGATGGCAAACCCGACTTGATCTGCGCGAATGAAGCCAGCTTGATCATCTTGACCAACAATGGGAGCGGCGGGTTTGGTTCCAATGCCACGCTGAATGTATTATTTCCTGTTTTCGTCGTGGCGGCAGATGTGAACGGCGATGGCAAACCCGACCTGATCTGCGCCAGCCCGATACCCCCCGGCGCCCTTGGCGGCGACAACACCCTGACAATTTTTACCAATGATGGCAGCGGCGGGTTTGGTTTCGATGGCAAACTGGCAACCGGTGGAGCCCCTTTCTCCGTCGCGGCGGCGGATGTGAATGGCGACGGCCAGTTGGACTTGATCTGTCCAAGTCTTGCTGGTAATGGGGGCACCATTATGGTGTTCACCAACACCATCATCCCCGGACACACGGGCTTTAGCTTGATCTCCTCGCCGGGTGTCGGCGCGAATCCCTTCTCGGTGATCGCAGTGGATGTGAATGGCGATTGCAAACTGGACCTGATCAGTGCGAATGCCGGTGACAATACCCTGACGGTCCTGACCAATAATGGAAACGGCTTTTTCGGTTCCAATGCCACCCTGAATGTCGGCTCCATCCCTGCTTGTGTCGTGGCGGCCGATGTGAATGGCGATGGCAAACCCGACTTGATCTGCGGAAACTGGTATGACGGGACCCTGACGGTTTTTACCAACAACGGCAGCGGCGGGTTTGGTTCCAATGCCACACTGAGTGCTGGTGCCGGACCTCTTAATCCTTATCCCGTGGAAGTTTACTCCATCGCAGCGGTGGATGTGAACGGCGACGGCAAACCCGACTTGATCCGCGCGAACTATGGTGGCGGTAGCCTGACGATATGGACGAACAACGGGAGCGGCATTTTCAGTTCCAATGCCACACTGTATTGCGGCGGCTGGCCCCGTGCCGTCGTGGTGGCGGATGTGAACGGGGACGGCAAACCTGATTTGATCAGTGTGGTTGACACGGGGGGTGGTGGTCTGTCCAACAGCAAGGGTCTCATAGTGTTTACCAATAACGGGAGCGGCGGGTTTGGCTTAAACGCCGAGATTCTTTCCATTGGCTATGGTGCTTTTGATTTGTCTGCCGCGGTGGCGGTAGCTGATGTGAACGGCGATGGCAAACCCGATTTGATCAGCGCGACTTCTGGTGGCTACCTGACGATATGGACGAACAACGGGAGCGGCGTTTTCGGTTCCAACGCCACGCTCAATGTTGGCGGCCGGCCTTGGTGCGTCACGGCTGCCGATGTGAATGGCGATGGCAAGCCCGACTTGATCTGCGCGAATACCACCAGTGTTAATGGCACTTACACCGGCAACCTCACGCTGTTTACCAACAACGGGAGCGGCACATTTGGTCTTTATGCCACACTGGCTGTTGGTTCCGCCCCGTACTGCGTCGTGGCGGCAGATGTGAATGGCGATGGCCGGCTGGACTTGATCACGGCTAACTCTTACGACAACAATCTTTCAGTGTTGTTTAACGTGCCCTGGCTCGACATCGGGCTGGCTACGAACACCATAAACATGGTCTGGCCCTTTCCTTCAAGCGGCTTTGTCCTGCAACAGAATTCAGACCTCGGCACCACCAACTGGGTGAATGTAACCAATGCCGCCAACTTCGTCGGCGGCCAGAATCAAGTTCTCATCCCGCCATCAGCGGGAAATGATTTCTTCCGGCTGTATCATCCATAACGAGCCATGTTTAAAACCCTTTCATCGCTCATCCTGTCTGGCGCGGTCATCGCCGCCAATGCGCTGGCTCAACCCATCAGCGTGGACATATACGAAATTTGCGGCGAGGTAACTCGCGGGACCCGAAGGGTCTGAACTGAACAACCAATCAATCAGGAAAGCCTATGAAGATGCCTCGCACCAACCGGCGTAAATTCCTCAAGCAAATCTGCTGTTCCGGTGCCGCTCTGACTGCGGGCTCGTGGTTGACCAGCATCGGTTACGCCCAAACCCGTGGACCGGCACGCACGGTGATCAATCAGGCCCGATACCGCTCGGACATGGACCGCCGGATTTTTGGCTCGTTCCTGGAACACCTCGGGCAGGCCATTTACGAAGGCATCTACGAGCCGGGTTCCAAACTTTCCGACCAGAACGGATTCCGCGAAGACGTCATGGCCGTGGTCAGGGAAATGGGAGCGCCCATCATCCGGTATCCCGGCGGTAATTTTGTCTCCGGTTACAACTGGTTGGATGGTGTCGGACCGAAGGACAAACGACCAGCCGTTCTCGACCGTGCCTGGAATTCCCTGGAGACGAACCAGTTTGGCACGAATGAATTCATGGAATGGTGCAAGCTGGTCAACACCGAGCCTTTGATGGGGTTCAATCTCGGCACCGGCACACCGGAGATGGCGGTCGCCCTCGTCGAGTATTGCAATGTGGACAAAGGGACCAAATGGAGTGACCTGCGCCGGGAACACGGCTACGAGCAGCCTTGGAACGTAAAGTATTGGTGTCTGGGCAACGAAATGGACGGGCCGTGGCAGATGGGCCACATGCCGGCGCGCGACTACGGCCTCAAGGCGCGGGACACCGCGCGCCAGATCCGGGTGATCAACCCCGACGCGAAACTCATCGCCTGCGGGTCAAGCAACCCCATTCTGCCGACGTACATGGTTTGGGACCGCGAAGTGCTTGAAGAATGTTACGATCAGGTGGATGGCATCTCGCTCCATAATTATTACGGCAACACCAAGGAGTTGACCGGCAACAACACCTCGCGCTACCTGGCGATGAATCTGGACATGGAACGGCAGATTCACCAAATCGCCGACGTCTGTGACTATGTGCAGGGGGTCCTGAAGTCGCCCAAGCGTTTGTGGCTTTCGTTTGATGAATGGAACGTCTGGTACCGTGCCCGCGGCGGCCGCTTCGCCAACGGAGAACGGAAGTTTGCGCCGCATCTGCTGGAGGAACGGTACAACCTCGAAGACGCTTTGTTGGTCGGCGGTTTCCTGAACACGCTGCTGCGCGAGTCCAATCGCGTGCGCGTGGCCTGTCTGGCGCAACTGGTCAACGTCATCGCTCCTTTGGTGACGAATGAAACCTCGGTGATGTGCCAGAGCATTTATTACCCTTACGCGTGGGCGCTGAAATACGCCCGCGGCAGAGTCCTCGATCTGCTGGTCGAGTCGGAGACGTATCCGATTGATGCGGCCGGACTCCGGGCGGATTTCGCCATCAACGCCCAAGTTCCATATCTGGACGTGGTGGCCACGATCAACCCGCCGGACGGCAAGGTCTGCGTGCTGATGCTGAATCGCGATCTGGAGTCGGAGCGGGAACTGGTGCTCGAATGGCGTGACCCGATGCCCACGCGTGTCCTGGCTTGTGAAACGCTGACAGGTTCGGACCTGAAAGCGGTCAACACGTTCGAGCAGCCGAAACTGGTGGTGCCGAAACCGCTCCAGGCGCCGTCGGCGGGTTCCAAAATGACATTCAAGCTGCCGCCCCGCTCGTACAGTGTAGTCCAATTTGCAACCACATAACCAATGATGCCTCTTATGAAACCTTCGACCATCTGCCGGATAATCAATCTGACAATTCTTATCATGACTCAATGGACTGGCGGGCAGATCGCTGTTCATGCCGCTGACCCGGCGCGTATTACCGTGGACGTGGACAAACCCGGGCACGCCGTGCCATCCACGTTGCACGGGCTGTTTTTCGAGGACATCAATTACGGAGCCGACGGCGGTCTTTACGCCGAGCTGGTCCAGAACCGCTCCTTTGAAGATCGCGAACCGCTCTATTCCTGGAGCGAAGTCGCCAGCGCCGGGGCGCTGGGCCGGCTCACCGTCGAGTCGGAATCACCGCTCAACGCCAACAATCTTCATTTCCTGCGCATCTATGTGACCGAGACCGGCGAACAGGGATACGGCGCCGCCAACGCCGGCTTTGACGGCATCGTGTTGCGCGCGGGCGATAATTATCTGTTCTCGGTTTACGCGCGGCGCCGGGCGGGCGACTCGGCGGCGCTCCGCGTCCTGCTCGAAGACAGTGCCGGACGGCCACTGGCTTCGACTGACATCACGGGTATTGGCGACGCGTGGGAAAAGTTTGAGGCAACCCTTACCAGTTCAACTTCGGTCACGAATGCCCGGCTCGCCCTGCTGGCCGCCCGGCCGGGGGTGGTGGACGTGGACATGGTTTCGCTGTTTCCGGAGAAAACCTTCAAAGGCCGGCGCAATGGTTTGCGCGCCGATCTGGCGCAGGCACTGGCTGACGCGCATCCGGGTTTCCTGCGCTTTCCCGGTGGTTGCGTTGTCCAGGGCAGGGACATGGCCAATGCCTATCGTTGGAAAAACACTATCGGCGATGTCGCGGAACGAAAACAAAACTGGAACTTCTGGCGCGATGACCGATCACCGGAATACAATCAGACTTTCGGCCTCGGCTTCTTTGAATATTTCCAGTTTTGCGAAGACATCGGCGCCGAACCCGTGCCGGTGATCAATTGCGGCATGTATTTTCAAGGAGATCCCAACATACCGGTTCCCCTCGATCAGCTTGGTCCTTTTGTGCAGGACGCTCTTGATTTGATTGAATTTGCGAATGGTCCGGTCACGAGCGAATGGGGCGCCAAACGCGCCGCGATGGGACATCCGGAACCGTTTAACCTGAAATTCATCGCCATCGGCAACGAACAATGGCAGCAGGTTTATTTTGACCGTTACCAGGTTTTTTATAGCGCCATCAAGGCGAAATATCCGCAGATTAAAATCATTTGCAGCGCCGGGCCCTTTCCCAACGATTCACTCTGGCAATTCGCGTGGAACAAACTCCGCACCGGCACGCCGGCGGATGTGGTGGACGAACATTATTATGTGCCGCCACAATGGTTTTATGAAAACACGGATCGCTACGACAATTACGACCGCAATGGCCCGAAAGTTTTCGTCGGTGAATACGCGGCACAGGACGGCCACGCCCACCGAAACAATCTCCGCGCCGCGCTGTCCGAAGCTGCCTACATGACGAGTTTGTGGAGAAATTCGGATGAAGTGCTCATGGCTTCCTACGCGCCGCTGTTCGGCAAGGTGGGCCACGACCAGTGGCATCCGAATTTGATCTGGTTCGACAACTCCCGCATCGAGCTGACTCCGTCGTATTATGCCCAGGCGCAATTCGCACAAAACCGGCCGGATGTGGTTTTGCCGGTGAACGTCGAGGCTCCAAACGTCACAGAATCTCATGCCGGTATGATCGGGGTGGGTGCCTGGAACACGCGGGTGGAATACAAAGACATCCGGGTCGTCGCTTTGGATGGCCGGGTCCTGTATGCAAGCGATTTCACGAAAGGCTTGGTGGGCTGGAAAACGGCGGGCGGCGATTGGACCGTGGTGGACGGCGCCCTGCGGCAGAATGCCGCCGGCGAGAATATTCGCGCGGTCGTGGGGGACCCTGCCTGGACGAATTACACCCTGACCTTGAAGGCGCGCAAGCTGGCCGGCAATGAAGGCTTCCTCGTCCTGTTCCAGACGCCGGACATCGCTCATCCCGTCTGGTGGAACCTCGGCGGCTGGGGCAACACCGAACATTCATTGCAAGGCGGAGGCTTGGTGGAAGACCATGTGCGCGGCTCAATCGAAACCAATCGTTGGTATGACATCCGCATTGAATTGCAGGATGGCAGCGTGAAGGCGTATCTCGACGGCAAACTGATCCACGAGTCTGACCGCAAACCGGTGGCGACCTTTTATGCCGCCGCCGGCCGCGACCAGCGCGCCGGTGAACTGGTCTTGCAAATGGTTAATCCGTTCGCCGACCCCATGTCCGTGACGGTAAAACTGAACGGTGCCGGCAAGCTGGGAAACCCGGCCCGGGTCATCACGTTGACAAACCCCAATCCGGACGCCGAAAATTCACTCGACCAACCGGGCGCTGTCGTGCCGCGAAAAGGCGAGTTCACCGGCGTCGCGCCGGTGTTCACGTGCACGCTGGAACCATACTCATTGACCACGCTGCGGATTCCGCAAAATTAAGATGTTTGGGCGTTCGCATTTTGGCGGTCTCAATCCGCAAAGTGGCGTTTGTTTATTCGCTGCAATGTTGGATATTGGAGCGGTGGTTGTGTTGCAGCGCGGATGACATAATAGGATGTAAATGAACAGCTTTGAACATGGATTGCGACCGGCAGTGTGCTGCCTGCTGGCGTTTTTTTGCCTCCAGACGGCCAATGCCCAGATGCCCCTCTACGGCGACTACTATTTGCATGACCCGGGCACGATGATCAAGGACGGCACTAATTATTTCATTTATGGTGATGGTCAGGGCATCAGCGGCCTGACCTCCAGTGACTTGCGCAACTGGTCTGCCGTCAGTCCGGTTTTCACCAACATCCCGGCGTGGACGACGAATGCTGTCCCCGGCTTCGGCGGTTATTATTGGGCACCGGACATCGCTTATTTCAACGGCCGGTATAACCTCTATTACGCCGCTTCAGATTGGGGAACGATCAATTCCGCCATCGGTCTGGTCACCTCGCCTTCGCTCGTTTCCCCGGTCTGGACCGACCAGGGAAAAGTCATCCAATCCAACCCGGATTTCGCGACGAACGCCACCACCGACCTCACCGCCTACAACTGCATTGATCCGAGCGTCATGGTGGACACCAACGGCACGGTGTGGCTGTCCTTCGGCTCGTATTCGGACGGCATTCTCATCATGCAGTTGGATCCGTCCACTGGCAAACGCATCACGCCCGATTCCCCGATTTATCGGGTTTCCAACAATGGCCCGGTGTTTTTCAGCAACACCGAGGAAGGTTCGTGTCTTTACCAGCACGGCGGCAATTACTATTTGTTCGTCAACTTCGGCGGCTGCTGCGCCAGCGTGAACAGCACCTACAACATCCGCGTGGGCCGCAGTACCACTGTCACCGGGCCGTATTATGACAAGAACAACAATAACATGACCAATGGCGGCGGCACGATGGTGCTCGAAAGCACCGCGCGCTACATCGGTCCCGGCCATGCGGCCATCATGAACGACAATGCCACCAACTGGTTCACGTATCATTACTACGACGGGAATAATAACGGCACGGCGACCTTGGGCTTGAACCGGATATACTGGACCCCCGACGGCTGGCCGGCGCTGACGAATGACTGGAGCGCGTTCTACACATTCAACACCGATGCCCGCGAGCACCTCGGCCTTTACAACGGCACGCTGCAGAACCGCGCGGGCATCACCAACGAGGCCGCGCGCGGCAACGTGCTGAACCTCGACGGCGCGACCAACTTCGTCTCGCTCCCGCTTTCCGTGGCCAACGCCAGCACGTTCGCCGCGTGGGTCAAATGGCGCGGCGGCGCGGACTGGCAGCGCATTTTCGATTTCGGCACCGACACGACCAATTACTTTTTCCTCACGCCGCGGGCGTACGGTGGCATGATGCGCTTTGCCATTACGACCAATAGCAACAACGCGGAGCAGCAGATCAACGCGACCGCTGCGCTGCCGACCAATTCCTGGGTTCACGTCGCGGTCACGCTGGACGGGACGCAAGGGCTGCTTTATCTCGACGGCACGCCGGTGGCCACCAACAGAGCCCTGACCATCCGCCCGTGGCAGATTCTGGCGAAGAGCAATTACGTCGGCAAAAGCCAGTGGCCCGCTGATCCGTTGTTTGCCGGCGAGATCAGTTCGTTCCGCATCTTTGGCCGCGCCTTGAGCGGCGCGGAAATCCAGGACCTCGCCTATGCGCATCCGGCGCTGGCGCACCGTTACAGTTTCAACACGAATTCCTCCCCCACCGCCGCATGGGATTCCATCGGCATGGCGCACGGCACGCTCATGGGCAACGCCGTCGTCACCAACGGCGCGCTCTTTCTGAACGGCACCGCCGGCAGCTACGTCAATCTGCCCGGCGGACTCGTCTCCGGCTCGTCGGCGGTGACGCTGGAATGTTGGGCCACGTTCGGTGCGAACGCCAACTGGGCGCGCGTGGCGGATTTCGGCAACATTTCCGGCAGCAGCGGAATTCAATATTTCTTTTACAGCCCGCACACATCGTTGGGCGGGCAGCGGATGGAAATGAGCACAAACAAAACGACGACGTTTGACATTGCGGGAACGCTCGACAGCCGCACCGTTCACGTCGTGTGCATCATTGATCCGACCAACAATTACGCGGCGGTTTACACCAACGCCGTGCTGGAAAGCGCCGTGACCAATTCCTGGCCGGCCTTCAATTCCGTCAGCACCGCCTGGTCGTTCATCGGCCGCTCGCTGTTCAGCGCCGATGGCTGGCTCAACGCGACGATTGACGAGCTTCGCATTTACGATGGTCGCCTTACGCCACAGGAAATCGCCACCGATTACAGGTTCGGCCCGGACGCGCTGGCGTTGCCCGTGACGCTGCTTCAGTCGAACTCTGCGTCCGGCCTCACCTTTTCGTGGCCATCGTGGGCGGCGGGCTTCGTGCTGGAAACCACTCCCGCTCTTGGCGCAGCCTGGACGACGGCGACCCCGTCCCCGGCGCTCATCAGCGACCAATGGTGGCTCCCACAGTCCATAACCAACCGCCAGGCGTTCTACCGCTTGCAGCGATAAAAATGAAGTTCCCGCTGGCACGCTCGACCCACTGGCTGCGCTCCGTGCCGGATCGGCGATGGTAACGCCCCGTTTTATTCCTGGTGAAACCGGCTGTTTGAAGGTGTTGGGGCGTTCGCATTTTGACGGTTCATTTGCGCAAAGCGGCGTTGTCTGAGGTTGGAGAAGTTGATGATAATTAACAGACATCCAAAGCATAAACAAAAGACAACTGTGTATTTAAAAACTTGATATTAGCCATACCGACATGGGACACCTTTTGTGGTGAGTCGCTGTTTTTATTTAGTTAGGAACCAAGAAAAGGCGGCCCGTTTTGCTTTTTCTTTGAAAAGTTTGGCCGTTCGGGAAAAATGAAAATAAAATTTTTGGAGAATTCAAAAAAACGTTGGTTGTATTTATTTGCGTCACTGGTCTTTGCTGTAATCTTTTTGCAGATGTATCGGTAAAGATTGACCCGCAAAAAACCGGCCCGCCGATTTCAGAATACATCTACGGCCAGTTCATTGAGCATTTGGGGCGTTGCTTTTATGGCGGCCTCTGGGCGGAGATATTGCAGGACCGAAAGTTTTATTATCCGATTACATATAAATATGATCCGTGGGCCACAGGCACGGATCCGGCTTGGGGTGCGGGGCCTTACAAGTATCTCAATGCGTCGCCTTGGAAAGTCATCGGGTCGCGCGATATGGTCAGCATGGATACAACCGATCCGTACGTTGGCACGCACACGCCCGTCATTCATCTCCCCGGCGACGGGACATTTGCGGGAATCTCTCAAGATGGTCTAAGCGTCTTGAAAGATCAAAAATATGTCGGCCACATCATCCTCGCCGGAGACGAAACAGCCGGGCCGGTGCAAGTGCGGCTCGTTTTAGGCAACGGTGCGACGGTCACTCAAACCATCAAAAAGGTCAGCGCTGATTATAATCCTATCCATTTGAATTCACCGCGCCGGCGGCATCTGACGACGCGCGCATTGAAATTGTAAGCCAAGGCAAGGGTTCGTTCAAAATCGGTACGCTGTCATTGATGCCGGCGGACAACATTGACGGCTGGCGCCAGGATGTCGTGGATTTGTTAAAGCAACTGGATGCGCCCATTTACCGCTGGCCAGGTGGGAATTTTGTCAGCGGCTACAATTGGCAGGATGGCATTGGCCTGCGGGACAAACGTCCGCCGCGCAAAAATCCGGCGTGGAAGGGCGTGGAATCGAACGACGTGGGGAGCGATGAAACCATGCAATTAATGAAGTTGCTCCATGCGGAACCTTATGTAGCGTTGAACATCGGCTTGGGGGGAATACAGGAAGCGGCCAATGAAATCCAGTATTTCAATGGGTCGGTGGACACGCCGATGGGAAAGTTGCGTGCGGAAAATGGGCATCCCAAGCCCTATGGCGTGAAATACTGGGCGGTGGGGAATGAAATGTACGGCGACTGGCAATTGGGACACATGCCGCTGGCCGAATACGTCCAAAAACACAACCGCGTGGCCGACGCGATTTGGAAGGTGGATTCCGCGGCAAAATTGGTGGCTGTGGGTAACGTCGGTGAATGGGACCAAACCATGCTGACGGTGTGCATGGACCATATGAATTTTCTGAGCGAACACATTTACTGCCGGGAAATGACGAACGTGGTGGCTCACGTGCAGCAATTGGCTGATGAAATCCGCCGTGTGGCCGGGGCCTTTCGGGCAGATCAGCACGATATTCCCGGATTGAAGGAGAAAAACATCCGCATCGCCATGGACGAGTGGAATTATTGGTATGGCGATTACCTTTACGGTGAACTCGGCGTGCGCTACCACCTCAAGGACGCGCTCGGTGTGGCGGAAGGGTTGAACGAGTATTTCCGCAACAGCGACATTTTCTTCATGGCAAATTATGCCCGGACCGTGAACGTCATCGGTTGTATCAAAACGACATCCACTGCGGCAGCGTTTGAAACAACGGGGCTGGTCTTAAAACTCTATCGCCATCATTACGGTATGGTTCCCATCCAAGTCGCCGGAGAGACCGGTGATCTCGACGTAGCTGCGGCATGGACCCAGGACAGAAAGGCCATCACTGTTGCCATTGTCAATCCCGACCCGAACACGCAGCGGGTAAAGGCGGATTTTGAGGGGACTTCATTTGAACCGAACACCACGCGCTGGGTGATCAGCAACCCCGACCCCGAAAGTTACAATGAAACCGGCAAAGAGCCGAATGTTGTCATCAAACAGGAGGCGGTCAATGTCGAAAACTCTGATTTTGAAGTGCCCGCTTAATCCGTGAGTTTATATCGGCTTGAAGTTCGCTAAAACGCTGTTGAGAAACCGGTTGCGTGCCGGCTGAACAGTCAAATAGAGCAGGCCTGCCAGATTAATTTCGGCAAAGGTTCCGCCTATTACGCTATTATATTTTTGTGGAAAACTTAATCTCTACCCACTATGATCCGTGAAGAAACTTATGTTTATTGATCATGAGTCCCAAAACAACACCGGCGGACCAGATTGTTTCGAAGAAGCGGGATAGCGTAGCAGACGTTTCAAAACGTCCTTTAAAGGTTCCCACCATTGCGCTTCTGATTGAATCTTCCCGGGCGTCGGGACGGGCATTGTTGGGTGGTATTGCAAAATGTGCGCATCACTATGGCCCTTGGGCTTTTTATTGGGAACCCGGAGGATTGGAAAAAGCGTGGCCCAAACTCAAGGCAAAGGACGTGGACGGAATCATTCTGCGGGACGTGCATAATTTGAAAGAAGTGCTGACCTTGGGGATCCCCACGGTGGTGATAGGGCACAGCAAGACCCTAATTCCCAATCTCGTCAACGTGGTAACTGATTCTTACGCCATCGGCCAAATGGGCGCCGAACATTTGCTGCGATGCGGTTTCAAGCATTTCGCCTTTTATGGTTACCCCGGCGTACCATGGTCGGATTTGCGCCTGAAATATTTCGGTCGGTACATTCGCAAAGCCGGATTTGGATTTCATGTTTTCCGTGATTTTGTTCCCGCTGCCAACGTGTGGAGCAAAGAGCGCCATAAGATGGCGGCGTGGTTGCAATCCCTGCCGAAGCCGGTCGGTCTGATGGCCTGCAACGATGATTGCGGCCAGCAAGTCATCGAAGCCTGCAAATTGGCAAATCTGGGGGTGCCGGACGCCGTTGGTGTTCTGGGAACAGACAACGATGAGTTGGTTTGCGGGCTTTCGGATCCACCGATGTCGAGCGTGGACATCAACTTTGAGCACGCCGGCTATGAGGCGGCGCTTGTGCTGTTCCGGTTGTTGCGCGGAGTCCGGCCTGTTTCATTAAAAATTAACGTGCGCCCAACACGTGTGATTACTCGCCATTCGACGGATTTTATGGCCGTGTCTGATTCGTATGTGACCAAGGCGCTGCAATTCATTCGTGACCACGCTCATGAAAACATGATGGTCATGAATGTGGCCTCGGCTGCGGCTTTGTCGCGCCGCGCCTTGGAAATAAAATTCCGGCGGGAAATCGGATGTTCGATCTATGAACATATCCGGCGTGTGCGGACGGATCAAATTGTGCGGCTGCTTGTTGAGACGGACTTGCAGGTGGGGCAAATTGCCGAGTCTCTTGGTTTCTCCGATATGCAGCATTTTGCGCGTTACTTCCGCGCTGGTAAACAAATCAGCCCACTGGCATATCGCCGAACTTATGGGCGGCGTGCGGGTTGAAAAGCCTTGTTCGGTTCAAGTTCGCAAATTGGTGAATCATTTACGCAAAGTGGCGTTGTTTTTTTTGCCCCCTTGATAGAAGAATAGTTTACGACTCCGGTGGAACTTGTGTTCTCGCGAGCCAGTTCGTCAGCAGGCTTGTTTCATCGAAAAGGCACCACCGCCTTTGTGGTTGTTTTTTTCGCCACGCGACCGTATGGCACCTGGAATGAAGATGACTTATGTTTAATTTGAAACAATTTGAAGTTTGGTTTGTCACCGGCAGTCAACACCTCTACGGCTCCAAAACCTTGAAACAGGTGGCCTTCCACTCGCAGAAAATCGCAAAGGCATTGAACGCCGCGCCGGCCATCCCGGTGAAGGTGGTGTTCAAATCCGTCCTGACCACGCCGGACGCCGTCACCGCCTTGTGCCAAGAGGCCAACAACGCACCTGGGTGCCTTGGGCTTGTCACGTGGTGCCATACCTTTTCGCCCTCCAAGATGTGGATTAACGGTCTCAAGATTCTTCGGAAGCCAATCCTGCATTTTCACACACAGCATAACTGCGATATCCCGTGGTCGTCCATTGACATGGATTTCATGAATCTTAACCAATCCGCCCATGGAGACCGCGAACACGGCTTTATTATGAGCCGGATGCGCCTGGACCGCAAAGTGGTTACAGGTTTCTGGCAGGACGTTGCGATACAAAAGCAAATCGGTGCATGGTGCCGGGCGGCTGCGGCGTGGCATGACTGGCAGGGTGCAAAATTTTGCCGGTTCGGCGACAACATGCGCGAGGTTGCGGTCACGGAAGGAGACAAGGTCGCGGTGCAAATAAAATTCGGTTACTCGGTCAATGGCTACGGCGTGGGCGATTTGGTGAAATATATCAATGAGGCAACTGATGCGCAAATCAACGCGCTCGTCCAGGAATACATGGCCAGCTACGTGATTGCACCCGAATTTCGCAAAAGCGGTGAAAAACAGAATTCATTGCGGGAAGCGGCTCGAATTGAGATCGGCTTGCGCGCATTTATCAAAGAAGGCAGCTTCAAGGGATTCACGACAACATTCGAGGATCTGCATGGGCTGGCGCAATTGCCGGGTCTGGCCGCACAACGACTGATGGCTGAAGGTTACGGATTTGGCGCAGAAGGTGACTGGAAAACCTGTGCGCTGGTCCGCGCAATGAAAGTCATGTCCATCGGCTTAAAGGGCGGGACATCGTTTATGGAAGACTACACCTATCATTTGCATCCCAAAAGCATGAATGTGCTCGGTGCGCACATGCTGGAAATCTGTCCGAGCATCGCCAAAAGTAAACCTTCGTTGGAAGTCCACCCGCTGGGAATCGGCGGCAAGGCCGACCCGGCGCGCCTGGTGTTTGACACGCCGCCCGGACCCGGACTCAACGCCGCCATCATGGACATGGGGAATCGTTTTCGTTTGCTGGTGAACGAAGTGGATGTTGTTTCCCAAGAGAGACCGTTGCCCAAATTGCCGGTGGCACGTGCATTTTGGGTTCCCAAACCCGATTTCCACACCGCGGTCACTGCGTGGATTTACGCCGGCGGGGCGCATCACACCGGTTTTAGTCAATCAGTGACCACGGAGATGTTGGAAGACTTTGCCAATATGGCGGGTGTGGAATTGATGGTAATTGACAGCGATACCACCATCCGACAATTCAAGCGGGAGTTGAACTGGAATGAAATTTATTATGGCTTGCGGAACGGGTTGGCCTCGTAACATCAGCCGTGACAATCCAGACCAATTAATTTTTCATTCTCACGTGGCAACCAAATACGCCTTCGGCTTTGATTATGGGACGAATTCCGTTCGCGCTCTGATTATCAATGTGGCCGACGGGCACAACGTCGGCACATGAAAATCCAACGAATTTCCATTTTCCTGGCATTGACGGTGATCACGTGGGGCACGTGTGGTGACGTGAACACGGCGATTGATTTGCCGGCGCAACAGTTTCCGCTGAAAGATGTGCGTTTGCTGGACGGCCTCTTCAAGCGCGCGATGGAAATGGACGCGAAATATCTCCTGAGTTTGAAGCCGGATCGCTTCTTGAGCTGGTTCCGCAAGGAGGCGGGTTTGGAACCGAAGGCCGAGGTCTATGGCGGCTGGGAATCGCAGGGCGTCGCCGGCCACAGCCTCGGACATTATCTCTCGGCCTGTTCGCGGATGTATCAGGACACCGGCGACCGGCAATTTCTGGAACGGGTGAATTACATCGTGGACCAACTCGCCGAGTGCCAGCAGGCCAATGGCAACGGCTACGTGGCGGCCATGCCGAACGGCAAGAAGGTTTTCGACGAAATTGCCCGCGGCGAAATCCGGGCCGGAAGTTTCGACCTCAACGGCTGCTGGGTTCCGTGGTATACGCTCCACAAGGAACTCGCGGGGTTGATTGACGCCAGCCAGTTGTGCGACAACGCGAAGGCGCTGGAAGTCGCCACGAACCTCGCCAACTGGGCCGATGCCACCACGAAAAATCTCACGGACGATCAGTGGCAGAAAATGCTGGTTTGCGAACAAGGCGGCATGAACGAGTCGCTCGCCGAGCTTTACGCCCTGACCGGCAACACCAATTATCTGGTGCTGGCGGAGAAATTCTACCACCGGGCGGTCCTCGACCCGCTGGCGCAGGGCAAGGACATTTTGGACGGCCACCATTCAAACATGCAAATCCCCAAAACCATCGGCGCGGCGCGGATTTACGAACTGACCGGCGACCCGTACTACGCCAACATCGCGAAATTTTTCTGGGAGCGCGTCGCCTTGCACCGTTCCTACGTCATCGGTGGCAACGGCGACGGCGAGCATTTTTTCCCCGTGACTGATTTTGCGAAGCATCTTTCGGCGGCCACCGCCGAGACCTGCTGCAC
>DLMG01000171.1:0-202 GCA_002479245.1 Verrucomicrobia subdivision 3 bacterium UBA7542 | reverse complement strand
ACGATGGATTTTTACGAGCGCGCGCTTTACAACGACATTCTCGCGTCGCAAGACCCGGAGACAGGCATGTTCGTCTATCTCATGCCGCTCAAGCCCGGCGGCTTCAAAACCTACTCGACGCCGGAGGATTCCTTTTGGTGCTGCGTCGGCACAGGCATGGAAAATCACGCCCGATATGGCGACGCGATTTATTTTCACGACG
>DLMG01000192.1:3628-3941 GCA_002479245.1 Verrucomicrobia subdivision 3 bacterium UBA7542 | reverse complement strand
AACGTGAATACCCGCTGGAGCGGACCCGCAATATCGGGATCGCGGCGCACATTGACGCGGGCAAAACCACGACGACCGAGCGCATTCTCTTTTACACCGGCCTCATCCACAAAATCGGCGACGTGGACGATGGCAACACGGTCACGGACTGGATGGAGCAGGAACGCGAACGCGGCATCACCATCACGTCCGCCGCGGTGACGTGCTTTTGGACGCAGAAAAAAGAAGAGGGCCTAGTCAAATCCTTTGCGGGTGTGCCGCATCGCGTCAACATCATTGACACGCCCGGCCACGTGGATTTCACCGCCGAAGT
>DLMG01000192.1:0-3552 GCA_002479245.1 Verrucomicrobia subdivision 3 bacterium UBA7542 | reverse complement strand
GCGGTGGCGGTGTTCTGCGGCGTCGCGGGCGTTCAGCCGCAATCCGAAACGGTCTGGCGTCAGGCGACCAAATACAATGTTCCCCGCATCGCGTTCGTCAACAAGATGGACCGCACCGGCGCGAATTTTGACAACGCGCTGAAAGACATGCGGAAAAAACTCGGCGCGTATGCGTATCCGATTTATCTGCCGATTGGCGCGGAGGACAAGTTCGAAGGCGTCATTGACGTCGTCAGCCAGAAAGCGATCACCTGGGGCAGCGGCGAAGTCGTCAACGAAGGTTTGAAATATGAGGTGAAGGAAATTCCCGAGCGCCTGAAGAAAAAAGCCAAAGCCGCGCTCGCGGAATTGATTGACGCCGTTTCCAACAAGGACGACGCAATTGCCACGCTCGTCATCGAGGAAAAGCCGGTCACGCCGGAACTGCTCAAGGCCGCCATTCGCCGGCTGACTTGCAAGATTGAATTGGTTCCCGTGCTGTGCGGTTCGGCTTTCAAAAAGAAGGGTGTGCAGCCGTTGATTGACGCCATCGTAGATTATCTGCCGGGTCCGCTGGATGTTCCCGGCGCGGAAGGCACCGAGGTGGACACGAACAACCCCGTTCACGTCGAGACCAGCGACAGCAACAAGTTTTGTTCGCTCGCGTTCAAGCTCTGGACTGACGTTTACGCAGGCAAACTGGTGTTTTTCCGCGTTTATTCCGGCACGCTCAAAAAGGGCGACACGATTTACAATCCCCGCACGCGCAAACGCGATCGCGTCAGCCGCCTGATGATCATTCAAGGCAGCGAACGCAAGGACATCACCCAGGTTTATGCCGGCGACATCGCCGCGCTGGTCGGCTTGCGGAACATCACCACCGGCGACACGTTGTGCGACGAGGACTACGACGTGACCCTCGAACCGCCGACGTTCCCCGAGCCGGTCATCAGCATGGCCGTCGAGCCGAAAACGCGGGCTGACCGCGACAAAATGTCCGAAGGCTTGCAGCGGCTCGCCGAGGAAGACCCGACGTTCCGCTGTTTCCACAACGAGGAAACCGGCCAGCTCATCATTGCGGGCATGGGCGAGTTGCACCTGGAAATCATTTGCGACCGGCTCAAGCGCGAATTCAAGGTGGACGCCAACACCGGCGCGCCGCAAATCGCTTATCGGGAAACCATCACCAAGCCCGCCGATGGCGAAGGCAAATTCATCCGCCAGTCCGGCGGTCGCGGACAATACGGCCACGCCTGCGTCCAGGTTCAGCCGAACGAGAAGGGCAAGGGTGTCGAGATCGAAAACAAAATCGTCGGCGGTGCGATTCCCAAGGAATACATCCCGGCGGTCATTGACGGCATTGAGGAAGCCATCAAGGGCGGCGTCTATGCCGGCTACCAGGTCATTGACATCAAGGTGCAGGTTACGGACGGCACGTTTCACGAAGTGGACTCGAACGAACTGGCGTTCAAGATGGCCGGCATTTTCGCGCTCAAAGACGCCTTCAAAAAGGCGCATCCGATTTTGCTCGAACCGATCATGAAGGTTGAAGTCACCACGCCCGACGAATACCAGGGCGATCTCCTAGGCGACATCAGCCGCCGTCGTGGTCACATCGTTAATATTGAGGCCAAGAGCGGCCAGACGATTCTCAACGCGCAAGTGCCGCTGGCGGAAATGTTCGGTTACGCCACGGCGATTCGGTCGCTTTCGAAAGGCCGCGCTTCCTACTCCATGGAACCGCTGACGTTCGAGCAGGTGCCGAAAGGTGTTCTGGGCACCATACTGGACGCGGCTGCCAAGAAACCGGCGGCAAGGACGTAATAGATTCGACCATCAATTTTGCCAGTGGCCTTCGGCAACGAAGGCCATTTTTTTACTTCCATATTTCAACCACGAATCGCCACGAACCATACCATTTCACAGTGGGAATCGGCACATGGGTAGGGCGCGTCACTCCGTGCGCGCCGCAATCGTTATGCGGACGAGCGGCGGGCAGAGGACTGCCCGCCCTACCGAGGTTTGTTCCGGTTGTCTCTGGGAATTGGCATCATTTGTCACACCGTTCCGGCGCGACGAAGGCCAGCGCGGTGTTGGGCTTGTCAAAACACCGACTTGATTATGGAGTTCACCCCGGAAATGAGATCTTCGACCTGCTCTTTCGTGGGGTTGCCGTTCCTTTGCTGCGAACATAGATTGCGCAAATCACCAAGTCGCTGAATCTCCCGCCAGGTGGAAAAGTCATAGGCTTTAGCCAGTTTCAATGGATCGTTCAGTTCGCGAATGGTTGTTTCCTCCTTCGGGATCGTCACCGAGTGATTCGCGGCCACTCTTTGTAAATGACGTTCGAGAACCACGCCGGCCAGATCCCCCGCCGCCCGCAGACTGATCTTCTGCAATGCATTCGCCGCTTCCAGTTCCTTGTCCTGTAATTCCGCAAACAAATGGTTTTCGACATCAGCCAGGACAGACTCAACCCGGTATGACAATTCGTCCAGGACCTGAAGCTGATTAAGAAATCGAATTCTGGCCAGTTCGTGTGGATCAAAAGGCAGTTCGTCGGTGTAAGCGTCTTTTGCCTGCCCCAGCCCCCGGACGTAATCCTGGATGCTGGCGTCCAGCAACTTCTGGTTCGGATTGGTTGAAAAATAATTAACGAACTCGTCATATTTGTCCGGAGCCAAAGTCTGCACGATTTTCAACGATTGGGTGTCCCAGCGTTGATAAACGGTTCGAAACTCTATGATGTCCTTGATGTCTTCAAGTGACCTGAGAATCTGCTTTTGCTGGTCGAGGAGCCGGGTGAGATCCTCTTCGATTTGGGACTTGGCATCGATCATATGCGCTCAAGTGTTCTGACTGACCAAAGCTGAACCCCGCCGGGCCGGCGATGCAAGAACAAATATGCGACTACTCTACTTTTGACCGATGAACTTTCATGAAAGGCAACTTCGTGCCATCCGCCTAGCCAATCATCATTTTGGTTTCCTTCATGACGATTCCATTGGGTGAAACGTAGATGACAGTCACCTGGCCAAGTTGGGCAAACAGGGGACGCAAAGGCTCCTCCTGTTGAATGAGCGAGGGAAGATAAGTCATAAGAGCCTCGTGGTTCTCATTTGAGCCGAAAAAACGGATTGTGAACTCCCTGCAAGCGTCGCCGTACTTCTTGTACCATTGATAGAGGGTGTCAACCATCAATCCAAACTGCGACTCGACATTGTCGCCGGGCTGGATGGAGACCAAAAAAGCAACCAATTGGAGTTCGCGTCCGTCCTTCTGTATTGTCTTTCGTTCGGTTTTAACCATGGTTTTGCGCGGGCAGATTCGAGCTGCCAAACGGGCCGCGTTTTTGCGGCCGGTTTCCTTTTACGATTCCGACCTTAATCCCATCCGCCCGTCTTGTCCAGACGGGTTTGAAAGGATCGGGGATGACCTTTCAATCGGTGTGAATCCGTGCCATCCGTGTTTCGGCGGGTTGAACAAAAAAACTCAAAAAAGATATTGCATTGGCAGAGGTGTTTGGTAAATTCCACGTCCGCTTTCAAAACGAGGGCGGAGAAATTTAGTTAA
>DLMG01000319.1 GCA_002479245.1 Verrucomicrobia subdivision 3 bacterium UBA7542 | reverse complement strand
CTTCCGGCGGTGACCAACGTTGCCTCGGCCACGCGGGTCATTCGCACGGGCGACCTGGTGCTGGTGGATGGAAACCGCGGCTGCGTGAGCATCCTCAAGCGTCTGGCCGAAGACTACCCTGCTGGAATCCCGCAAACCACGTGACGATCAACCGTGGTGTTCAATTCTCCGCCGAGTGCAGGCCGCCGGTGCCGGCGTGGAAGGCGATGTTGGTGCGTTCCGGATTTTCCGGCAACGGTTGTGCACAGTTCCACAAGCACGCGCCGCAGTGGATGCATTTTTCGCGGTCGAACGACGGCACGCCGCCTTCGCCCAGCGCGATGGCCTGGCCGGAGCAGACCTCGATGCAAATTTTCGTGCCGCATTTCTCGCACAGTTCCGGGTTGAGAAACTCGACGTGGTCGGCGTAACCGTGGGGCGCCTGCACCTTGCCGCCCATGAGCAGCGCGTCCTGATGTGACATGAGCAACTGGCCGTCGTAAGGAATCGCGGGCCAGCCGGCTTTTTCCATCAGCGCGCCGTGAAGCGAGCTGTTCCGCGCCTGGCATTCGGCATGAAGCTTGGCGATTTCTTCCGGTGACACCCGGCCCCGATAATATTCCTCGATGGACGGGATGCGTTTCCAGGGCGGCACGGGATCGCCGGCGAGGGTGAGTTTGCCGTTGGTCAGGCCGGCGAGTGCCATGCCGATCATGCCGCGCACCACGCCTTTTTGAAAACCGTCGCGCGATTTCTCGGCCACGATCGCTTCCTTTTCCACCCAGCTCGCGCGGCGTCGTTTCACGTAGGATTCGTCGAGGTTCTGTTTCGTGAACGGTTTCTTTACCTTGAGCAATTCGAGCACGGCCTCGGCGAGTTGTGTGCCGGTGGCCCAGGCTTCATCCACGCCGGAGCCGGTGAGCACGTTCGTGCTGCCGCTACCTTCGCCGACTCGCGCATAACCTTCGCCGACGAGGTGCGGCTCGCCGCGGCGGCCCGATTCGCCAAGCGTCTTCGCGCCCCACGAGCGGAGCTTGCCGCCTTTGAGGTAACGCCAGAGATACGGGTGCAACATCCAGTGCTGGAGCTGGCGGTAGGCGGTGCGCATGGGGCTGTCGAACCATGACGGCACAAAAATGCCGAGCGACGCTACGCGGTCGGGATGCACGTAGAAGAATCCGAAAATCTCCGGCTCTGGAAAACCGAACGTGTGCAGCACGGTGCCGGGTTTGAGCAGCGTGTCTTCGGGCAAATCCACGACGAACTTCATGCCCACCGCCCAATCACGGGTGTGATGACCGTCGGGCAGGCCGAAGTGGGCATCCAATTGCTGGCCGATGTGACCGACCGGGCCGTCAGCGACGACCGTAAGCGCGGCATAAATGTCCATGCCCGGTGTGAAGCCATCGGCAGGCTGCCCTTTTTTATCCACGCCTTGATCAAGCAGGCGCACGCCGACAACCTTGGACCTCGTAGCCTCCGAGGTCGGGCGCGTCACTCCGTGCGTGCCGCTTCCACATTCATCAAGCCCCGGCGCGCACGGAGTGCCGCGCCCTACCAAATCTGGTTCGCTGGGTTCGATCAGCACTTGGGATACAGGTGTTCCGGGCCAGATTTGGACCGTGCCGGAGCTTTGCACCTGCGCGCCGACCCATTGCATGAACTGACCCATGGAGAGAATCAAACCGCCATCCTTGTGCAGGAATGAAGGCGTCCACGGCAGATTGAGTGCGTCGTGTTCCGCCGGCAGCGCCCATTTGAATGCGCGAATTATCGCATCCGCGGCGCGCATCGTGGCCGATCGCCGGCTGGCGCCGACGGGATCGAGCAAATAAAGAATTTTTTCTTCGCCGACCGGCGCGCTCATCGGAATCTGCGCCTGGTCGAGATTGGGAAATGTTGCCCGCAAAGCCCGCGCTTTTGTCACGACACCGGAGACGCCGAAGCCAATGTCATCGGCGCGTTCGTAGCAAAGCACCTGCGGCGGCATGCCCGGCGTGGTTGCGCTTTCGACGGCCGGTGTCCCGTCGGCATTAACGAGTTGTTTGGACAGTGTGGTGAGGAATCCCGCCGTGGCCGGGCCGAAGCCGACGCAGACGATGTCCACGTCCATGCGTTGGCGGTTAATCTGTGGCGAATTTGGTTCAGTCACGGGCGAACTGATTACTAGGATGGCCGACAAATGCAATCCACTTTATTATGAGAGCGGTTAGAAGGGCTCAATCTGAGGGCGTGTTGCCCAAATTGTCGGGCGGGCTTTCAAGCCTGCCGGTTGTAAAGTTTTCCAACTTCGCGGACCAAAGCCGACAGTTTGACGTGGAATCCGCAGACAGGAATGTCTGCCCCACATCAGAGGCGAAAAATGATTTTGCCCACACACCCTTTACAGGCTTTTCACGACGCTCATCACCTTCGCGGCATCGGCCGCCTTGTCCACAGCGATGTGGCTGACAAATTTCTTTCCGATGGCCGCCGCCGACAGGCCGCGCAGGTTCAGCCCTTTTGCGGCCAGTGCCTGGGCGAGTTGCGCGCCTTGTCCCCGCTTGTCGGAACCTTCAACCCGCACCGTGTGCAGATTTTTTGCCTTTTTGAATCCTGCGGCGCCGGCCGCGCCGCATTGTTTCGATCCCTGGATTGGTGTGACGAAGATGACGCCCGTGCGGGGCTTCTCCGGCGCGCGGCGCGCGATGAGGAACTCGAGATTCACGCCCGCTGCTGACAGCGCCTTGAGTTTGGCCGCCAAAGCGCCGGGTTTGTCTGCGATTGAAACCGCCCAGGTATCCACTCGTTGTGCTTTCATAGAATCAGACTCCTTTCATTGATTGCCAAAGATCTTTCTCTCCAGCGACGGCGAGCATAGGCCGCGCGCGAAAAGCTGTCAAACGATTCGGCGGCGGATTCCGCTGCGATTGTGTCCCTTGGCGTGGGTCTAAACCGGATAATCCAGCGCCTCGCGGGTCATCACCTTGGTCAACGCCTCGGCGGCGCGGTCTTTGGCGAGACGGCAACCGGTGAGGCAGCCATCGAGTTTCGCCCGCAAGCGCATGAAGGTTTCGAGTCCGGCGAATTTCACGCACGGCCCGGCCTTCAGCGGATGCTCTTCGCCGGCCTCGAACACATCCGAGCAGGCGCGGGCTGAGCCGTCAATGCCGGGGATGAGTCCTTCGAGCGATTCCAGTTCCGCGGCGCAATAACAGACGTGGGCGCTCGTTTCATCCCAAGCCGGATGGCGATTGTAGCCGTGGACGATTTCGGTGCAGATGCGGCTCACTTCGCCGGCGGCGCGCGCGGCTTGCACGTGGCAGAGGTCCGTAAAGAACGCAACCGTGCCGGCCAGACCATCAGCAAGCGCGGGATTCGCGGCACCTTTTGTTTCCAGTTCGATCACATCCAGGATGAATTGCCGCGCGGCGAGCAGCCAGCACAGCGCGTCGGCCAGCGGGAAGGTCACGCCCTGGCGCGCCTTGTGGTAAAGCCTCACGCCTTCGGCATCCCTGGCTTCCTGCATATGATTGAGCGTCCAGAGCCAGAGTTGCATGGCGCTGGCGAGCGTGCAGGCGCCGGTACCAGGCCGGTCGGAGGCGATGCGCCGCATTTCCAGAATCCACTGCTGGAATTGCGCGAGGAACAACTCGTTGGTCATCGTGATGGAAAGCTGCAGGCGCTGCACGGCCTCGGGCCCTTCGTAGGTGGCTTCGAGCTGCGCGTCCATCCATTTCTGGCCGAGGAAGCCGGGGCAATCCTCCGTGACGCCATAACCGCCCATGAGGCTGACGGCCTCGCGCATCATGGTTGCGCCGTGGCCGGTGTTCCAAAGTTTGCACGCCGGGCAAAGGACGCTGGCGAGCGAGTCGAGTTTGACGAATTGAACCAGCAGGTCGGATTCAAGTTCTTCCTGACGCTTCAATTCCCGTTCGCCAACAGACTGGGAGGTGATCTGAAGCAGTTCCAACGCATCCTTTTGTTTCACCGCCAATTCCTTGAGCGCGGCGCGACCGGTGAGTTTTCTTTCAGCCAGCAACTGGTCCTTCTGTTTTTCCAGCGGATCAAGCACGTCGAACATCCGCGCGGCCTCAAAGCCGAGCGAGGCGCTCGCCTCGCCGGCGGCCCAGATGTCCACGAGGCGATGCAACGCGTCTTCCTTTTGCTGCAAACCGAGTTCGTAGCGCGGCGTGCCAGCCGCGCCTTCGCCACCACGGAAACGGCGGCGCTGATAAAGAATCACCGGCTCGACGGCGGAAAGCAGTTTCGCGGCGGTCATCAGCCCGACGGTCACGCGTGTGCGGCGGAAGACAGCTTCGATGATTTCGCCATTCGAATAATTCGGGACGATGATGCCGCCCTTGACCGTGTAACCGCCGACGATGCGGCTGGCCGGCACCTTGAGATTGAAGACCGGATCGTTTGTCGAGGAAAGCTGGTGGACGAGTTTCTTCGTTGGCGTGCCGCGGTCCCAGGTGCCGGGGTCGCCTTCTTCGAGGATGACCATGCAACTGCCCTTGATTCGTTTGTCGTCGGAATCCACGGCTGCGGTGACGACGTTGGCGAAGCCCATGTTCGTGATGAACCGCCCGCGCTTGTCCACCTGCAGCATCGGCTCCTGGCCATCCTTCCACTCGGCAACGCGAATTTTGCCGGCGAGCATTCCGGTCTCAACCCCGGCGAACGGGATCGGTTCGGTAAGCGCAAATGCGGCGCGGACCTGCTTGCGTTTCTCACCCGGCTTGAGCGGTGCGGCGCCGCTGACGTATTTGGCGCGCTGCTCCGGCGTTCCCCGCTCATGAATCGGCGCCAGACCCAGATTGCCCGCAAGGCTGCACGTGGCAGCCCCGGCGTCCACCCATGAAAGTTCGAACGCCACCAGCGCCAGCGCGAGGTTCTTAGGCCCGGCGATGAAGCCGCCCTCCTCCGGGTCAAGGGCCGCGGCGGTGATGCCGCTTTCATCGAAGTGCTGGAGCAGTCCCGCTTTCTCCGGCGTCCACTCGTGCGAATTGCGTCCGCCATCCGCGACGACGCGGGCGACCGGTCCGCGCGCCACGGCGCGGCTGGCCTGCACGAGCATGTGCAATTCGTAACGGTCGGCGAAACGCCACATGATTTGGCGGACGTCGTCACCGGGGAGAGTTTGCAATCCCGGTGTGGATTTTTTTCCAGCGATCACTTCCATAAAAATTCTTTCAGTTACGAGCCGTTATTTTGTCATCCAAGTTTTTGCACAACTTCATCCATCCAAACGGACAACGAACCTTGCAGAAGAATTCGCCGTCTATCCAGAATAAAAGGTGGGTTTTCAAAAAATAATGTCTGAAAACGTTCCGCTGATCCCGATTTTTGAGAATCGCCGCCGGCGGGGAGGTTATGGGAAATTTCGACCTCCATCCTTGGACGCGCATCGGGGCCATGAACCGGGGCACAGTTCCTGGGATTGCTGGCGTCTCACCGACGAGTTCCGATTTTCGGCTTGCGACTGGCCGGCGGGACGCCGGCGCTCCCAAGAGGTTCATGGGAAGTGTTTTTGCAACCACACCAGCGACTGCTTCAGCCAGTCAAAATTGACATATCCCCGATGGAAGGCGTATTGCACCAGCAGGAGGGCGACAAAAGCCGCCGCCCATTCTCCGCACAACTTCCGTTCCTTCCGGCTTTTGATCAGGCCCAGCGCGGCGGCGGCGTTTCCGGCGGCGGCGAGCGCCAGCCCCCAGAACATTAACCTCTGCGATTGCGCGGCCGCAGAAATCTGCCAGTTGCCCCACTGCCCCCGGGTGGCCGCCGGGATGCCGATGAAGATTAATGCCAGCAGGGCGACGTTGAGGCATTGGATGGACAATCGCTGCATGGGCCGTTCCCGCGAAGGCGCGGCGGGTCAGTTAATTTTCCCGGCGATTTTGTACTTGAACATGCGCTTCTTCATCCAGCGCACGGCAAGCAAATCGTGGAACGACACGAACAGCCGGTTCCAAATACCGTAGTGGCTCCGGCCGGCATGGCGGTGATTGGCCGCAATGGGGATTTCGGTCACGGTGAAGCCTTCGATCTTGAACAGGGTCGGCATGAAGCGGTGCATCCCCTTGAAAAATTTCAGGTCCGCAATGCACTCGCGCTTGAATGCCCGGTAACAACAGCCCGCGTCGCTGATATTTTCCCCGGATAACACGTTGCGCACCCAGTTGGCAATCCGTGATGATGTGGCCTTGATGAACCCGTCGCTCTGGCGCCGCGCCGCCACGCGCGAGCCGCAGGCGCAGTCGAATTTTTCGAGCGCCGCCAGCAATTTCGGCAGGTCGCGCGGGTCGTTCTGCAAATCGGCATCGAGGGTGACGATGGCCCGGCCGCGCGCCGCCTGCATGCCCGCCCACAACGCCGCGGACTGCCCACAGTTGAAGGCGAACCGCTGGGCGTGGATGCGCGGGTCGCCCGCCGCGAGATGTTTGAGGAGTTCCCACGTCCGGTCCTGGCTGCAATCGTCGGTCATAACGACCTCATAGGACAGCTTGAGCGGCTCCACCGCCTCGCGGATCGCCGTGATGAGCGCCAGCAGATTCCCCTCCTCGTTATAACAAGGAATGACGAAGCTGAGTTCGGGAGTTTCGTTGGTTGGCATTTCAGTTTGTAAATTTGTCCTCGGTTCGCGCCACTCGCTGTTGTTCTTCCGAAACAATTTTCCGTAATTCCTTCAAATCCGTCGACAGGATGTGCTTTTCAAGCAGAGCAAAAAGCGGTTTGGTCGCCGGTTTGTGGAGCGCCAACAATGTCTTGACGTCGCTTTCATAAACATGAATTCGTTCCCAATCAAACTGCCGGTAAAGTGACGGCAGCGCGAAGAGTTTTAACAGAATCATTCCTTCAACCGTCGCCGTGGGAACAGCCAATTCCGCAAATGAATGTTTTGTGGCAAATTTCTCCGTGACAATTTTGAACAGCGGATTTTTCGTCAGCAACAAATCCACTTGGATGCTCCGGAATTTTCCGTGCGCAAAAAAATTATTGCGGTCTTCAATCTTCAATTCAGGCAGTTGCTCCAGCGCGGCGACGGACATGAGCAGATCCACGTCCTTGGTGTTGCGGCCTTTGACATAAGTGAGCATCGCCATGCCGCCGACGAGCAGATAATCCACGCGCCGTTCCGCGAGCAGGCGGAACAAATCCATCGCGTCCTGCGGCACGGGCATCGTTGGCTGGGTCGGGGCACTTTCGCGCAATTGCCTCGGCGCGTTCATCCACCGGCGCGGATCGGCCTCCCACGCGTCCACCAAAACCTCGGCGACCCGGCGCAGACTGACGCCTTCAGGAAGGGTGACGGTTGTGTTTGCCTTGCTCATGCCGCGTTGAAAACCAGCGGAATTATCGCAGGAACGGGAGCCAGATAAAAGCTTATTTGCTCAATAAATACGGGCTCAAATTCGATTTCCCGCCGTAATTATAGGCGTAAATTGTCCTGCTCGTTGTGGCATATAACTAACGAGGCCGATTTCGGAAGAATGGCAACGTTAGAAAGGCGGAGTATGAAATGCACATAAGTCAGTAAAGTCAGTAAAGCAGCTTGTCCTTAATGCCTTGGTCAAAAAGCTCAGTCTGAAAAGGGTTCTTCGGGTTGATACGGAGCCTGCACTCACCATTCGGAGAAATTCTTTCTTCCAGAAACTTCAAGGCAGCTTCTTCGGAATTAAAACTCGCCCAGTAAACCTCCGGTGTGACGCGATAGGGGATTCCTAAATACTCATACTCGCAGATAATGCGCCAAAACCATCCCCAATGGCCACCGGCATTAGCTACGCCTGCTGGAATCCAGGCTTTTCGTAGTTCGCGATCAACGCAGCGACCCGAAGCGACATCCCAACCTTGCCTTACAACACGCGCTCTGAGCCAGATACCACACAGCAACACCACGAAACTCAAGACCGCAACCATCAATCCTGAGTTTTCGTATTTTTGTTCATAAGAAGCCATGGCGAGTCCGCCGAGGAATCCAAATATCCCCACCGCTGGCACGATAGATACAATACCGCCCAAGTTCATGATCATCGGCTTGGAGGTGTCATCATAAGGAATCTGATGGATTCGCCAACCAGCGTTCCCCCTTTCGTTCTGGAACTGACGAACCTGCCGCATCCACGTCGCCGGTTGAGAGCTGCCGCCGACTTTCGCATTGAATATGATTGTGGCGATAATAACAACCAAAGCCAAGACCCCGAAGCAGACTACAAAAACAAACATTGTGTTCATCGCTTTACCTGGCGTAAAAAATGCGTCACTGTTTTTACATCTTTCCGGTTAATACTGGTATTGGTTACCATTTGATAATGTCACTTTTCTAGGCTGACCCGGCATTCGTCCTTTCTCTGGAAAGCCCGAAGGCCCCAAAGACTAAAAACAGCGCCCCTATACCGAGGCCAAGCCACATGCCGCCGTGAACGCCAGTCTCAAGTACGGCGCGCTCAGGTTTGTCCGGATCATAGAACACCGTTATTTTCGCGTCGGGCTGGTAACGGGCGAGAATATTCCGGGCGTGCGCGGCATCGCCGGATGTATAATCGCCAAAACAGACCCGTGTGCTTGTGTAGTTGCTGCCGCCAACCCGGTATTCATAAAATACGTTCGCGCCGTAGGTATAGCCGACACGCCCTCCGCCCTCGTGAGTCATTTTGGCTGATCGGATAATTCCGTCCGTCCGCAGCCAGTGCGGGGATTGCCATCCCAGGACAAATTTGCGCGCGCCATAGGTGAAAGCGAGCAAGCCGATCAAGCCGAACAATGCGTAGGGAAGGCCGGTAGAGCTGAAACCCATTCGCTTGAAACACCAGAACAGTATGATGCAAACAGGCACCACCAGTGCCGTGATGGCGAGCAACACCAGCATGCAGTCTTTGAGGCTCATTAAAATTCCTAGCGTTAGTTGAGATTACTGAAAAAAACTGTGTTCCAATTACAATCTGCCGGAGCTTTTATGTCGTCCTCTGTCGTCATGCGAAGAATTCAAACGCCCCCGTTGTTGCGTCGTCCATTCTAAAAAAAGACCCCCGCCCGTCTCCGAGCGAGGGTTTTTGTTTTGGAAACTGTGAATCATTTCTTCCCGTAAAGCTCGGCAATTACATCGCAGACTTTGCCGGCGGCGTCGGGGCTCATTTCGCCGGGAACCAGCCGCGGCGGGCGAACGCCGGAGGAATCAATGGAACCGCTTCGTGACGACGTTGTCCGGCCGGAGAATCACTTCGCGCCCCTTCCAGCATTTGACGCCGATGTGGTTCATCCGGCCGAGATGATACCGCCACGATAGGCCGTAAAATGGATTGTGCGTCGGCCAGAACGAAATGATGTCCACGTTGATTTCCTTCGCCATTTCAATGGCGCGCCGGATCGCCTTCGGATGGTCGTTCCAGTTGAACAAAAGATATTTCCATTCCAGCACCGGCTGGCTCAGGCCGCGCGCGTCGCGGTACGCCGCCATTGCCTTCATCGCGGCGTAGGCTTTTTCAAAACTGCCGAGCAGCATGTATTTCCCGCACATTTCGTCGCTGATGCCGTGGACCGAAAATTGGATGTTGCTCAAATTCAGCGCCGCCTCGCGCTTGGCGTCGGTGTTCAACAATATTCCATTCGTCGAAACCCGGATCCAGCAGTCGGGATTTTTCGCGCGCAACAACGGCAGTTCCTGGCAGATGGTTGGTGACAAAAACGGCTCGCCGAGATTCAGGTAAAACAGTTTCTCCATTTTGAGTTGATGCACCAGGTCCGCCATCCGGCTGAGCTCCTCCAGGGGCATCCGTTTGTTCGAGCGGATGGCCGCCGCGCCTTCGCGCGCGCAACCGATGCAGTCCACGTTGCACAGCACGGTGTTTTCCAGCAGCATCCCGCGATGCGGCAGATGTGGTTCGGGCGGCGCGGTATTTTTGGGCAGGCGCTTGATGGTGCAACGCACACAGGTGGAAATCGGAATCTTCCCCTTCGCCAGTTCGTTGCGAAACCGCTGCGCCACCGGCCCGAAATAGATTTCCTCGAACGTGTTTTTGCGCAGATCGCCGATATGTCCGGTGCCATCGTAATCCTGGCAACAACAGGAGACCGTCAGGTCGGAATTGACGGTGAGGTTGTAATCCTCCGCACCCGCCAGTGTGGTACAATAATAACTGCATCCGGTGATCCGCGCGCGGAGCACAAACCACCAGACCATCATCCGGCGGATGAAATCGCTGACGCGCCAGTTGAAGCGCGTCTTCGGATTGCTGACTTTTCGCGATGTCGGCAAATCTGTCATAAGGAAGATTGCTTCTTTTCAAAAGGTTCGGGCAAGCTTGTTTTTGTCCGGGCGCGAAAAATAAATTGTGAAGAGTCACGCTGAAGCCGCATCTATTCAATAAAACCACGGATGGACACGGATCCCCGCAATGCGGGACGGATTAAGACAAGGCCAAAAGTCTCTTCCGTGAACCTGGGCGGCCCCACTGATTGGTGAACTGGTTTGCGTTGCTGAAATCCTTTTCCTATCCGTGGTTAAGTAGAGTAGGCGGAGCGGACG
>DLMG01000199.1 GCA_002479245.1 Verrucomicrobia subdivision 3 bacterium UBA7542 | reverse complement strand
TTTGAAGGCCAGCGTGAAGCCGCGATTCTTGAACACGAAGCCGGACTCACGCTCATTCGCCCGCACTTCCGGCATGTGCCCACAGCCGTTGAAATAGAGTCTGAATGGGCGGACGAACTTTGGGTCAAGGACGCCCGCCTCGAAGACATTTCCGGTCCGGCATTCATTTTCGGGATGGAGAAAAGCCCGCGCAACGAAATCAATATGGAAGGTGTCATCTGCCGCGACGTGCCGGTCTTTGCCGCGTTGCGCGACAGCGGCAAACGCTTTGCCGCCCCTGCGGAAATTTATGCGGTAACGAATTTTTCCCACGGACTCCATTATGCCGACATTGGAGCCGTGCCGGAAATTGAAAACCGCTTCGACGCCGCGCCGCTGGCCACGATGCCACCAGCCGTCGCCTCTGATTTGGCTCTTCTGCCTGCCTGCGATACCTGGGTGAATTTGCGTGATTTAGGCGCCAAGGGCGACGGCAAAACCGACGACACCGAAGTACTACAGAAAGCGATTGCGGCCCACCGCGCCATTTACCTGCCTTCGGGCTTTTACGTCGTGCATGACACGCTAACGCTGCGGCCTGACACGGCGTTAATCGGACTGCATCCAGGCGCAACGCAGATTGTTTTGCCGGACGGCGCACCCGCTTATCAAGGCATCGGTGGCCCCAAAGCTTTCCTGGAAACACCCAAAGGCGGCAGCAACATTGTAATCGGCATCGGACTGTACACGGGCGGGAACAATCGGCGCGCGGTCGCGGCTCTTTGGAAGGCCGGCTCCGGTTCGATGATAAACGACGTCCGATTCCTTGGCGGGCACGGCACGCCCCTGCCGGATGGCTCCCGCGCAAACCCGTACAACAACAGCCACTCGGCCGACCCCGATCCCAGTCGTCATTGGGACAGCCAATATCCCAGCCTCTGGGTTACCGATGGCGGTGGCGGCACGTTCCTTGATATTTGGACCCCCTCGACCTTTGCCCAAGCCGGCATGCTCGTATCTGATACTGAGACTGAAGGCCGCGCCTACCAGATCTCGAGCGAACATCACGTCCGCAACGAAATTCAGGTGCACAATGCCGCCCACTGGTGCTTTTATGCCTTACAGACCGAGGAGGAGCGGGGTGAAAGCGGGTTTGCTCTACCGATTGAAATTGATTCGTCCCACGATATTACCTTCGCCAATTTCCACAGCTACCGCGTCATCAGTTCCTTCCAGCCTTTCCCGTGGGCCGTCAAGGTGTCCAACTCACAGGACATCCATTTCCGTAATTTTCACTGCGACAGCAACAGCAAGGCGAGTTTTGACTCGAGTGTTTACGATCAGAGCTATAACGTTGAGATCCGCCAACATGAGTTCGCCGGGTTGGATCTTTCGGGTCAAGTGACTCGTCCCAAGCACGCCACACTTTCACCCGTCGTCGCTCGCGGTGCGAAGGTGGAAAAACTTGCGGGTGGTTTTTTTAACATCTCCGGTGGCGGGGTTGGGCCACACGGCGATTTTTACTTTGTGGATGCGCATTGGCAGCGGATCTATCGCTGGGATTCGGCGTCACGGCAACTCTCCACCGTCAGCGATTATCCGCTGGAGCCCGTCAACCTGGCTGTGGACCAGTCAGGCAACCTGATGGTCATTTCCTACGCGGGTGATGATGTGATTTATGCCCTGAACCCAAGTGGCGCTATCACGTTGCTGAAACCCGAAGTTGTCACCAATTGGTCCGGGAAAAATTTATATTTGCCCGTCAGCGATTGGCACTTGAACCGCGATTCCCTTTCCCATCCGGTTGCCAATTTTATTTCGCCTGACAGGACTACCGTGCTGCCCGCAGGCGAGGACTTTTTAACCGGAGCAACCAGTTGGCGCGTCAAATCAAGCCCGCCAATCCGCTCCTTTGGCCTGGGCCGAGCGGTGCCGGGCAAGCTTTTTTATGTTACCGACGAATCCGGGTTGAGGACGTGGGCGGCTGACGTGAATCCGGACGGGAGCCTGAAAAATTTCCGGCTCTTTGCCGAGCAAGGCGGCGAAAGCGTGACGGTGGATTCGCGCGGCAACGTGTATATCGCCGCCGGTCAAGTTTATGTCTATGACCCTGCCGGCAAACTGATTGATACCATCGAAGTTCCCGAACGCCCGGTGCAACTGGCGTTTGGCGGCGCCGATCACAAAACGCTTTTCATTGCGGCCCGAACGTCGCTTTATTCAGTGCGCATGAAATATCCGGGTTCAGATGTCAGGACGTAACCAGCGGCCTTTGTGTCGCCGAAAACAAGCGGCGCGTGTTCTGGCCTTTCGGCTCGAAAATCCACTTGCCATTGGAAAGCCGGACCTGACACGAAACGACTTTGCCGCCAGAGCCGTGATTGGCAAAAGCAACTTTGCCGCTGCAAATTCCGATTTGCGCGTGAAGCCAGCGGACAAAATCAACCGACAATCCGCGCCAAGCGTCAAGTTTGACCGCGTGGCCGTCCGTAAAATCCTCAACACATTTCTGCCAGTCAAAATCCGGATCAGGTTGCGGGGTCATACTAAAATAACCCATAACCCACGCAGTTGGCGTGCAGACCATGGTGTGGTAAAATCAAATGCGAGGCCAGCAGTTTGTTGGAGGCGATGCCGATGGTGGCGGTCAACTGGCGCTCTGACAGAATCCGCTGCTTCAACTGCCGCGCCACCGGAAGAGCCTTGAGCCGCGACGCGTCCGCGTTCTCCGCCTGACAGATGGCGGACATGTCGCCACGCAACTTCGGGTCGTCGCGCTGTTTCACGGAAGCGTAAAACGCGTCCATGTCCAAATGAAAGATCACACGAAACATCGCAGCGGCAGATTACCACGGACATTGGAAAGCCAGAAGAGCCGTCATGCCCGGTCAGACCATTCAGCCGGCGAATCACGCCGGAGAATGTGGTTCATTCGAGCCTTGGGTGATGAAACGGCCTTAATCTTGTTAGCTGGTTACACTGAAAGATTACATTTTGAGACGAATGCAGTATTTTTTTTGACTTTATATCTCAAACAGTGGACCTTTAATTTACCGGACTTTTGCAGAAATTGTTATGCTTAAAAAAATATTTGTTGAAGTGGTTAATGTTCATCGCCATAGTGCTCCGACTTGCGCTTCAAAAATCTCCTTCCTGACGCTGAAATTATTCGTTTCCAGCGTAGGGATGGCCCGGCGGAATGCCGATCAGGGGAACCAGTCATACCCGACACGCGGCCGGTTGGTTTCGTGTCTTGGACTGGTGCTTCTGGCATTTGTTTTTTCCTGTGAGGTTCTGGCGCAAACGCAGATCGTGAACTGTGATGCGCCGGTTCAGAGCCGGAAGCGAGGCATCGCTGTCAATTCCAACATGTCGGCTGCCGACTTCCAAGCCTTGGCCCCCGGCGTATCGTGGTTTTACGATTGGGGTATAAACAACTGGACCGTGCCGTCTGGTGTGGCGATGAGCTACATCCCCATGGTCTGGAGCGCTTATTCAGGTTATCAAAGCGCCATTAGTAATTATCTCGCGGCCGGAAACACGCCTTGGAGGGTATTTGCGATCAATGAGCCGAATTTGTTGGGGCAAGCTTTCATGACGCCCTCCAATACGGCGATCGCCTTTCAACAGGTCAAGGCGATTTGCGATCCCTATAACATTCCTGTGATTTGCCCTCACATGGCGACTGGCACCCCCGCGAACCAAAGTATTACCGCATATGACCCGATTCAAGGATCAAACGTCACCTATACTACCCAGGAACCTTTCCTCGACGCATTTCTTTACTACTGTGGTTCGACGCGGCCAACGGGGATGGCAACCCACAGCTATGCCGGCTACGGTGACCTTACCTACTGGACAGGCCTCATGAATAGTGATTTTCCCACTCAAACCGTCTGGGTGACCGAGTTCAATCCGAGCGGCATCAGCGGCGGCATTTCAAGCTCTGCCCAAGTTCTCGCCAACCTGATACCCTCAGTGGATTATTGCGAACGCACGCCTTGGATTGAAGGTTACTCCTGGTTCATGTCACGAATCAACGGAGATCCCTATGACAGCCTGCTCACCAGCACTTCCGGCGTCCTGACCGCTGCGGGCCAGGCCTACGTGCAAATGCCGGTGCATGAGACAAACCTCTTTTATCGCATCCCCGGGCAGCTTCAGGCGGCGCGATATGTCACCATGAACCAAATGAGCATCGCGCCAACGACCGACACGAACGGACTGGCCGACATGATAACCGCAGCAGCCGGCGGAAGCTTGAACTATAATATCCAGGTTGATACCGCCGGAAGCTATCCTTTAAACTTTCGGGTTAGCGGCGCTACCGGTCAGATCAGCGTATATGAAGGCGGCACGCTGCTGGGGACGGCCAATATTCCGATAGCCAGTTGGTCCACGGTTTCGACCACCGTTACCTTGCCGGCCGGCACGCAAACCCTCGAGGTGGTTCTTTCCGCCAACGGTCAACATTTCAACTGGATGCAATTCCAGACGGTTAATGGCCCGGTGTCCGTCCCGACCGGTGTTAGCGCGACGGCGGGCAACGCCCAAGTGGCTTTGAGTTGGTCCACTGCCGCTGGCGCAACCAGCTATAATGTCCAAAGCTCGACGACTTCAGGCGGGCCTTACACCACCATCGCCACTCCGACGACAACCAGCTACACGAACACCGGTTTGGCCAACGGCACGACCTACTACTATGTGATCTCGGCGACCGACGGGATCAATGTCAGTTCAAATTCCCTTGAAGTCAGCGCCACGCCGGTGTTGTCACATGTAAATTTGGCGTTGAACCAACCGGTCGTGGTGAGTACGTGGCAAGATGGTAGTGGTCAATATTACTGTCCCGGAAGCTATGCGGTGGACGGCAATCTTTCTACCCGCTGGGCTTCCGTTTGGACTAATATTCCGCAATGGATTTATGTGGATTTGGGGGCAACCTACAACATCACGGAAGTGGAACTCTACTGGGAGAACGCTTACGCGACGAGTTTTCAAATTCAAGTTTCCTCAAATGCCGCGACTTGGACCCCGATCTACAGCACGACCACGGGGCCTGGTGGCGTACAGGATTTGACCGGGTTATCTGGAACGGGTCGTTATGTGAGGATGTACGCCACCGTACGCGCCACCCAGTACGGCTATTCTCTTTGGGAATTTCAAGTCTATGGAAGTCCTGTACCAACCAATCAGCCACCCGTGCTGGCGGCGATTCCCAACCAATCCATTATGGCAGGCCGGACGCTGCTGGTCACCAATTTAGCCAGCGATCCCAATATTCCGCCACTGCCTTTGACCTTCAGTTTGCTCACTGCTCCGACCAACGCAGCCATCAATTCCAGCAGTGGTGTGTTCACCTGGCGGCCGACCATTGCGCAATCGCCCTCCACGCAGACTGTTGCTGTGGTCGTCTCGGACAACGGTGTGCCGCCCCTCAGTGCCACCCAAAGCTTCACGGTAACGGTGATTCAGCCGGCCATTCCTACTCTCAATGCGGCGTCAATGACCAACGGTCAGTTTGGGTTTTGGATCAACGGCAATACAGGGCCAGACTACACGATTCAGGCTTCCACCAACCTGACTTCTTGGGTTTCAGTATTCACGAGTAATTCGCCGGCATTGCCTTACTTTTGGGTGGATACCAACTCAATGTCTTATCCATTTCTCTTTTACCGTGTCTTATTGGGCCCTTGACCCGCTGATCGCTTGATTACGCAAGGAAATAAGTTTCAGACCAGTGAAAAACGTCATCGCCCGCTCGCTCAATTCCATTTTGTCGAAAAAGATTGACTTGGACGGAGAAGCTGTGTCTCTGGATTAGATTTGCGGCCATGACTCCTGAACCATCAGCTAGCAGGCTGTTGAAAAACTCATTTTCGACCAAAAATTCATGCAAAAACCCCAATGATTTTGAGGGTTAATTTTTCAAAACAGGCGTTTTTCAACAGCCTGTTAGCGTTTTGGGTCTGGCGTTTCGGAGATCGGAGATGAGAGAATTGTCGTCAGTCCTTTCTGAAATACGTGTCCATTCGTGGTTTTGAGTTTGGGCCTCGCAGAGCTCCGCCCTCCGAAATTCGTAATACAATCCTGCAACTTCGCGCACGGACGACAAAGATTTGGACTGCGGTGGCAGAGCGCAGCGGCGACACCGCTTTCCGTGCTGCCGGTTGCTTCCAAAAGCGGCGTGGCGCTTCGCTTCCCGCCGCAGTCCAAAATCTGTGGTTGCGGC
>DLMG01000389.1 GCA_002479245.1 Verrucomicrobia subdivision 3 bacterium UBA7542 | reverse complement strand
AAATCGCCGAGCACAATCAGTTTGGCGTTTGCGTCGGCCTTGAAATGTTCCTCCACGATGCCGCGCAGGACTTTCGCTTCCTGGAGACGCAATTGAGCCTCGTCGGCTTCGGGCACGGGCCGGCGCGATTTCAAGTGCGCGGCGATGAGCGTGAAGGTGAAATTCGTCGCGGCCTGGATATCCACCTCGGCAAAACCGCGGCTGACGGGAAAACGGCGGCCATCGAGCAGGAAGTTGTCATTGGTGTGCGGGCGGCAGGCAACGATGGGCAGCTTGCTCAACACTGCCACGTGAATGTTCGTGTCCCAGCCCTGCACGTGTTCCCAGTAAGGAAAATCCAGGCCTTTGGCTTTGAGTGAATCGCGTAATTCCATGAGCGCATTGGTGCTGCCCATCTCTTCAAGGGCAATGACGTCGGGATTCAGCGCGCAGATGCTTTCGCAAACCTTGGCCCTGGCCTTGGCGGACTTCGGGTGCGGACGCGATTCAGTCGGCTGATCCAGATAATTTTCGACGTTATAAGTGGCAACGCGAAACGTGTCGGCGGCAAAGGAAACCGAACAAAACAACGCGAAGGTCAGATTGACGAACGGGAATGAAAAACGTTTGAGCATGGATTGGTCGGGGCAATGTTAAACTTTTATTTTTGCTTGTCCAGATGCGTTTTGTTTTTCACGAGAGAAAGGGCACCTTGACACTGCGACAAGCCAAGTTGCACGGTTTCGGAAGGAACGCCGGATTCATCCGGCAGGACATTTAATCACGCGTGCCTGCTGCCGCATAAATGCGGCGTTCCCGTCGTAGTGCCCGGCTGCGCCCCGATCGGAGCCGCCGGGGTGACGGTTGATAGGAATTTGCTTTTTGACGCTGCGCGGTTCAGTTGTCTCGAGGCCCTTCGCCTCGTCGATGTTCATGCCGACAGCCCCGCCCGGATCCATCGTGGAGAGCTGCCCGGGACCGGCGACCTTCGTCTCGACTTGTTCATACCTGGATGCGAAACCACTTGTTGCATTGAGGGCACGCGGTTACGATTCTCGAGACCCCAAACTTCTCCTGGTTCTTCAGATAAAGTAGCAGCTTGAACGGTTTGAAGGCCAGGGAGGCAACCAGTGCGGAGACGTAACAACAATAAAAGAACCATTTTTTTGTCCGGAAACTCCAAAGCAAGGCAATGATTCCCGATTTGGCCCGGCTCATGGAGTACGCCTGTCCCGCTGCTCCGTGAGCGGCCATTTCCTGCAAATAAATCGTCTGCCCGCAGTGAGGGCAAACCGCCCCTATTTTGCATACCTGCATCCCGTAATGCCGGGCGATTGGGTCTTCCGCCGCCGAGTTCAATGGTTCGCACGAAATCGCCTTCGTGGACCGATACCAGAGAAACATCCCGCCCAGATAATCCAACGCCAAAATCCAAATGGTCCAGTATAAAGTGGGCATCGATGTCATGTTGATCGCTTGGTCGATGTTCTCGTAGAAGCTGAGCTTGTCCGTTATCAATCCCTTGCTGAGGCAAAAATCAAACACCTTGCTGCCCGGATAAGGCCGGAGGCTAAACAGGCCGATATTGATGTCCGTGCAATGGTTGCGGAAAAAAACGAGGGATTCGGACAGCGTCTCGGGGCTTTCGGCGGGATCGCCAAAAATAAAATTCCCACCAAAGCCGATGCGCACCCGATCCGCAGTTTCGATGGCGTTGACGATCTGCGCCGGCTTCGTCCGCTTGTTCATGCTGGCCAGCACGGTCGGACTTGCGCTCTCTATGCCGTAGGAGAAAAAATAGCAGCCAGCGCGTTTCGCCAGTTTGAGCGTGTCCTCGTCAAAGGAGGCGCTGGCATGGGTCTGAAACCACCAGCTTATGTCCCAGCCCTTCTCTTCCCGGGCCTGCAACATCGCCTCCGAGAATTGACGCAAACGGTCGTTACTGACGGCAAACAGCTCGTCCAAAAGATATAGAATATTGAATTGGTGCTTGGGGTAAAAATGCCCGATTTCCTCCATCAGGTTATCGATGCTGCGCGCGCGGTACTTGATGCCCCGGTGATGCACGCAGAAACTGCAACTGAACGGGCAACTCCGAGCCGCTATAATCGGCCAGGGCCGCGGTTGATAACGGGGATACCGAAATAGATTGCGCGCCGCCAGCCAGTACTTGTCCATCATCTCCTGGACGCCGAAGACTTCATAATCTGGAAACGCTCTCTTATTGAGATCGCCATAATGAAAATCCAGCCTCGTGAATTGCGCGCTTCCGTTCTCCCAAAATCCCAAATTCGGGATGTTCGCATGCCGCCGGGCTCCCCCGTTCAAGCTCCCCGCCAATTCGACCAGCACTTCTTCCGCCTCCCCTCTCACGCAGAAATCGGGTTTTAAAGCCTGGAAGACAAACTCCGCGTCGTTGTTGATTATCCCTCCCCCAAGAACGATTGGCGTCTCGGGCGAATTCTTTCGAATTATCTGGATGGCATCTTTCAGGAAGTGGTACTCAGTGCATAATCCCCCCAGGCCAATGAGATCCGGGCGGATGTTCGCGAGAGCTTCTTGGAGCTTGGTTTCGACCATCTCGCGCTGGTTGGCAAACCTGGTATCATTGTTGGGGTTCAGTCCATAAACCTCGTGCCCGGCCACTTTTAAGGCGGACGCCAGGTAAGCAAATCCGGTCGGAAAATCAGTGAGTGCCATAAAGGCCGGATAGTGGGAGTGATATTGCGAAGTTGGAACGACTAACAATATCTTCATAACAAACGGCGGTTGTTCCCGGTCGGCAAGTAATTGATTCGATAGGACATTAGTTTCTCACGCTTTCCGTGAGAAAGATTGATGGGCATTTGCTTTTTGACGTTGCGCGGTTCAAGGAGAATTGCTTTTGCGTCCGGTTCACTTGGGGTGACTTTACGCCGACATGAGCGGGCGTCAATCGTTTTTTTGCCGGGTTTTCGAAGCCCGCGTGCGGTTTGCCGAGCGGCGCTGCCCGGAGCAGGGAAATGGCATCTTGACGTCCATTGACCCCAGGATAATGTTCCCCGCATGTGCATACAAACCAGGCACCGATTCCCAACTTCTTGCATGACGTTGGTAGCAAGTCCTTTAACCTGGGTTTCGCAAAAGATTTCGGCAAGACATTGCCAGCAGACTTTGCTCACCTTCTTTCTCGCGGCCTTCACGATTTCGTGTGATGAGAAGCACCAGTCGCAAAATGTGGAGTCCAGGCCGAAGCGTTTACAGACTGTTACCATCAACAATATCATGCCTCGGTGCGATGTTGCCGGGGAGATTATTGACGCGCACGCTGGCTGCCTTCAATTCTTCGACGGACGTTTTTACCTCTACGGGATGGCTTACGGAACAAATGAAAGCAGTCTGGCCTTGAATTGCCCGTTCCGGGTTTACAGCTCGCCGGATCTTGAACGGTGGACTTATGAAGGTGAACTGCTCAAGGATCAACCGACTGGTGTTTATACCCGTCCCAGTGTGGTTTTCAATCCTCACACTCACAAGTACGTGCTTTGGTACAATTGGTTTCCCAAACTGTGGAACGGCCAAAATGCAGTGGCCACCAGTGACACGCCGGTTGGGCCTTTCACCATTGTTAATCTGAATGTGCCTTTCTTCGGGTCCCGCCCCGGTGACGGCAGTCTCTTCGTGGATGACGATGGAACAGGCTACTACATCTACACTGCTATCGGCGAAGGATACGCAGTTCGCGTGGAGCGTCTGACGCCGGATTACCTGGGTTCGGTTGGCAAGACCAGCAATATTCTGGCCAAAGGTAGCGAAGCTCCCGTGCTCTTCCGGCGAAACAATCTCTACTACGCCCTCTGCGGACCCCTCTGTGGTGATTGTCTCGAGGGCAGCACGGAGCAGGTTTTGACGGCTACCTCGCCTTTGGGTCCATATACCCCGCGGTCCAACATCAATCGTCGTCCGGAAAATGGCGCTCCGATCATACCCGCACAGGAGACCTGGGTCGCGAGAATTCCAATGGCCGGAGAGCCGTTATTCATCTGGATGGCGGATCGCTGGGGATCCTGTTCGGATGGTGTCAAGGGCCACGATTTTCAGTTCTGGAGTGTGCCCTTGAAGTTCAGCCCGGATGGCGACATCCTGCCGATCGAAAACATTGGGCGGTGGGACATAACGTGGGCGTGGGGCAAGTAACGTGGGTGTGGGATGGCCGTCCACCGCGCGCCACAGTCCACATCTATGCCACAAGAATGCTGCAAGAAGCAGCTCAAATCCAAGGGTTGCGAGCCGTCGTGCTATAGGATGAACGCCGCGCGTCTGTTCCAGCGGAGAACGTTTTGCCAAATTCCGCAAAGCTGCTATTGTTTCCCAATGCTTCGAATCAGCCAGAACGGCGTTGCGTTGCGCGGGGCCAAAAGGACCGCGTCGGCGCGGAAGCTTTACGACAAACAGAGCGAGCGCGATCACCGTGAGTTGCGGATTGACAAGGTCGGCGTGCGCGGGCTGCGGTTTCCCATCCAGGTGCGCGACAAGGCGCGCAGTGTGCAAAACACGGTGGCGACCATCGGCATGTTCGTGGATTTGCCAAAGGAGTTCAAAGGCACGCACATGAGCCGGTTCGTCGAGGCGCTCAACGCGCACGGCAGCGTTGTCCACGTGGAGAACATCATGGACATTTTGCATTCATTACAGAAGCGGCTGAACTCGGCCACGTCGCACCTGGAAATCGAGTTCCCGTATTTCATGTCCAAGAAATCACCAATGTCGCGCAAGAAAAGCCTGATGGATTACCTGGCGCGGTTCGACGCGGCGGCGTGTGGCGATGAAATTGATTTCGTGCTGACGGTAAAGGTGCCGGTGACAACGCTGTGCCCGTGTTCGAAGGCGATTGCCCGATACAGCGCGCACAACCAGCGCGGGCTGGTGACGGTGGCGCTGCGGTTCACGAAGCCGGTCTGGATCGAAGACGTGGTGGCGATGGTGGAAAGCTCGGCGAGTTCGGAGTTGTACGCATTGCTCAAGCGGCAGGACGAAAAGTTCGTGACGGAGCGCGCTTATGAAAACCCGGTGTTCGTGGAGGATTTGGTGCGCAACGTGGCATTGAAGCTGAACGCGCATCCGCGGGTGACGTGGTACAAGGTCGAGGCGGAGAATTTCGAGAGCATCCACAATCACAACGCCTACGCCTGCATTGAGAAGGGGTGACGCTCGCGCCGGGACCCCGGGTGTTTCGACCGCGATTAATTTCGACCGCGATTAAAGTTGTTTCCGTTGCGGGTTGCCATTCTCAGGCTGGCCCGGAACAAACGATTGCACATTATTGGGACATTCATTTTGTTTTTGTTACGGTTTTTTTCGTCAAAGACGGAACCTTTTACGCCGAGGGCACATGCCTGGGGAGCTTCGACCTCCAACTTTGGACGCGCATCGGGGCCCTGAACCGGGGCGCATTTCCTGGGAGCGCTGGCGTCTCGCCGGCGAGTTCCGGTTTTCGGCCACCGACCGGCCGGCGAGACGCCAGCACTCCCAGGTCGGCGTGGCTGATCCAATCTCCGGCTAGTTGGTGCGCGGCCTGCTGTAAATTGTCCAACATGACGACGGAATTTCATAATCCCTTTGGCGACCGTGCGGGCAACGGAAGCCGTCGGTTTTACGGCTCGAATATTTCTGAATATTTTTGTGGCATATTTGTTTTGCTCTGCTACATTCCCGCCCCCTTGACGAACCGAAACTGATTATTAATTTGTGACCATAAAGAAAAAAACGCACGTCAAATCACAGGTTTCCGCCACGGCGGCAATTCTCGGCCGGCCGGTGTTGAAAGCTAAAGCCACCGCCGTCCCGAGGAATGTCAAGGCTGAGTGGCAGAAGTATTGCCAGCGGCTGCTGGATTTGCGCGAACAACTGCTCGGGCAGATGAACGGCCTGGCCAAGGAATCCGCGCAGGAACTGCCCGGCTACAGCCTGCACATGGCCGATTCGGGCACGGACAATTTTGACCGCGACTTCGCGTTGAGTTTGTTGTCGTCCGACCAGGACGCGGTTTATGAAATTGAGGAGGCGCTCAAACGCATCGAGAAAAAGACCTACGGCGTCTGTGAATTGACCGGCAAGACGATTCCCAAGTCGCGCCTGGAAGCGATTCCATGGACGCGGTTCACGGTTGAAGCGCAGGCGCAATTGGAACGCGAAGGGGCTTTGAAATCGCGCCGAATCGGCCAGTTGGGCACGGTGGACAGCACCGGCGCCACAGAAGTGGAAAGCGACGAAGACGAGCCGGACGAAAAGACAGCCAAGGAGAAGGAATAATTTATGCCGCGCGAAATCATCACCATCGAATGCACCGAAGCGCGCAAGCTGGGCAAATCACCTTCGCGCTACACCACCACCCGCAACAAAAAATTGAAAACGGAGAAGCTGGAGATCCGAAAGTATAATCCGGCGCTCCGCCGCCACACGCTTCACCGCGA